>DASRDR010000228.1:0-16321 GCA_035652475.1 Candidatus Methylomirabilota bacterium | reverse complement strand
CCGGGACGTGGCGCGCATCACCATCCAGCGGCCCAACCAGACGCTCGCGCTCGAGCGGACCGGCAGCGGCGAGGAGGACTGGGCGCTGGCCAGCCCGAAGAAGGGCCGGGCGCGGGGAGGCCGGGTGAGCGAGCTCGTCTGGACCTTCCGCAACCTCAAGTGGAAGGAGCTGGTCGCCGAGCGCGACTGGGACCCGGCCCGCTACGGCCTGGATGCCGGCGCGACCACGGTCACCCTGCTCGCCAAGGACGGCAAGACGATCGCCGCGCTGGCGCTCGGCAAGCGCGAGGGGCCGCTGACCTACGTGCGGGTGCCCGGCCAGCCGGCGCTCTACGCCATCGAGACCAAGAGCCTGGGCGACCTCCCGGCGACGCCGGAAGAGCTCCTGCTCTAGCTCGGCGCCCGCCGGCCCGTGCCCGACACGCTCCGCCTCGAGATCGCGGAGGGGATCGCCGTCCTCACCCTCGACCAGCCGGCGCGGCGGAACCCGATGAGCGAGCGGCTGGGCGAGGAGCTGGCGGCGGCGCTGGGCGGGCTCGAGGCGCGGGAGGACGTGCGCGTCCTGGTCCTGGCCGGGGCCGGCGAGTCCTTCTGCGCGGGGGGCGACCTGGCGCTGATCGAGGCCCAGGCGGCCCGGGACGTCGAGGCGCGCCGCCAGGTCATGCGGGGCTACTACGAGCGCTACCTGTCGCTCTGGCGCCTCGGGATCCCGACCATCGCGGCCGTCCACGGGCACGCGGTCGGCGGGGGGCTCGCGCTGGCGCTCGGGTGCGACCTTCGCTACGCCGCCGAGGACGCGCGGCTCAGCGTCAACTTCGCGCGGCTCGGCCTCCACCCGGGGCTCGCCTCGACCTTTCTCCTGCCGCGCGCGATCGGGACGGCCCGGGCGCTCGAGCTCTTCTACACCGGCCGCGTCGTGTCCGGTCGCGAGGCCGAGGCGATCGGGCTCGTGAACCGGGCGGTCCCGCGGGCCGACCTCATGCCGACCGCGCTCGCCACCGCGGCGACCGTCGCGGCCGGCGCCCCCCTGGTGGTCCGGATGCTCAAGCGCGCCGTCTACCGAGACCTGGAGAGCGCGGTGGCGGCGGCGGTCGAGTACGAGACGTTCTGCCAGGCGATCACCTTCGGCAGCGAGGACCTCCGGGAAGGGCTGGCCGCCGCGCGCGAGCGCCGGCCGCCCCGCTTCCGGGGCCGGTGAGGCCGGCGGTGGACTCCGGGCTGTACCTGCGGCAGCTGGAGCTCGGGCCGATGCAGAACTTCGTGTACCTGGTCGGCGATCGCGAGGCGGGCGAGTGCGTGGTGGTCGACGCCGCCTGGGAAATCGACACGATCGTGCGGACCGCCGAGGCCGACGGGCTCCGGATCGTCGGCGCGCTGGTGACCCACACCCACCAGGACCACGTCGGCGGGAGCCTGGCCGACTGGGGGATGCCCGGCCGCATCCCGGGGCTCGAGGAGCTGCTCGGCCGCGTGCCGGCGCGCGTCTACGTCCACCGGGCCGAGCGCGAGTTCCTGCGGGGCTTCGGCACGGACGTCGTCAAGGTCGAGAGCGGCGCCGAGCTGGCGGTCGGCCGGTTCACCATCACGTTCCTCCACACGCCCGGGCACACGCCGGGCTCCCAGTGCTTCCTGGTCGAGGGCCGGCTCGTGTCCGGCGACACGCTCTTCATCCGGGGCTGCGGGCGGACGGATTTGCCCGGCGGCGACCCCGTCGAGATGCACCGGAGCCTGACGGAGCGGCTGGCCCGCCTTCCCGACGACACGGTGCTGCTGCCCGGCCACAACTACGCCGGCCCGGACTCGACGCTCGGCGCCGAGAAGCGCGACAACCCGTACCTCCAGATGGGGCTCGGCGACTTCCTGCGGGCGGTCGGCGGGGGCCGGATCGTCCTGCCGTAGGTGCGCCGGCCGGCCGGAGGGCCGGCTGCGCGGCGGACCGCGCGCCCGCCCAGCCCCCCACGCCGTCGGCCGCGGCCGTGTCCGGCGCGAATCTCAGCGGGGGCCGAGGTGGGGGGGCGCCGGCGCGGTGGTCTGGTAGAAGAGCGAGATCCCCAGGACCGCGACGACGATCCCGCCGATCGCGGTGTCGAGGACCGCCACGTGGTCCTGGGTGAAGCTCAGGAACCACGGCGTCAGCGCGAGCACGATCCCGACCAGGGTCGTGAGCCCGGCGAGCCAGCGAGCGAGCAGCATCGTGTGAACCTCCTTCCGGCCCGGGGCCGCTCCCGGGGCGCGCCCGGCGTCGAGGGTCTCCAAGCTCCCGGGCCGGACGGTGACCGGTGGCGGCGGCCCGCCCGGCATCAGCCCGCGACCGCCACGTAGAGGCTCGACCCCTCCCGGCTCAGCCGGAAGAGGAGGGGCTTCCTCCGCGGATGCCGGGCCACGGCGTTCCGGACGTCGGCGACCGTCGTGACCGGCCGGTGGTCGACCTCCAGGATCACGTCGCCCGGCCGGATCCCCGCGTTCGCGGCCGCGCTGTCGTCCTCGACGCCCCGGACGAGGACGCCCCGCGGCCGGTCCAGGTTGAGCTGCGCCGCCAGCTCGGGGGTCACGCGCTCGAGCGTGAGGCCGAGCGCCGGCCGGGCGCTCGGGCCCTCCGGGCGCCCGGCGGCCTGCTCGTTGTCGGCGAGGCGCCCGATCGTGGCGGTCAGGGCCAGGCGCTTGCCGTCCCGCACGACCGTGATCGGCACCGCCCGGCCGACCTGGGTCGCCGCGACCGCCTTCGGGAGCTCGTCGGCGCGGGCCACCTTCTTGCCGTCGTACTCGACGATGACGTCCCCGGCCTTCACGCCGGCCTTCGTGGCCGGTGAGTCGTCGACGACCGAGGAGACCAGCGCACCCTCCGCCGATGGGAGGCCGAAGCTCTTCGCCAGGTCGGGCGTCAGCGGCTGGATCGCCACCCCGAGCCAGCCGCGCACGACGTGGCCGGTCTCGGCCAGCTGGGTCACCACGGGCTTGGCCAGGTTCACCGGGATCGCGAACCCGATCCCGATGGAGCCCCCGCTCCGGCTGAAGATCGCCGTGTTGATGCCGATCGCCTGGCCGCGGGCGTTGATCAGCGGCCCCCCGGAGTTGCCCGGGTTGATGGAGGCGTCCGTCTGGATGTACTCGTCGTAGGGCCCGTTGCCGATCACGCGGCCGGTGGCGCTGACGATCCCCGTCGTGACCGTCTGCTCGAGCCCGAACGGGTTGCCGATGGCCATCACCGGCTCCCCCACCTGCAGCTCGGCCGAGTCGCCCAGCGGGACCACCGGCAGGCTGCCCGCGTCGATCTTCAGGAGCGCGAGATCGGTCTTGGGATCCCGCCCGATCACCCGGGCCCCGAGCTCACGGCCGTCGGAGAGTCGCACCCGGATCTCCGAGGCCTCGTCCACCACGTGGTTGTTGGTGAGGACGTGACCGTCGGCGTTGATGATGAAGCCGGATCCGAGGCTCCGGACGGTCCGGGGTCCGAAGTCCCGGAAGAAGGGCGCGAAGAACCGCTCGAACGGGTCCTCGGGGTCGGGGCGGAAGTCCGGCCCGCGCTCGACCCGCTTCGTGCTGATGTTCACCACGGCGGGCTTCACGGCCTTGGCGATGCGCACCCAGTCCGGCACCCCGACCGTGGCGCCCGGGGCGCTCACCACCGGCTGGTCCGTCCACAGCCGGGTCGGCGTCGTGGCCCGCCCGATCCCGATCCCGATTCCGATCAGGGCGAGCACGGCGATCAGCGCGAGAACGGGTTGGACCCTCCGGCGGGACCAGGCTCGAAGCGACATGGCGACCCTCCTCCTCGACTCCGGACGACGCTCCGGACGCGACAGCGGGTTCCGCGACTCGTCGGCTCCGGTGAACGGCGGCCGGTCCCGCGAGCCGTACCTGGCCCGAGCGTAGCGAGCCCCCATGAGGATCCGATGAGAGCGGGATGAGAACTCTCTCAGGCGCGTACCTGCGAGCCATCGGGGTGACGGGCCGGCCGCCCGGAGGCGAGCGTGCCCGGGGCGGTCGCGTCCCGGGCGCGGCTCACGGCCACTGGCACTCGTGGATCACCACGCCCTCGACCGCCGTGAGGACGAGGGAAGGCGGGCGACATGGAGGGACCACCTGGGGTCCCGACTCCGGTCGCGCCAGCAAGAGGAGTCGGGCGGCGGAGGCCTCGGGCCCGGCGCTCGCCCGGCCCCGGCGCGGGCAGCCCCGCTCCCTCAGGCGGCCAGGGGCAGCCGGATCGTGAACTCGCTGCCCGCGCCCGGAGCGCTGAGCACGGTGATCGTGCCGCCGTGAGCCTGGACGATCGACCGGGCGATCGCGAGCCCGAGGCCCGCCCCGCCGGTCGCCCGGGCCCGGGCGGCGTCCAGCCGCACGAAGGGCTGGAAGATCCGCTCGATGTCGGCCGGCTCGATCCCCGGCCCGGAATCCCGGACCGAGAGGCACGCCTCGCCCCCCTCGCGGGTCAGGGCCAGCTCGACCTTGCCGCCGCTCGGCGTGTACTTGATCGCGTTCTCGACCAGGTTCCGGCACGCGCGCCGGAGCGCGGCCTCGTCGCCGGCGACGCGCGCGGGCTCGCTCGCCTCCACCCGCAGGGTGATGCCGGCGGGCTGCGCCAGGCGAAGCCCCAGGTCGAAGACCTCGAGGAGCACCGGCTCGAGGTCGACCGCCGCGCGCGTCCGGAGCCCGCCCGCCTCCGTCCGCGAGAACAGCAGGAGATCCTCCGAGAGCGCGATCAGCCGCTCGACTTCCTCCAGGCTCGACCGGAGGACGGCCCGGTACTCCTCCGGGTCCCGCCGGGCCCGGAGCGCGACCTCCATCCCGCCCTTCAGCGCGGTGAGCGGCGTTCGGAGCTCGTGGGCGGCGTCGGCCGCGAACCGGCGCATGTGGGCGAAGGCGCCTTCCAGTCGCGCCAGCATGCCGTTCAGGGTCTCGGCCAGGTGATCGAGCTCGTCGCCCGTCCCACGCACGGCGATGCGCTCCCCGAGCGCCTCGGCCGTGATGCGCCGGGCGGCGAGGGAGATGTCGCCCACCGGCCGGAGGGCGGTCCGGGCGATGGCGGCGCCGCCCGCGCTGGCGAGCACCAGCCCGACCGGGACCAGGGCCAGCAGGGTCTCGACGTAGTGGCGGAGCGTCTGCTCGGCGGGCCGGAGCGGCATCCCGACCTGGACGAACCGCACGAGGTGGTGCTCCTGGACGATCGGCACCGTGACCAGCCTGACGCGCTCCCCCGCCGGGAGGGTGACCGTCTCGAACGTCTCCCGGCCGAGGCGGGCGTTGGCGGCCGCCTCCGGGGAGAGCGGGAGCGTGCGCCCCCGGAGCCGGCGGGAGCGGAACGCCGGCGCGCCGCCGGGATCGAGGAACTGGAAGAACTTGTCGAGGCCCTCCGGCCCGACCAGGCCCTCGACGGCGGCGTCCGGACCGGGGACCAGCACGGTCCCCGGCACCGCCGAGCCGGTGTCGCGGATGACGTGGGCGACCAGGAGGAGCGAGGCATCCAGGTCGCGCATGACGCTCCGCTGGAAGAGCGTGTACGAGGCCGTGCTGGCGACCACGAGGATCGTCACCAGCACGCTCGTGTACCAGAGCGTGAGCCGCGCGCGGAGGGAGAGTGGCCAGCGCGGCGTCACGGCTCCTGCCGCAGGACGTAGCCGGCGCCCCGGACCGTGTGGAGGAGCCGGGGCTCGCCCTCCGCCTCGATCTTCCGGCGCAGGTAGCCGACGTACACGTCGATGATGTTGCTCTCGGGGTCGAAGCCGAGCCCCCAGACGTGCTCGGCCAGCATCGGGCGCGTGAGGACCCGCCCCGGGTTGCGCAGGAAGTACTCGAGGAGCGCGTGCTCCCGGGTCGTCAGGGTGATGCGGCGCGCGCCCCGCCGGACCTCCCGGGTCGCCGGGTCCAGGACCAGGTCGGCCACCCGGAGGACCGGGGCCCGTCGCCCCGCGCCGCGGCGGAGCAGGGCCCGGACGCGGGCCAGGAACTCCTCGAACGCGAACGGCTTGGTGAGGTAGTCGTCCGCGCCCAGGTCGAGGCCGGTGACCTTGTCCGGCACCGCGTCGCGGGCGGTGAGGAGCAGGACGGGGGTGTCCACGTGGCGTTCCCGCAGCGTCCGGAGCACGCTCAACCCGTCGCGGCGCGGCAGCATCACGTCGAGGACCACCAGGTCGGGCGGCGGGCCGCCGAGCGCGAGCTCCAGCGCCTCGACCCCGTCGGCCGCGACGTCCACCGTGTGGCCTTCCTCCTCCAGGCCCTGGCGGATGAAGCTCGCGACCTTCCGCTCGTCCTCGACGACCAGGATCCGCATCGGCGGGGACCCCTCCGGGCGGCACCGCCATCGTACCACCGCGGCTCCCGTGCGCCCGCCGGGCCCCGCGCCGGCGCCCCCGCTCGCGTGCCGGCCGCGCTGACGGCCTCGCCCGGGCCGGGCCCGGGCTCCCGCGCACCCGCCCGGCGCGGCCAGTCCGCCGGTGGACGTCCCGCGCCGGCCGGGCGGGCCAGCGACTCAAGTCACGGTGCGGCCGGGCCGGCTGCGGCAGGCTGGAGGGGTGGGAAGGACGAGGGGGGCCGCTCAGACGACGCCCGGCCAGGAGGGACCGCTCAGCCGCTCCAGCGCGGCGCGGTCGAGGATCGTCACGCTCCGGCGCGGGCCGAGCGTCAGCACCCCTCGCTGCTCGCACTCCCGGAGCCCGCGGGTGACGACCTCCCGCACCGTCCCGATCGTCGCCGCGAGCTCCCGGTGGACGGGCAGCGTGAACGTCGTCGCCCCGTCCGAGAGCCGGAGCAGGACGCCGGCCAGCCGCGCGAGCGTCTGGCGGAGCGAGAGGTCCCCGGCCAGGTGCGCGACCTCGCGGAGCCGGCTGGCCAGGACGCGCGCGGCGGCGAGCCCGAGCTCCGGGTACTGGCGGACCAGCTCCTGGAGCGCGGTCCGCGGGATGAGCAGCAGGACCGCCGGCTCGACGACCTGGGCGTTCGCGAACATCGGGGCGCCGTCGAAGGCGGCGGCGTTGTTGAACGTCTCCCCGGGCTGGGCGTGGAAGAGATCCTGCTCGCGGCCCTGCGGAGAGGCCTTGAAGAGCCGCACGCTGCCCTCGGCGACGAGGTACAGGCCCGGCGGCGGCTCGCCCTCGACGAACAGCAGCGCGTTGCGCTCGTACCGGTGGACGATCGTGCGCCGGCCGACCGCCTCCAGCGCGGCGGCGCTCACATCGGTGAAGTAAGGATGGCGGCGAAGAACCTCGACCGGATCGATCATGGCGAGGGGCGGCCTGCGTTCGATGGCAATTATAGCGCCGGGCCGTCGCCCGACGACGGGCGCGGCGGCGGTGTCGGGCGGCGGGGACGCGACCCGGGGCCCGCGGTGATGCAGCGGTTCCTGGCGGCGTGCGCCCGGCTGATGGTGCTCGGGATCGGCCTCGGCATCGCGTTCGCCGGGTTCGCGCTGGTGGAGGTGCCGTGGAGCGGCCGGCTGGCCGACCATCCGGTGGTGGCCGTCGACCTGATCCTCACGGGCGGCGTGACCGCGTGGATCGGGGTGGCCTTGCTGTGGGAGCTCGCGCGGGGCGGCTGGCCGCCGCCGCGCGCCCGCAGCTGACGGGGTTCCCCGTCCCGTTGCCACGTCGGACCTGAGGGACAAGCCTGATCCGGACCGGCGTCCGTCAGGCGAGAGGGTGTGGGCGAAGGCGCCGGCCGCGTGACAACGGCCATCCCGCGAGGCCACCCTTGACCCGCGGCGGGAATGGTGGTCTCGTGCGGCGGTCGCATGGTCCCGCCCGCGCCGCCGCCCGCTCGCCTCCACGCCCCCCGGCGCGGCATCGCGTTCGTCGTGACCGGGGTCTCCGTCTTCTCCCTCCAGGACGCCATCATCAAGCTCCTGAGCGGCCAGTACGCGCTGCTCGAGATCGGGTTCGTGCGCTGCCTGGTGTCGATCGGCCCCATGGCCGCACTGGCGTGGTGGGAGCGCGGCCGGGCGGGGCTCCGCACGCGGCGCCCGGGACTGCACGTCGCCCGCGGCGCCTGCGCCGTGCTGGCGTTCACGACCTACTACCTGGCGCTGGCCGCGCTCCCGCTGGCCGATGTCGTGGCGCTCTACTTCGCCGCGCCCCTGTTCCTGGCCGTCCTCTCGGCCGTGATCCTCGGCGAGCCGGTCGGGGCCCGCCGCTGGAGCGCGCTGGCGGTGGGCTTCCTCGGCGTGCTGATCGTGCTCCGCCCGGGAACGGGCGTCTTCGAGCCGGCCGCGGCCCTGGCCGTCGGGTCGGCCGTCTGCTACGCGGGGGCGCAGACGATCACGCGCGAGCTCGGGCGGACCGACGGCGGCGCGAGCATGGCGCTGAGCTCGACGGTGCTCTACCTGGTGGTCGCGCTGGCCGGCGGGCTCCTGGCGGGGCGCCACGGCCAGGAGAGCGCGCTCCACCCGAGCGCCGCGTTCCTCCTCCGCGGCTGGACGGCGCCGGACGGCGCCGATCTCGCGCTGATGGCGGCCTGCGGGCTGATCTCCGGCGCCGGCGCCTACTGCCTCGCCCAGGCCTACCGGGCGGCGCCGGCGGGGGCGGTCGCCCCGTTCGAGTACGTGACCATCGCGTGGGCCGTGCTGTGGGGCTACGTCTTCTGGGGCAGCGTGCCGGGGCCGGCCACCCTGGGCGGGCTCGTGCTCACGGTCGGGGCGGGGCTCTACCTGGGCCACCACGAGGCCCATCACGAGCGGGTGCGGCGCCGCCTCGCGCCCGCCGTCTCGCCGCGTTGACCCCGGGCAAGCGCCCACGCTAGGCTCGCCGCGTGGGACTCGACCTGGTCGTGCGCGGCGGGACGGTCATCACGCCGCAGGGTGCGGGGGCGTGGGACGTGGGCGTCCAGGGCGAGCGGATCGCCGTGATCGCGCTGCCCGGGACGCTCCCGACCGAGGGCGCCCGCGTGCTGGAGGCCGCCGGCCACGTGGTGGCGCCGGGCGGGGTCGAGCCGCACACGCACCTCGCGCATCCCATCCGGACCCGGCCCGAGCACCCCAGCGAGACGCTCGGGCCCGAGGACGACACGCGCGGGATGGCGTGCGGCGGCACGACGACGCACATCGACTTCTGCTTCGTCCGCCCGGGGACCGAGCTCCCGGAGGCGATCGAGCGGCGCGCGGCCCGGTGGCAAGGCCGCTCGCACGTGGACTACAGCTTCCACGTCACCCTCTGCGGCGCGCTCCCGCTCCGGGTCTTCGACCAGCTCCCGGAGGCGATCGCATCGGGCTTCCCGAGCTTCAAGGTCTTCACCACCGACGTGCTGCCGCCCCACCCCGCCCGGGCGCCGTTCCGGCTCGACTTCGGCCGCATCCAGCTCGCGATGCAGGTCGCCGCGGGGCACGGCGGGCTTCTCGTCGTCCACGCGGAGGACGACGAGCTCGTCCAGACCGCCTACGAGCGCTTCCGGGCCGAGGGGCGGCTGGATGGCGCGAACATGCACCTGGTCCACTCGAAGCTCTCCGAGCAGCTCGCCTTCCGGCGCGCGATCGGGCTCGCCCGGGCGACCGACAGCGCCGTCTACTTCGTGCACACCTCCGCGCGGGAAGGGGTGGAGGCGGTCGGCGAGGCGCGGGCGGCCGGGGCGCCGGTGTACGCCGAGACGCTTCACCAGTACGCCTGCTTCGACGCCGAGCACTACCGGACCCCCCGGGGGTTCTGCGCGCACACGTACCCCTCGCTGAAGCTCCCCGAGGATCGCGAGGCGCTCTGGCGCGGGCTCGTCCACGGCGGCGTCTCCACCCTGGCGACGGACGAGTATCCCACCAGCCTCGCGGTGAAGCTCCAGGGACGCACGATCGAGGACGTGACGGGCGGCAACCTGGGGGCCGAGGCGCGGGTCGGGATCGCGTACACGGAGGGCGTCGTGAAGCGCGGGATGTCGCTCGCGCGCTTCGCCGAGGTGACCGCGACCAACGCCGCGCGGATCTTCGGTCTCTACCCGCGGAAGGGAGTCCTGGCGCCCGGCAGCGACGCGGATCTCGTCCTGATCGACCCGACGATCCGGCGCCCGCTCGGGCACGACGACTTCCACGTGAGCGACTACAGCCCGTGGGAGGGCTGGGAGGTCGCCGGCTGGCCGGTCACGACCGTGCTGCGGGGCCGCGTCATCGCCGATCACGGCCGCGTGCTGGGCGACCCGGGCGACGGCCGGCTCGTGCCGCGGCGGATCGACCCGGCGGTTCTCGGGCGCCCCGTCTGCTGACCGGCCGGCGCGCTCAGCGGTTCACGACCGCCCGCACCGGCGCCCGCTCCGGACGGCTGGCCGCGACCGCCACGAGCAGCAGCAGGCCCGCCACGCCCATCCCGCGGAGCGCCACCGCGACGCCGTAGCGCTCGGAGACCGCGCCGACCAGGAACGAGCCGATGGGGTAGGCGCCCCCGTACACCCACGTGTAGAGGCTCATGATGCGGCCGCGCAGCTCGTCCGGCGCCAGGAGCTGGAGCGCCGTGTTGCAGCCCGTCGTCGCGACGATCCCCGCGGCGCCCGTGACCAGCAGCAGGAGCGCCGCGGTCGCGATGCGGCCGCTGGCCGAGAGCAGCACGAGCCCGGCGCACGCGCCGGCCGCGGCGGCGAACAGGAGCCGCAGGCCCGGATCGGGGGACACCCGGGTTCCGAGCGCCAGCGCGCCCGAGACCGCGCCGACGCCGAGCGCCGCCATGAGGAAGCCGAACCCCTCCGGCCCCACCCCGAGGACGGTCCGGGCGAGGAGAGGGACGTAGACCGAGAAGTTGAAGACGCAGAGGCTCACCACCAGCAGGAGGCCCAGCAGCGGGACGATCCCCGGGCTCCGCCGCGCGAACCGCACGGCCTCGCCGATCTGGGCGGCCATCGAGCCTCGCGCCGCCGCGCGCCCGCCGGCGTCGGGTGGGAGGGCGAGGAGGGTGAGCAGGACCACGCCGAGGCCGACGGCGTTGATCACGAACGCCGGCGCCACGCCGAACCGCGCGATCAGGACGCCCGCGACGGCGGGCCCGACGATGCGCGCCGCGTTGAACGCGGCCGAGTTCAGCGCCGCCGCGTTCAGGATGTCCGCGCGGCCGACCAGGCCCATCACGAACGACTGGCGCGCGGGCGCGTCGATGGCGGTCGCGAGCCCGGTCACCAGGGCGAGGACGGCGACCTGCCAGTAGCGGGCCCGGCCGGTCGCGACCAGGGCCGCCAGCGCCGCCGCCTGCGCGGCCAGCGTCCCCTGGGTGGCGATCAGGAGCCGCCGCCGGGACCACCGGTCGGCGATCACGCCGGGGACCACCGAGAGGACGAGCATCGGACCGAACTGGAGGGTGCCGAGAAGCCCCAGCTTGAGCGGGGAGCCGGTCAGCTGCAGGACCAGCCAGGCCTGCGACACGCTCTGCATCCACGTGCCGACCTGGGAGAGGAGCTGCGCCACGAAGAAGCGGCGGAACGGCCGGTGGTTGAGGGCGTGGAGCCCGCGGGGGAAGCGCATGCGGGCCAGTGTACTCGCACCCATTTGGCCCGCGCGCCCGCGCTCCTCGCTGGCGCGCCCGAGTCCCGGCCCGCCGGTCCGATCGGGCGGCCGCACACCCCCGATCCCGCGCGCTATCGGCGTCGCCGCCCCGCGTCATCGGCGGCACCGGCCGCTGCGCGGCCGGAACGACCGGCCGGCGCCCTGACCCGTGCGGTGGCGCTGCCCCAGTTGGGGCGGCACGACCGCTCTCGGGGTCACGGTGCTCGTCGCGGACGAGGCCGGCGACGGTACCGCCGCCGGACCGAGGCCGCTACCGCGGGCCAGTTCACCCGCGCGCCGGGGTCGGCACGGTCCTTGCTCGTTCCGATTTGCCCATCATGGCGACGTCGCCGTCCAGCCTGGATATTCCGGAGTCGCTCCTGCGGGCGTTGGTCGAAGGCTCCCCGCTGGCGATCGTCTTCGTCAACCCCGACTGGACCGTCCGGCACTGGAACCCGGCGGCCGAGCGCCTGTTCGGATGGTGCGAGGCCGAGGTCCGGGACCGGCCGCTCCCGTTCGTCCCCGACGAGGGGTGGGCGGAGCACCAGTCGCTCCGTGAGCGGCTGGCGCGGGGCGAGGCGTTTTGCGGGGTCGAGGTCCGGCGCCGCCGCAAGGACGGCGGCCTGGTCGACGTGAGTCTGTCCGTGACGCCGGTGCTCGATCCGGAGGGTCGCCTCGCGGGGATGGTCGCCTTCATGGAGGACATCCGCGAGCGGAAGCGCGTCGAGCAGGAGCTGCGCGACTCCGAGCGCCGGTACCGGCTGCTGGCCGAGAACGTCAGCGACGTCCTCTGGGTCTTCGACGCCCGGCTCCGGTTGACGTATGTGAGCCCCTCGGTCACCCGCCTCCGCGGATACAGCGTCGAGGAGGTCCTGGCGCAGTCGCTCGAGGAGCGGCTCACGCCGGAGTCGTGCGCGCGGGTGCGGGCGCTGGTGGCCTCCGAGCGCGCCCGGCGCGCCGGCGCGGGTGGTCCCTGGATGCTCGAGCTGGAGATGCCGCACAAGCACGGCGGCACGGTGTGGGTGGAGGTGAACGTCTCGCCGCTGCGGGACGAGCGGGCGAGGATCGTCGGGCTCATCGGCGTCTCGCGGGACATCACCCAGCGTCGCCGGGTCGCCCAGCAGCTCACGCTCCAGGGCGCCGCCCTGGAGGCGGCGGCCAACGCCATCGTGATCACGGACCGCGCCGGCCGCATCGAGTGGGTCAATCCGGCGTTCACCCGGCTGACCGGCTACTCGGCGGACGAGGCGCGGGGCCAGACGCCGCGGCTCCTGAAGTCCGGCCGGCACGACGCGGCGTTCTACGAGAGCCTCTGGCGCACCATCGTCGGCGGGGACGTCTGGCACGGCGAGGTCGTGAACCGCCGGCGGGACGGGTCGCTCTACACCGAGCGCGAGACCATCACGCCGGTTCGCGACGCGTCCGGGGCGATCACCCACTTCATCGCCATCAAGCAGGACGTGACGGCCTACAAGGAGGCGACCGCCGAGCTGGAGCGCCAGCGCGGTCTCGTCCACCAGAACGAGAAGCTGGCCGCGATGGGGCAGCTCCTGGCCGGGGTCGCCCATGAGCTCAACAATCCCCTCTCGGTGGTGATCGGCCAGGCCGCACTGCTGCAGATGCGCGCCAAGGACGGGCCACTCGGCGCTCGTGCCGACAAGATCGTCCAGGCGGCCGAGCGCTGCGGCCGGATCGTCAAGAACTTCCTCGCGCTCGCCCGTCAGCATCCGCCGGAGCGCGAGAGCGTCCACCTGAACCGGGTCGTCGAGGGCGCAATCGAGCTGCTCGGGTACCTGTTCCGGGTCGGGAACATCGAGGTCTCCCTCGAACTCCAGCCGGACCTGCCGCCGCTGTGGGCCGATCCGCACGAGCTCCAGCAGGTCGCGGTGAACCTCCTGACGAATGCGCAGGACGCGGTGCGGGACACGCCGCCGCCGCGCCGGATCACGATCGCGACCCGCGTCGACCCGACCGGGGCCTGGGTGTCCATGGAGGTCACCGACACGGGACCGGGCATCCCCCCCGAGGTGCAGCCGCGGATCTTCGAGCCGTTCTTCACGACCAAGCCGCCAGGGCAGGGGACCGGGCTCGGCCTGTCCCTCTGCCTCAGCATCGTCGAGAATCACGGCGGCGCGATACGCGCCGAGAACGTGCCCGGCGGCGGGGCGCGGTTCTCGGTCGAGCTGCCCGTCCCGATCGCCCGACCGGAGGCAGCCGGCGCGGCGGCCGCTCTCGCCGCGCCTCCGGTGCCGGGCGGGGCGGTGCTGGTGGTGGACGACGAGGCCGACGTGGCCGCCGTGCTCGCCGAGATGCTGTCCGGCGACGGCCACCAGGTCGACACGGTGCCGAACGGGCGCGCCGCGATCGAGCGCCTGGAGCGGCGGCGGTACGACCTCGTCATGAGCGACCTCCGGATGCCGGAGCTCGACGGGCCGGGTCTCTACCGGATGCTGGAGAGCCGCTTCCCGGACATGCTGGGTCGCGTCATCTTCCTCACCGGCGACGCGCTCGGTCCCGGTGTCGTGACCTTCCTCGAGCGGGCCGCCCGGCCGACCGTGTCCAAGCCGTTCGCGGCGGCCGACGTGCACCGGATCACCCAGGAGGTCCTTCGCATGAACCGGACCCGCAACGGGCACGCGGCGCAGGCGCTCGACGGCGGGCGCGCTCGGGGCGAGGCCAGCCCGTCGCCGGGGCGGTGAGCGGCGGCGGGGTGCGGCGCGGGGGCCGAGCGGTCGGCCGGGCGGCGAGCTCGCGTGACGTGACGACCGGACGGCCGGGCGGCTCGCGCGGACCGGCGGAGGCAGCCCGACCGAGGGGCGGGGCGGCGAGATGCGGGTACGAACCCACCTGTTGATCCTGATCGTCGCGACCCTCCTGCCGATCCTGGCGTTCTCGGTGGTGATCGTCGCCCTGCTGCACCGGGAGACTCGCCTCGCCGCCCAGCGGGGGCTCCTCCAGACGGCGCGGGCGTTGTCGGTCGCCATCGATCGCGAGGTGCAGGCCTCGGTCAGTACGCTCTCCCTCCTCGCGACGTCGCATCACCTGAACCCCTTGCGGCCCGCCGATTTCGACCGCGAGGCACGCATCGCGCTCCGGAGCCAGCCGGCGTGGGACAACATCGTCCTGGTCGATCCTTCGGGGCAGCAGCTGGTCAACCTCCGCGTGCCGTTCGGCCGCGCCCTTCCGCGAACCTCGAACCCCGCGTTGGTCCGGCGCATCGTCGCGTCCGGCACGCCCGCGGTCGCGGACCTGTTCGAGGGGAGCGTCTCGGGGCGGCCCTGCGTCGCCGTCGGCGTGCCCGTGTTCCAGGAGGACCGGGTGCGCTACGTGCTGCTGGCCGGCTTCGCGTCCGACTCGCTGTCCGCCGTGCTGCGCCAGCAGGGCCTGCCGTCGGAATCGATCGCCTCGCTGCTCGACGGGAACCGCACGATCATCGGCCGCACGCGCGGACCCGAGCAGTTCGTTGGCCAGCCCGCGACGCCGGACCTTCGGGCGCGGGTCGACGCCCAGGCGGAGGGCGCCTTCCGGCTCTTCACGAAGGAGGGCGTGCCGGTCTTCGCGGCGTTCAGCCAGTCGCCCCGGACCGCCTGGACGGTTGCGATCGGCGTGCCCGCCTCGACGATCGACGCGCCGCTCCGCCGGTACCTCGGGCTGCTGCTGGCGGTCGGCGGGGCCGTGGCGGGGCTCTGCCTCGCGATCGGGGGCCTCCTCGCCCGCCGGCTGAGCGGTTCGATCCTGTCGCTGGCGTCGGCCGCCCCGCACCTGGAAGACGGCCGGCCGCTGCAGGTTCCGCCGACGCCGGTCCGCGAGGTGAACCAGGTCGCCGAGACGATGATGCGCGCGGTCGATCGCATCCAGCGCGACCGGCGCATGGCGGACAGCCTGGGCGGCGTCGCGTGGCTGGCGGCGCAGTCGCCGGAGCCGGAGAAGGTCGCCCGCGCCGTCGTGGAGGCGCTCCCGGGGCTTCTCGAGGCGAAGATGGCCGCCCTGTATCGCCTGGACCAGGGCTCGGGCGCCGCGCTCTTCGTGGCGGGGGTGGGCGCCGGGGTCCGGTGGAACATTCGCCTGGCGCCGGGCTCCGGGACCGTGGGGCGCGCGATCGCCGCGGTCCAGCCCGTGGTCACCCGGGACCTCCTGGCGGATCCGGAGATCCGGCTCGAGCCGGAGGCGCGCGCAAACGTGATGGCCTCGCCGTACCGGGCCGCGCTCGCGGTGCCGCTCGCGCTGCGAGGGACGGTCATCGGCGCGCTCGTGGTGGGCGCCGAGGCGGGCCGGGTCTTCTCGCCCGAGGAGATCGCGCTCGCCGAGCGCTTCGCCGGCGAGGTCGCGGTCGCGTTCGAGCACGCCCGCCTCTATGTCGCGGCGCAGACGAGCCTGGTGGAGATGCGGCGGGCGTACGAGGAACTCGCCCAAACCAAGGAGCAGCTCACCCAGGCGCAGAAGATGGAGGTGATCGGGCGACTGGCGGGTGGGGTCGCGCACGACTTCAACAATCTGCTGACGGTGATCCTCGGACGCAGCGAGCTCCTGCGGCGCGAGCTCGGATCCCGGCCCGAGTGGCGCCGGCACGTGGACCTGATCCACACCACCGCCGACCGGGCCGCCGGGCTCACCCGGCAGCTCCTGGCGTTCAGCCGGAAGCAGGTGCTCCAGCCGAAGCGGCTCGATCTCAACGCGGTCGTCGGCGGCATGGCGCCCATGCTGAGCCGCCTGATCGGTGAGGACATCGAGCTCGTCATCGCGGCGCGTCTCCCGCCCCAGGATTTCCTTGGACACCTGACTGGGGAGCAACAGGATGCTCCTGACGGAGGTGACCATGGGAAGACGGAGGGGGGAGCGGAAGGCTCTGGGGCGCGGCGCGGCGGTCGCCGCGAAGGCGGACGGGGC
>DASRDR010000227.1:0-8325 GCA_035652475.1 Candidatus Methylomirabilota bacterium | reverse complement strand
CGATCGGGTGGCGTGCCGGCGCGGCGGCGGGCCGAAAGGCATCCGGTCCCCCGGCACGCGCACCGGGACGCCGCCTTGACCGGGCAACCGGTCCGCTCCGCGCCCCGCGCTCACGGTCTCCGGGCCCCTCAGATGAGCTCCCGGACCTTGTCGGCCAGGATCGTGGAAGCGATCCTCCCGCGGTGCGGCTCGCCCCGCGCCAGGGACTCGGCCAGGTGAACCGCCTGCCGGGCCGTCACCTTGGGCGGCATGGGCGGAGTGAACGGGTCGACCACCGCCTCCACCACGACCGGCCCCGGCGTGGCCAGCGCCTCGTCGAGGATCGCCCCGCACTGCGCGGGATCCTCGATCCGGAGCCCGGCGCCGCCGCAGGCGCGCGCGAACGCCACGAAGTCGATCGGCTGGAGGTCGCAGCCGTACTCCGGGTTCCCCAGGAAGACCATCTGCTCCCACTTGATCTGCCCGAGCGTATCGTTCTTCACGACGATCACCTTGACGGGGAGCCGGTGCTTCACCGCGGTCGCGAACTCCGCCATCAGCATGGCGAACCCGCCATCGCCGACGAAGCCGACGCACTGCCGGTCGGGATACGCGACCTGGGCCGCGATCGTGTACGGCAGCCCGTTGGCCATCGTGGCCAGCGTCCCGGAGAGCGAGTGCCTCTGCCCACGCTTGACCGGGATCTGCCGCGCGAACCAGGTCGCGATCGTCCCGGAGTCCGAGGAGACGATGGCGGTGTCGCTGAGGCGCTTCCCGAGCTCCCAGGCGACGACCTGCGGCTTCATCGGCCGGTCGCGCCGCGTCCCCCGCTCCTCCATCAGCTGCCACCACCGGCGCATCCCCGCCTGCGCCGCCTCCAGGAACCGCCGGTCCTCCTTGCGGGCCAGGAGCGGCAGGAGCTCCCCCAGCGTGCGCGCGCTGTCCCCGACCAGTCCCACCTCGACCGGATACCGGAGGCCGATCCGCTGGGGGTTGAGGTCGATCTGGACGCCACGGGCCTGCCCCGGCTTCGGATAGAACTCGATGTACGGGAACGACGTGCCGACCAGCAGCAGCGTGTCGCACCCCTCGAGCGCCTCCTGCGACGGCTCGGTGCCCAGGAGCCCGATCGGGCCCGTCGTGTACGGGCTGTCGTCGGGGACCGCCGCCTTGCCGAGGAGGGGCTTGATGATCGGCGCGCCGAGCCGCTCGGCGGTCGCCTCGAGCTCGGCGGTCGCCCCGAGCGCGCCCTGGCCGGCCAGGATCGCGACCTTCCGGCCGGCGTTCAGGACCTCGGCCGCGCGCCGGACGTCCTCGGCGGCGGGCAGGCGAGCGCTCAGCGCCGGGACGTCGGAGGTGTGGCCCGGGCGGTTCCGCCTCGAGCGCGGGCCCCCTTCGTGGTCCTGGAAGTCCACCGGGAAGTTGATGTGCGCCACCCCGCGGAAGGCGAGCGCGGTCCGGCACGCGAGGTCGGCGACGTTCTCGACGTGGGCCGGGCCCATGATGCGCGTGCTGTAGAGGGCGACGTCCTTGAACACCACGTCCAGGTCGACGTCCTGCTGCGCGAAGGTGCCGATCAGGTCGTGGTAGTGGTGGCCGGTGATGGCGAGGACCGGCTGCTGGTCCAGCTTCGCGTCGTAGAGCCCGTTCAGGAGGTGAATCCCGCCCGGCCCCGAGGTGGCCAGGCACACCCCCAGGCGGCCGGTGTACTTCGCATAGCCGCACGCCATGAAGGCGGCGGCCTCCTCGTGGCGGACCTGGACGAACCGGATCTCGTCCCGGCGCTTCCGGAGCGCCTCCATGATCCCGTTGATCCCGTCGCCGGGGAGGCCGAAGACGACCTCCACCCCCCAGTCCCGGATCGTGTCGACGAGGACGTCCGCCGCGGTGTCGGCCATGGGTCTCGCTCCTCCCGAAGCCTCAGGACGGCTCCGCGTAGGCGATGGTCGTGATGAGCGCGTTCTCGGCCTGTCGCGAGTCGAGCCGCGTGTGCTGCACCACCACCGGCACGTCCGACTCGATGAGGCTCGCGTAGTCGGTCTCGGTCGGCACCGGCGCGGGGTCCGTCAGCTCGTTGATGCGCACGTGCCGCGTCCGGCGGGCCGGCACGGTGATGCGGTAGGGGCCGCCGGGCTCGCGGTCGGCGAAGAAGATCGTGATCGAGAGATGGGCGTCCCGGTCGCCGGCGTTGAGCACGCAGACGGTCTCGTGACTGCGGAGCGCGGGGGCCGGGCCGTGACTCCAGCCCGGGAGATACCCCTCGGGATGGCCCACACCGTCCGGCCGACCGCCCGTCGCCGAGCTTCGCTCGCGCCGCCGGTCCCCTGCACGGCGAAATGCGGGGGTGCAAGGCAAGTGCCCGCCACGGCGGCCCGCTGTCGTCTCGACGACACGCTGGCGACGCGCGCGCCGTCGCCCGACCCGCGATCAGGCCCGTCGACGACGCGCGAGGCGCCGCGGCGCGCGCTCCATCACGAGGCCGGATGCCGCGCGCGCTCGCATGCAGAGATCGCGGTCGCGCCGACCACCGCGCGCGTGGGCCGCCGCCCCCGTCCAGG
Organism: Candidatus Methylomirabilota bacterium; assembly: GCA_035652475.1. Classification (GTDB taxonomy): domain Bacteria; phylum Methylomirabilota; class Methylomirabilia; order Rokubacteriales; family DASRDR01; genus DASRDR01. The sequence goes on along the minus strand of DASRDR010000227.1, from coordinate 5,788 downwards.
CATCCCGCACGGCGCCGGCCGCCCGGACGCGAGCGGCTCGTGGGCCGCCGTCGGCGCCGGATCGCGAGCCGGGCGGCGAACCCCGAAGCTCCGGCGCCGGCCCAGCAGGCGAGCATCCGCCGGCACCGCCCGCCGGCGCTCGCCGCGCCGGCGGCCGGACGCGACCGGATCAAGTGGCGCGGAGCCGCCGGGTTGCTGCGCCGCGTCCGCGCCTCGTCGCGCCGGCCGTGCGCTGTGACCTCCGTCATCGCCAGCCTGTCGGGTTGGCGGGAGTCGACGCCGATGCGTCGCGGTCCGTCGGCGTCGACCATGTCGCCATCGCGTCACGGTGTCCCGGCCGGGCGCGCGGCCGGACGTCCGCGCGGCGGCACCCGGGTTGCTCCATCCGGGCAGCCGGTCCGCGTGACCGGCGACGGAGGAGGGTGAGAGTGGCCAAGCCGTCGCGACGCATCGCGGTGCTCGCCGCGGTGGCGGCGAACCTCGCGATCGCCGCCGTGAAGTTCGCCGCTGCGGTCCTGACGGGCAGCTCGGCCATGACCTCCGAGGGCATCCACTCGCTGGTCGACACCGGCGACGGCGTCCTGCTGTGGATCGGGCTGCGCCGGAGCCGGCGCGGCCCCGACGGCGTGCACCCGTTCGGGTACGGCAAGGAGCTGTACTTCTGGACCGTGGTCGTCGCCGTGCTGATCTTCGCCGTCGGCGGCGGGATGTCGGTCTACGAGGGCACCCTGCACCTGCTCCGGCCGCGGCGTCTGGAGCGAAGCGGCTGGAACTACGCGGTGCTGGGGATCGCCGCCGTCATGGAGGCGACCTCCTGGGCCGTGGCATTGCGGGAGTTCCGCCGCGGGCAGCGGGGCCGGAGCATCTGGGCCACGATCCGCGCCTCGAAGGATCCGAGCGTGTTCGCCGTGCTCTTCGAGGACTCGGCGGCGCTGCTCGGGATCCTGGTGGCGTTCCTGGGCGTGTTCCTGGGCGAGCGGCTGGGCACCCCGTACCCGGATGGAGCGGCCTCGGTGGCGATCGGCCTCATCCTGATGGTGGTGGCCGTCCTCCTCGCCCGCGAGACGCTGGGGCTCCTCGTCGGCGAGAGCGCCAGCCCCGAGACGGTGGCCGAGATCCGCGCGCTCGCCGAGGCCGACCCGGCCGTCGCGCGGGTGGGCCGCGCCCTCACCGCGCACTTCGGCCCGGAGGAGGTCGTGCTGAACCTGGAGCTGTTCTTCCGGGTCGATCTGCCGATGGCCGACGTGGCAGCGGCGATCGACCGCCTCGAGCGCCGGATCCGCGAGGCTTAGACGGCGACCCCGCGCGCGGCCTGGATGGCCGGCCGACACGGGGCGCATGACCCCGTCCTCGTTCGACCCCGCGAAGGGTCGGGACGCTCGACGACTTCATGACGCGGACGTGGCTCCGGATCCCCGGGAAGTGAGGCGCGGGCCGGGCGGGAGGGCCCCGAGCGCCCGGTGCCGGGCCGCCCGCCGGGCGGGCGAGGGCCGGCCGAGCCCGGGCGAGGGCCGGGCGAGCCGCCGCTCGGCCCCCGGGCGGCGCCGGGGGCCGAGGACGAGCGATCGGAGCTCGAGCTACCGCGTGTGGTGCGCGGTCGCGGGCTCGCGCAGCGACGCGGGGGGGCCGGAGCGCGACGTCTCGGGCAGCATCGTGCGCCGCCCCATCGGCAGCACCTCGCGCCCGAACACCTCCTCGAAGAGCATGGCCGTCGCCGTGTACCACGCGCAGATGGCGCCGATGACGAACAGCCAGCCGGCAAGCATCGTCAGCGCCTCGATGCCGAAGCCCGCGGCGAAGATCGCGACCGTCGACCCGGCGGCCAGGAGCACGAACACCGTGGCGAGGGCCGTGCCGGTGCGGCTGGCGGCCACTGCGCCCATCCAGGTGATCGCCGCCAGCGCGATGAACCAGAACCCGATCTCGGGGAGCGCGCCCTCCGGCCTGGTCACCCGGCCGGTGGCGTACACGGCGTACAGGAGCCCGTCGGCCATCCAGAACGATCCCCAGGTCCCGAGCATCGCCGTCGCCAGCGCGTCGCCGGCGCGGTAGGCCCACATGCCGGCGAGGAACTGCGTCACCCCGCCGATGACCACGGCGAACGGCAGGAGCAGCCAGGCGCTGCGGGGACCGCCGTACCACCCGGCCATGTGCGCCGCCACGATGAAGGTCGCGCCGGCCATCCCGTAGAGGCCCAGGATCCAGGGCTGCGCGACGGCCGGGAACGCCGGCGTCGTCGCCCCGGAGCTGCGGACTGGATCAGACACCATCAGACCTCACCTCCCGACTCTCACCTTATGCGCCGGGGATGAGAGGGCGATGAGAGGCAGATGAGAATTGCCCCGAGCGGCGCCGCAGGCGCGTGGAGAGGCTTGTGTTCCGGCGAGCGGCACCAGCGGCCGGCCCCCGACGCGGACCTCATACCCGTCCAGGAACCGGCAGTCATGGAAGTGGAGGCCGCACCCGCGCCCGTCGTCGAGCGGGACGTTCCCGCTCGGCTCCACGACCAGGAAGACGTCCTGGTCCTTGACGACGACCGCGTCGGCGATGCTGTGCGTCGCCGAGACGTTCTGGACCAGCACGCGGTCCCGGTCCGGCGCCAGCTGCGCCGCGGCGGCCCGGCGGGGCTGCGGCGAGCGGCCGGAAGACCGGTGGGCGCGCCGCGGCGAGGGCCGGCCGGGGGCGGCCCTCGGCCCGATCCGAGGGGGCCGGGCGGCGCCCGGCGGTCCGGCCGCGCGCCCGCCCGGCCGTCACGCGCGGGCGCGGCGGCGGCCGGCGGTCGCGAGCGCCGCGGTGGCGGCCAGGGCCAGCGCGACCCACGCCCGGTGCGTCGTCGCCCAGAGCTGCAGGCTCCGCGGCGTGGCGCGCCGGTCGAAGACGCCGTGCGCGCCGTGGTCGCCGGCCACCGGCGCCCACAGGTTGTCGGGCCACGCGGGATCGGCGGGCTCGTCGCTCTGCTGGGCGTCGTAGCCGGTCCGCGCGAGATACCAGTCCGTGATCCCGGGAACGGCCTTGGTGCCGACGATCGCCTTGACGGTCGGCCACCCGACGCAGAGCTCGCGGCGCGGATGGTCGACGACCCACCGGATCGCGCGGGCCGCGACCTCCGGCTGGAAGATGAGCGGGACCGGCTGGGCCTTGCGCGGCAGGCGGCTCTTCACCCACCGGAACTGCGGGGTGTTCATCGCCGGCAGCTGCACCATCGTGACCTGGATGCCGCTCCCGTCGTGGAGAAGCTCGCAGCGGAGCGAGTCCATGAAGCCCTGGATGGCGTGCTTGGCCCCGCAGTACGCCGCCTGGAGCGGGATGCCCCGGTACGCGAGCGCCGACCCCACCTGGACGATCACGCCCCGGTCCCGCGGCAGCATCCGGGCGAGCGTGCCGTAGACGACGCCCAATGTCCTCGCGGCGGTACGCCTCCGGCAGCACGTCCCACGTGTAGGTCTCGACCTCCAGGTGGCCCGTGTGCGGCTCCCGCCGCACCGCCTCCAGCACGGCCCGGAGGTCGTCCCGGGTGCTCGCGAAGCGGCCGAGCGCCTTCCGGAACAGGGGTACGTGGAAGTGGATGCGCCAGTCGCGCGTCCCCCGCCCCTCGGCCAGCGCCGCCTCGAGCGCGGCCGGCAGGTCCGCGTAGCGGATCAGGCGGCCGCCGGCGCGCGCGGAGCAACGCGGGGGGCCGCCCCGCCCCGTCGCCGGTCCCGCGGCGGCACCGCGCCCGGGGCCGGCGGTCCACGATCCCTCGTGTCGAAGGCCGGCGCACGTGCGCGGTGACCCGCCGGATCTCGTCCCGGGTCAGCCGGTCGCGGAAGGCCTGCATGGCGCCGGGCGCGCCTCCGAAGACCCTCTCGAAGAGGCCGGCGGCGGGGGCGTTCCGCGGGTAGACGGGCTGCCCCTCGGTCCGAGGGGATGCGCCCGACCCGCTCGACCGCGAACAGGCGGCCGGTGCCGTCGTCGGCCGCCACGCGGGGATGCTCCACCGCTAGCATCGGATCCGGCTCGCTGTCAACGCCGGCGGACCCCCGGCCGGCCGCGGGCATTCGCGGACCCGCCCGCTTTCCTCTACGATGGCGCGCGGCGCCCCGCGACGGCGGCGGCCGAGGAGGGGGCATGCTCTGGTTCGGGCTGGCGGTCGGGAGCGCGCTGTTCCAGGTCCTCCGGAACATGGTCATGAAGCGTCTCGGGCACGCGCTCGACGAGACGATCAACGTCTGGGGACGGTTCACGTTCATCCTCCCCTTCGCGGCGATCCCGCTCCTGGTGGAAGGTGTCCCCGGCCGCGGACCGGACGTCTACTGGTACTGCCTCCTGTTCGCCGCGACCCAGATCATCGGGACCCAGTGCCTGGCCATCGCGCTCAAGGTGGCCGAGATCTCGCTGGTGACCGCGCTCTGGAAGCTCTCCGTCGTGCTGCTGGTGGTCTGGGGCTATCTCGCGCTCGGCGAGCGGCCCTCGCCGGCGGGCATCACCGGCGTGCTGGTCTGCGTCCTCGGCGTGTACCTGATCAACGTGAGCCGCGCCCACGTGTCGGTCTGGGCGCCGCTCGTCTCGCTCGCCCGCGATCCGGGGCAGCGCTACACCCTGGGCGCCGCGCTCTTCTACGCGCCGTCGGTCGTGCTCATCAAGCGGATCGCGCTCCTCTCGAGCCCCTCGTTCGCGGTCTTCATGGGCTATCTCTTCTGCTCGATCCTGATCACGCCGTGGGTCCTCTGGCGCTCGGCCCGCCACTTCCGCCAGCTCGGGCGGCACTGGCTCGGCTTCGTGGGGCTGGGCGCCTTCGCGGCGCTGTCCACCCAGCTCGGGACGACCGCCTACACGATGACCGTCAGCTCGTACGTGGAGTCGGTCAAGCAGATCGAGATCCTGCTGGCGATCGGGATCGGCTGGCTCATGTTCGGGGAAGGGGCCCGCATCCGCCGGATCTGGCCTGGGTGCGTCGTGATGCTCCTCGGCATCGTCATCCTGATCCTCGGGAAGCACTGACGCGCCGGGCCACCGCGCCGCGAGCATCGGCCCGGGCGCCCGCTGGACAAGGGTCCCGCGGCCGCCCTACCCTGGGGCCCGTCGGATCACGGGCCGGCCGCTCGGCCCCCGCGTGTCGCTCGATCAGCACCAGGAGGACCCGATGAACGCGACCGACCTCTGCTACACGTCCGCGCTCGAGCTCGGCCGGCTCTACCGCACGAAGGCCGTCTCGCCCGTCGAGGTGACCGACGCCGTGCTGGCGCGCATCGAGCAGCTCAACCCCCGGCTCAACGCCTACCTGACCGTCACCGCGGACCACGCCCGCGAGCTGGCGCGGGCGTCCGAGGCGCGGATGCAGCGCGGCGCGCCGATGGGCCCCCTCGACGGGATCCCCTACTCGATCAAGGACCTGGAGCCGACCGCGGGCATCCGGACCACCTACGGCTCCCGGTTCTTCGAGCACCACGTGCCGTCGGAGGACGGCGTGGTCGCCGCCCGGCTCCGCGGCTCGGGCGGCGTCCTCCTCGGAAAGACGAACACGCCGCATTTCGGCTACAAGGACATGTGCGACAACCTGATCGGGCCGCCCTGCCGGAATCCGTGGAACCTGGACCGCACCTCCGGCGCCTCCTCGGGTGGCGCGGGCGCGGCGGTCGCGGCCGGCCTGGGCCCGCTCGCCCACGGATCGGACGGCTCGGGCTCGATCCGCATCCCGTCGGCGCTCTGCGGCATCTTCGGCCTGAAGCCCTCCCTGGCCCGGGTCCCGTACTGGCCGAGCGCGGACCTCTGGAACGCCCGCTCGCACAACGGCCCGATGACCCGGACG
>DASRDR010000226.1:0-2414 GCA_035652475.1 Candidatus Methylomirabilota bacterium | reverse complement strand
CCGCCCCGGATCGTGCCGAGCGCGGCCCCTTGTGCTCCCGCGTCGCGGCACCCACGACGGGCGGCGCAACCTGGCAGCGGCACATCCTGTCAGATTGGCAGGAGCGCGACGCAAGGCGCGGCCGAGTCGCCGCCCGTCGCGCGCCCGGCGCGGGCCCCGCGTCGAGCGGGAGTGGGGGCGCCGCGGAGCGGCGACCGCGGCGGAGGCGTCGGCGGGACCTGGATCGGGGGCGCCCCCGGCGCGCATCGCGCCAGACGCCGACGACGCCGGCCGGGGGGGGGTACACCGCCGCGTCGAGGGCGGCCGCGCGGGTCGCCTCTAGTTGAGCCCGTACTCCTTGAGCCGCCGGTAGAGGGTCCGGCTCGAGAGTCCCAGCGCCCGGGCGGCCTTCGCCCGGTCGTTGCGGTGGAACTCCAGCGCGCGCAGGATCAGCTCGCGCTCGGCCTGGGCCAGCGTGGGGACGCCGACCGGGACCGCCGGCGAAGGCGCCGGGGCGGCCGCCGCCGCGGTGGCGGCGGCGCCGCCCAGCGCCGGCAGGTCCTCGAGCGTGATCTGCTCGCGCGCGCCCAGCGCGTAGGCGCGCTCGATCAGGTTCTCCAGCTCGCGGACGTTCCCCGGGAAGTCGTACCCGGTCAGGGCGGCCATCGCGTCCGGGGCGATGCCCTTGATCTCCCGGGTGAAGCGCTGGTTGAACTGGCGGATGAACGCGGTCACCAGAGCCGGCACGTCGGCCTTGCGCTGCCGGAGCGGCGGCATGTGGATCCGGACCACGTTCAGGCGATAGAAGAGGTCCTGACGCAGGCTGCCGTCCTTGATGGCGCCCTCGAGGTCCTTGTTGGTGGCGGCGATCACCCGGATGTCGACCGAGTAGCTGCGGGTAGACCCGACCGGCCGCACCTCCCGGTCCTGGAGCACCCGGAGCAGCTTCACCTGGAGCGCGGGCGGCAGCTCCGCGATCTCGTCCAGGAAGATCGTCCCCCCGTGGGCCGACCGGAAGAGCCCGAGGGTGTCGGCGACCGCCCCCGAGAACGCCCCGCGCACGTGGCCGAAGAACTCCGACTCCAGCAGGTCCCCCGGCACCGCTCCGCAGTTCACCGTGATGAACGGTCCGCCGCTCCGGGACGAGAGCCGGTGGATCGCGGCCGCCACGAGCTCCTTGCCGGTGCCGCTCTCGCCCTCGATGAGGACCGGGGAGTCGGCCGGCGCGACCCGCACGATCATCTCCTTCACCGCCGTCATCGCGGGCGACACCCCGACCAGCTCGCTGACCCGGAGCTGCTCGCCGAGGCGGCTGCGGAGCGTGTTCACCTCCTGGCGCAGCATGCGGCGCTCGAGGATGTGCTCGAGGATGTGGCGCAGCTCCTCCAGGATGAGCGGCTTGGTGAGGTAGTCGTAGGCGCCGAGCTTGAGCGTCTCGACCGCGGTCGCCACGGTGGGATCCCCGGTCATCATCAGCACCTCGATCGAGGGATCGTGGCGCTTGATGTGGCGGAGCAGCTCGACCCCGTCCATCTCCGGCAGGTGGATGTCGAGCACCGCCACCTCGAAGAGCTGGGTCTTGAGGAGCTCGAGCGCCTCGCCCCCGCTCGCGACCGCGACCAGCTCGTAGCCCCAGCCCCGCAGGACCTCGCCGAGGAGGTCCCGCAGCGCGGCGTCGTCCTCCACCACCAGGACGTGGAGGCGCTTCACAGCCGGGGCGGCTGGGCGGGCGGCAGCGAGAGCGTGAGCTGCTCCCCGCGTCGCTCCACCCGGAGCTCCAGCGGGTCGCGGAGGAGGACCTCCCGCGCCAGATGGCGGAAGGCCTCCATCGAGTCGATCGCGCGGGCGTTCAGCGCCCTGATGCGGTCGCCGACCATGAGGCCGGCCCGCGCGGCCGAGCTCCCCTCGGTGACCGCGGCGACGACCGGCGCCCGGGAGGCGGGCGCCGCCGGGTTGTCGGGCGGGACGTCGCGAACGAAGAAGCCGAACTCGAGGGCGATGCGCTCGGCCACCATCTCGGGGGGCATCTGCCCGACGTGGGCCCGCACGTCCTGCCGGCGCCGGTCGCGCAGCACCGACAGCGTGATCTCCCGGCCCGCCGGCGTGTTCCCGATGACGCGCTGGAGGATCCGGGTCTCGGTCACGGGCCGGCCGTCGATGGCGACGATGAGGTCCCCGTCGCGAAGGCCCGCCGCCTGGGCCGGCGTCTCCGTGATGACCTCGGCGACCATCACCCCGTACCCCTCGCGCACCTCCAGCTTCGCGGAGAGCTCCTCCATCTCCTGCTCGGTGAGGTCCCGGATCCGGACCCCGAGCCAGCCCCACTCCTCCCCCGCCCCCGCCGGGGCCGCCAGGAGCGCGACGAGGAGGCCTGCCGCGAGCACGCTGCGCAGCGTCCGGCCGGCGTCACGCGCGGGCGGGGAGCCCCGACGCTC
>DASRDR010000225.1:0-8293 GCA_035652475.1 Candidatus Methylomirabilota bacterium | reverse complement strand
CTCGACCAGGGGATCGTAGACGTGGCGGAGCACCGACGTCGCCGAGATCGAGTAGTGGTTGGCGGGGTCGAGGGTCAGCATGCGCTCGGAGAGCCCCGCGACGATCTCGCCGCGCCGGGCCTGGGCGGCGGCCCGACCGGGCCGGCCGACGGCGGCGGCGAGGGCGGTCCCTCCGGCCGCCAGCAGCTGTCGTCGCGTGAGCGGGACCGGGCGGGGGGCGGGAGCAGGCGGGCGCTGGTCCATGGTGCGGCTCCTCGTGCGCGCGGCCGCGCAGGCGTGTCGGCTCGGACGTTCCGGACCCTGGCCCCGACTTTCCGGGAGCGCCCCCGGCCGTGTCAAGGGGTGCGCCCCTTGCTACAATCGGGCCCCATGACCGAGCACGCGCAGGCGGTCGTGATCGGCGGCGGCGTGGGCGGCGCGAGCATCGCGTACCACCTGACCGCCAAGGGGTGGCGTGACGTCGTGCTCGTGGAGCGGGCCGAGCTCACGAGCGGCTCCACGTTCCACTCGGCCGGCCTGGTGGGCCAGCTCCGCTCCTCGGTGGCGCTGACCCGCCTCATGATGTGGAGCGTGGAGTGCTACCGGCGGCTCGCCGGCGAGACGGGGCACGATCCGGGCTGGAAGGAGGTCGGGAGCCTCCGCCTCGCCTGCACCCCGGAGCGCGTCCTCGAGCATCGCCGCCAGGCCGGGTGGGCGAAGACGTTCGGCCTGCCGCTCGAGGAGATCGGGCCGGACGAGGCCCGGCGCCTGTTCCCGGTGATGGCGGTCGAGGGGGTGCTGGCGGCCGTCCATCTCCCGACCGACGGCCATCTCGATCCGAGCGGGCTGGCGATGGCGCTCGCCGAGGGCGCGCGGCGGCGGGGCGCGCGGCTCCGCACCGGCACCCGCGTCGTCGCGATCGCGACCCGGGACGGCCGGGTCCGCGGCGTGGAGACCACCGCGGGGACGATCCGGACCGACGTGGTCGTGAACGCCGGCGGCATCTACGCGCCGGAGATCGGTCGGCTCGCCGGGGTGACGATCCCGCTGGTCCCCATGGCCCACCAGTACCTCACGACCAAGCCGATCGACGACGTGCACCCGCGGATGCCCACCCTCCGCGACCCGGACAACCTGGTCTACTTCCGCGAGGAGGTCGGCGGGCTGGTGGTGGGGGGCTACGAGCGAGCCCCGGCGCCGTGGGGGCTGGACGGGGTGCCGGCCGACTTCAACCACAGGCTCCTGCCGCCCGACTGGGAGCGCTTCGCCCCGCTGCTGGAGGGCGCGGTGCGCCGGGTGCCGGCGGTCGCCGGGGCCGAGATCGTCCGCCTGATCAACGGCCCGGAGGCGTTCACGCCCGACGGGGAGTTCATCCTGGGCGAGGCGCCGGAGCTCCGGGGCTTCTTCGTCGCGTGCGGCTTCTGCGCCCACGGCATCGCCGGCGCGGGCGGCATGGGCCGGATCATGGCCGACTGGATCGTCGAGGGCGACCCGGGGCTCGACGTCTGGCACATGGACCTCCGCCGGTTCGGCGCCCAGTACCGATCGCGGCGGCTCACCCTCGAGCGCACCCACGAGATCTACCGGACCTACTACGACCTCCGCTACCCGAACCAGGAGCGGGAGACCGGCCGCGGCCTCCGGCTCTCCCCGGCCTACCCCCGCCTCCGGGAGCTGGGGGCGGCGTTCGGGGAGAAGTCCGGGTGGGAGCGGCCCAACTGGTTCGAGCCGAACGCCGCGGCGGGCGACGAGCGCCGGCGCCCCCGCGGCTTCGCCGGCCGCTTCTGGTCGCCGGCGATCGAGGCCGAGCACCGCGCGACCCGCGAGCGGGCGGGGCTCTTCGACGAGACCTCGTTCTCGAAGTTCGAGATCGTGGGGCCGGGCGCGCTCGGCCTCCTCCAGCGGCTCTGCGACAACGACGTGGATCGGCCGGTGGGGTCGGTCGTGTACACCTCGATGCTCAACGCGCGGGGCGGGATCGAGTGCGACTTCACGGTCACCCGCCTCGGACCCGACCGGTTCCGGATCGTGACCGGCACCGCGTTCGGCACCCACGACCGCGGCTTCATCCGGCGCGAGCTCCCGGCCGACGGCTCGGTCCACCTCCTCGACGTGACCGGCGGGCACTGCTGCCTCGGCCTCTGGGGGCCCCGGGCGCGGGACATCCTCGGCGCGACCACCACCGCCGACCTGTCCGACGCCGCGTTCCCGTACCTCACCGCGCGGGAGCTGGCGGTCGGCCGCGTGCCCGTGCTCGCCGCGCGCGTCACCTACGTCGGCGAGCTGGGGTGGGAGCTCTACGCGCCGATGGAGTACGGGCTCGAGCTGTGGGACACGCTCTGGGAGGCCGGCCGGCCGCACGGGCTGGTCGCGGCCGGGTACCGGGCGATCGATTCGCTCCGGCTCGAGAAGGGGTACCGCTACTGGAGCGCCGACATCACCCCCGACGACACGCCCTACGAGGCGGGGCTCGGGTTCGCGGTGAAGCTCGGCAAGGGCGACTTCGTCGGGAGGGAGGCGCTCTTGCGGCAGCGGGCGGAGGGGATCCGCCGGCGGCTCTCGTGCCTGACCCTCGCCGATCCGACCTGGGTCGCGCTCGGCGGCGAGCCGGTCCGGGTCGGCGGCCGCGTCGCCGGGCGCGTCACGAGCGGGGGGTTCGGCTACACGGTCGGGCTCAGCATCGCCTACGCGTACCTGCCGGTCGAGGTCGCGAGCCCGGGGACCGAGGTCCAGGTGGAGTTCTTCGGGGAGTGGGTGGCCGGGCTGGTCGCCGCCGAGCCGCTGTGGGATCCGACCGGGGAGCGGGTCCGGGGGACGCCCCGCGAGGGGAGGGCCCCGTGACCGCGGGCCCGGCGACGCCGCGGGCGAGGGGACGGCCCGGTGACCGCGGGTCTCGGCGACGCCGCGGGCGAGGGGACGGCCCGGTGACCGGGCGGCGGGCCGGCGCCGCCTCGCGAGAGGCGAGCCCGGTGTGCCGACGGCCAGCCGGCGGGTCCTGCCGACGGCATCGGCGGCCGGGCGCCGCGCCGGGCCCCGCCGGGAGGCGCTGACGCCCATGCCCCGCATGCCGGTGAACGGCGTCCAACTCCACTACGAGGAGGTCGGGCAGGGGACCCCTCTCGTGTTCGTCCACGAGTTCGCGGGCGAGTCGCGGAGCTGGCACCTCCAGGTGCGGTTCTTCGCGCGCCGCTACCGCACCATCACCTACAACGCCCGCGGGTATCCGCCCTCGGACGTGCCGACCGACCCGGCGGCGTACTCGCAGCTCCAGGCGGTGGAGGACCTCCGCGGGCTGCTCGACGGCCTCGGCATCGCGCAGGCCCACGTGTGCGGCCTGTCCATGGGCGGCTACGCGACGCTCCACTTCGGGCTCCGGCACCCCGGGCGGGCACGCTCGCTGGTCGTGGCGGGTTGCGGGTACGGGAGCGTGCCGGGCGAGCGGGAGCGCTTCCACCGTGACGTCGACGCCACCGCGCGGCGGTTCCTGAGCGAGCCCATGGAGCGGCTGGCCGACGTGTACTGCCAGGGGCCGACCCGCGTGCAGCTCCTCGACAAGGACCCGGTGGGCTGGCGGGAGTTCCGCGACCTGTTCGCCGCGCAGTCGGCGCTCGGGCACGGGCTCACCATGCGCGGCGTCCAGCTCACCCGCCCCTCGGTGTACGAGCTGGAGGCGGACCTCCGGCGCCTCCGGGTACCCACGCTCATCGTCAACGGCGACGAGGACGACCCGTGCCTCGAGCCGGGGCTCTTCCTCAAGCGGACCATCCCGACCGCGGGGCTGGTCGTCCTGCCCAAGACCGGCCACACGATGAACCTCGAGGAGCCGGAGGCGTTCAACCGGGCGGTGCTGGACTTCCTCACCGCGGTCGAGTCGGGGCGCTGGTCGCCCCGTAATCCGGCGTCGCAGACGGGCTCGGCCATCCTCCCGCGAACGCAGGCGGAACGAAGCGATTGAACGGCGGAGTGGCGGCCGCGGTCGGCGGAGCGGAAGGCGCCCGCGACGCAGCCACCGCAACACCGGCCCGGGGGGAACCCGCGCGCCCGGCCGCACCCCGGACCGCGCCTCTCCCCATTGACGCGTCGCGCGCGTTGGTGGCCGACTTCAGCTCGGTGACCCCGTCAGGGAGCCGTCTGCGCGCATTGACCCGCCCCGCGCGCGTTGCTACCCCGCGACGCGGGCGACCATGGCGGCCGGTCAGTAGGTCTGCCCGCATTGACCCGCCCCGCGCGCGTTGCTACGGTGACGGCATCGGGAGCACGGCGGCCGGGCGTGGCTCGCCGTCCTCGTCTCCACGCCGCTGATCATCGGGAGGGCTGCCCCATGGCGCACGACTCGGCCGACCGGGATCATTGCACCACGCCTGTCTCGCGGCGGCGGCTGCTGGCCGTGCTGGGCACCGCGGGTGCGCTCGCGACCCTGCCGCGCGCGGCCCTCGCCCAGCCGGCGGCCCCGCCGAGCACCGTCACGACGCCGCCCCGGGACTTCGGGCCCGGCGGCGCGCCGACCACGTACTTCACCGACCCCGACATCATCTCGGTCGACCCGGCGTTCGACGCCTACGTCCAGCCGAACGCCGCGATCGTGCGCCTGTGGACCGGCGCGCTGTGGTCCGAGGGCCCGGCCTGGAGCAGCCAGGGACGGTACCTCGTGTGGAGCGACATCCCGAACGATCGCCAGCTCCGATGGATCGAGGACACCGGCCAGGTGAGCGAGTTCCGGCGGCCCTCGAACAACAGCAACGGGAACACGTTCGACTTCCAGGGCCGTCAGCTCTCCTGCGAGCACCTGACCCGGCGCGTGGTCCGCTACGAGCACGACGGCTCGGTCACGGTCATCGCCGACTCCTACGACGGCAAGCGCCTGAACTCGCCGAACGACGTGGTCCCGCACCCGGACGGCAGCTACTGGTTCACCGATCCGCCGTACGGCGGGCAGCTCTACGAGGGCGCGCCGGACGCGCCCGGGGGGCCCAGCAACGCCGCCGGGCGGCTCCGCAGCCGCGTCGGGCAGCGAGCCGGGGTCGGCCTGCTCAAGCGCGAGCTGCCGACCAGCGTCTACCGCGTGGATCCGAGCGGGCGCGTCGACCTGGTGGCCGGCGAGGACCAGGTGCCGGACCCGAACGGGCTCTGCTTCTCGCCGGACTACAGGAAGCTCTACGTGGTCAGCACCGGCAAGGGGCCGGGCGACACGGGGCCGGGCGGCAGGGGCGAGATGTACGTCTTCGACGTCGGGAGCGACAACAGGCTCTCGAACCGCAAGCTCTTCAGCGACTTCATGATCGACGGCGTCAAGTGCGGGCCGGACGGCGTCCGGTGCGACGTCGACGGGAACCTGTGGTGCTCGAGCAACGCCGGCCGGGCGGTGGGCTACAGCGGGGTGACGGTCTGGACACCCGAGGGCAAGCTGATCGGCCGGATCCGCATCCCCGAGGTGTGCGGGAACGTCTGCTTCGGCGGGCCCAAGCGGAACCGCCTGTTCATGGCCGCCAGCCAGTCGCTCTACGCCGTGTTCGTCAACACCCAGGGCGCCGCGCCGGGTTAGACCGCCTCCGGCCGTCGCCGTCCATCGCCGCGGCTCGGGGCCGCGGCTCGGGCGGGCCCACCGGCGGCGCGTGCGGAGCGGGGCTGCGGTCGCCCTCGCGGTCCGGGCCGGCGCCCATCCGGCAGCGCGCGGAGCCGGGCTGTCCGCCCCGGCGACTCCGCCCGGCTCGCACCCGTCCGCCAACGCGCGCGGGGCCGCGCTCGCCGCGCCTCGCGCTGGGGCCCGGGCATTCCCCGCCGGGTCCGCGGTCCCGCCGGGCCACGCGAGACGAAGGGGTTCCCGCGGACCCAGAACCGGAGCGGGAGCTCGGTCGCGCGGGTGATCCCGATCCGCCGCCCCGAGGCCACGTCCACGGGCGCCGGTGGGCGCGGCGCGTGGATCGTCAGCGCTCCGCGTCCGAGGTCCGCGCCGTTCTCGCGCAGCGTGATCCCGAGCGCCTGGGTGAGCCGGGCCGGCCCGCTGGTGAGGGCGCGGAGCTCGCGCGGGCTGGCGTGTCGTCCCGGCGGCAGCCCCCGGCGGCGCGCCATGGCGGCGAGCCCGGCCACCGGTTCGAGCGCGCGGATCAGGACGCACCCCGGCGTCCCGGGTGGCCCCGCGATCGCGTTCAGACACGCGTGGAGCCCGTACGCGCTGAAGACGTACGCGACCCCGCCCGCGCCGTAGAGCAGCCCGTGCGAGCCCGGCCGGAAGGCCGCGTGCGAGGCGCCGTCCTCCGGGCCCAGGTACGCCTCGGTCTCCACGATCCGGCCGGCGGTCGTCGTGCGGCCCAGGCGCGAGACGAGCGTGCAGCCGAGGAGGTCGCGCGCGACATCCGGCGCCGGGCGCTGGTAGAAGGCGGGCGGGAGCACCGCCCCGGCGGCGGCCGTCCCAGCGGGCCGGGCGCGGGCGCCGGGCCCGGGCCGTCGCCGGGCCCGACTCCGCCTGCCGCCCGCGTCTCGCGGCCCGCCCCGTCCGGGGAGATCGGACGCCGTCACGCCGAGAGCTCCCCGGACGCGCCACGGGGAGCCGCGACCCGGTCCGGCGCGCCGGCATCTCGCTTGCTCATGCGAGCGGTCCCGAGGATAGCACGCGGCGTCGCGCGGCCCGGTCGGCCGCCTCCGATCGCGCCCGGCCCCGCGTCAGCGGGCCGCGCGCGGCGTGCGCGGGTGGATACGGAGCGGCGACGACCGGCGACGACGCCGGGTCGCGGGGCGGGGAGGGGGAGCGCGATGCGCCGAGATCGGGTCGACGAGCAATCCGGCGAGGCTCGGAGGGGTGGGCGCATGCCCGAGGAGACGAAGGGAGACGCGGCGCGCGGATCCGCGCCGCGGGCGGCACTCGCCGGCGGAGCGGTGCGGGAGGGCCGCCGGGCGATGCCGCGTCGGGGCGCGGGCGGCGCCTCGTCGGGGGGCTCCGGGTGGAGTCGCCGGGCGCTCCTGCGGGCCGCCGCGGGAGTGGCGGTCGCGGTGCTGGCCGGGGTCCGCCTGGCGCCGGCGAGCGGGCCCATGCCGGGCGCCCGCGACATCGCACCGCGAGACCGCGAGGCCCGCCGCCGGTGGGTGCTCGCGCAGCTGGACGACGCCGCGCGGGAGCGGCAGCGCTGCGCGGAGCGGTTCCGCGACCCGCGCCAGGCCCGGGCGTGCGCGGCGGAGCAGGAGCGCCGCTACCGGGCGCTCAACGAGCTCTACATCGAGCTCAGTCGCGACTGATCCCCAGCGCGGCCGGGTCGAGGCGCGCGGCCGGCCCGGCGTGGACGAGCAGGTGGCGTTCGCCGCCGCCCGCCGCCGCGCCGGGAGGGGAGGTCGTCCGTCCACGTGCCGCTACGCCGTCACGTCGATGAGCACCTTCATCACCGGCCCGCCGCCCAGGGCGATCTCCATCCCGTCCTGCAGCTGCTCGAGCGGGAGCGTCCGGCTGACCAGCGGCGCCAGCGGGATCGCCCCGGTCGCGCCGAGCCGGATCGCCTCCTCCCACGCCGAGCGCGTGTAGAGGCGGCTCCCGTGGAGGTTCAGCTCGCGCGCGAAGAACCGCTGGAGGTTCACGGGCATCGGCTCGGCGTGGATCGCGACGATGCTGATGGTCCCCCAGACGCGCACGACGTCGCTGATCGCGCGGACCGCGGCCGGGTGGCCGCTCACCTCGAACGCCACGTCGACGCCGTCGCCGTCGGTCCACTCGGTGGCGAACCGCACCGGGTCGACCGCGGGCCCGACGGTCTCGAGGCCGAGCCGGGCGAGCATCTCCACCCGGAAGGGGTTCACCTCGACCACCGCCACCCGCGCCCCGCGGTGCCGCGAGACCAGCGCGATCAGGGTGCCGATCGGGCCCCCGCCGAAGACCAGGACCGCGTCGCCGGCGCGGACGTCCGCCCGGGTCACGTCGTGGGTGGCGACCGCCAGCGGCTCGATCAGGGCGGCGTGGTCGTCCGGCAGGTGGTCGGGGATCCGGAGGAGTCGCTCGACCGGCACCGGCCAGTACTCCTGCATCCCGCCGGGGAGGTCCACGCCGAGCACCTTCAGGTTGTAGCAGAGATAGCTCGCCCCGATCCGGCAGGCGCGGCAGGCTCCGCAGAACCGGATCGGCTCCACCACGACCCGGTCGCCCGGACGCGCCCCGGCGCCGGCCGGCGCCTCGACGACCTCGGCGACGGTCTCGTGGCCGATGACGCCGCCCCGCGGGACGCGCGCGTCCAGGTGACCCTGGAAGATGTGGAGGTCGGTGCCGCAGATCCCGACCCGCCGGACGCGCAGGAGCGCCTCGCCCGGCCCGGGCTCCGGGATGGCGGCCTTGCCG
>DASRDR010000224.1:0-7981 GCA_035652475.1 Candidatus Methylomirabilota bacterium | reverse complement strand
GCGCGGACGCGCGCGGGCGGCAGCGCGGCGGCCAGGGCCCGCCGGATGTCCTCCGCCCGATACGGCTTCGCGACCACGCCGCACACGCCGGACTCCCGCACCTGCTCCGGGTCGAGCTGGTGGCCCCATCCGGTGACCAGGACGACCGGGAGATCCGGGTGGAGGGTCCGCGCCTGCACCGCCAGGTCCCACCCGGAGAGCACGGGCATGCCGAGGTCGGTGAACAGGACGTCCGGCGGCGCGGTCCTGACCCGCTCGAGCGCGACCAGCGGGTCCGTCAGGACCTCCACCGCGTGGTCGCCCTCGGCCCGGAGCGTGTCGGCCAGCGTGTCGGCGAGCAGCTCCTCGTCGTCGACGATCAGGATCCGCGCGCGGGCGGACGCCGCGGGCTCGGCGGCCGGCTCCGGGCGGGCGTCCCCCCGGAACACCGGCAGGGAGATGCTGACCGTGGTGCCCGCCCCCTCGCGGCTCTCGATCTCCACCCGGCCGCTGTGCCGCGTGACGATGCCGTAGACGACGGACAGGCCGAGGCCGGTCCCCTTGACCCCCTTGGTCGTGAAGAACGGGTCGAACGCGCGGCGGCGCACGTGCTCGGGCATGCCCCCGCCGGTGTCGCGGACGAAGCAGGTCACCGTCTCGCCCTCGCTCCCGTCGCCGCCGCCACGGCGGGCGCCGAGGGTGATGGTCCCCCCGGCCGGCATCGCATCCAGCGCGTTGAAGAGCAGGTTCAGGAACACCTCGCGCAGCTCGGCCGGGTTGCCGCGGACCGGCGGCACGGGCTCGACCGCCAGCCGGACCTCGATGGCGACCCCGCGGACCTGCGACTCGTCCTTCCAGCGTGGACGAGCGATCTCGACCACCTGCTCGAGGAGGGTCGGCATGTCGACCGCGTCGCTCTGCTCCTCGCCCTTGGCCCGCGCGAACCCGAGGATGCGCCGCACCGTCTCGGCCCCGTCCAGCGCCGCCTGCTGGATGACCTTGAGGCCCTTCAGCACGTGGGGATCGCTCGTCCGGCGCTGCAGCAGCTCGGCGCGGCCCAGGATGGCGGTCAGCAGGTTGTTGAAGTCGTGGGCGACGCCGCCGGCCATCTGGCCCAGGGCACCCAGCTTCTCGGTCTGCACGACCTGCTCCTGCGCGGCCTTCACCTGGCCGTAGGCTTCCCGGAGATCCGCATAGAGCCGCGCGTTCTCGATGGCGATCGCCGCCTGCTGGGCGACGGCAGCCGCGAAGCCCACGTCCTCGGCGCTGAACTCGTGCCACTCCCGGTCGTACGTCGCCAGCGCGCCCCACACCCCGTCGTTCAGGATGATCGGGGCGGCCAGGATCGCCCGCACGCCCTCCTCGCGGAACAGGGCCGTCGAGCGGGCGGAGCCCGCGAACCGCGGATCGGCGCCGACGTCCGACGTCCACACGGCCGCGCGCGTCGAGGCCGCCAGCCCCATCGGCGCTTCCCCCAGCTCGAACGCGGCCCGGGCGAGGTGGTCGCCCGAGAGCCCGTGGGCCCGGATGACCCGGAGCACCCGCGCGTCGAGCCGCAGGATCACCACCGCGTCCGCGCCCATCGCCTTCCCGAGGCGCTCCTCCACCAGGTCGAGGACGCGGTCGAGCTGCAGCGTCGCCGTGACCGACCGCCCGATGTCGGCCAGCGCCTCGGCGCGGGCGCGATGGCGCTCCGCCTCGGCCAGGAGCCGCTGGGTCTGGCTGAACAGACGCGCGTTCTGGATGGCGATCCCGGCCTCGAGCCCGATGCTCCCCAGCAGGCGAAGCTCGGCCTCCGCGAGCTCGACCGGCTCCGGCGCGCCCAGGGCCACCGCGCCGAGCGGCTGCCCCTTGGCGAGGATCGGGATGAACAGCATGCCGCCCAGCCGCCCGCCCTCGACGACGCGGTCCCGGTACTCCGCGAGCTCGGCCGGGTCGTTGAGCACGACCGGCAGGCCTCGCCGGAGCGACTCGCCGATTCCGCCCTCGCCCCAGCGGAGCACGGTGGGGCTCGCCGCGTAGGCGGGGCGGAGCCCGCGGTGCGCGACCAGGCGGAACAGGCCGCTCTCCTCGTCGAGCAGCCGGATCGCCCCCATCGTGAACCCGAACTGGGCGAGCAGGTTGTCGAGGATGCTCGCCAGGCTCTCGTCCAGGTCGAGTGACGTGTGCGCGGCGTGGATGACCGTGTTGAGGACCTCGAGCTCGCGCCGGCGCTGCTGCGCCTCCCCGGTGCGGGCGCGCACCTCGGCGTCGCGCCGGGCCAGCGACTCCGCCATCGCGTTGAACGAGCGCCCCAGGTCCCCCAGCTCGTCGCGGCCGTCGGCGGGAACGCGCAGGGCGAAGTTGCCGTGCATCAGCTGCGCCGTCGCCGCCTGGAGCCGGCGCACGCGCCGGCTGGCCGTCCGCGCCACGAGCGTGACCGCGAGGACCAGCACGAGCACCGCCCCGCCGCCGTACTGGAGCGCGAAGCGCGTCAGGGCGTGCACGCGGGCCTCCGACTCCGAGAACGCGGTGAGCGCCCCGAGGGACCACCCCAGCGTCTCGACGGGGGTCCAGACCAGGAGCCCGCGGCTCCCGTTCCGGAGGTGGACCAGCTGCGGGGACGCGGCCGGCTCGCGCAGCAGCGCCACCAGCTTCGCCGGGGGGCGGCCGGCCGCGCCCAGCGCGTCGGCCGCGCCGTCCGGTGCCAGCACCGCCCCCGAGGCGTCGGCGATGAACGTGATCGCCTGGCGGCCGGCCAGGGCGTCGGCGAGCATGCCCGCGAAGTAGGCGATCGGGACGTCCAGCACCACGACCCCGCGGAACTCCTGCCACTTGCTGTAGATGGGCTGCGCCAGGCGGAGGACGTCGATCCCGAGGCTCTCCGAGCGCTCGACCGTGACCAGGCGACCGCCGGGGAACGGCATCGCCCGGACGCGCTGGAAGTACGGCAGCCGCGACTGGTCCGGCCCGACCCGGTACACGCCGGCCGCCTGGGCGCGGACCAGCTCGGCGCCGCCGTGGTCGACGTAGCGCACCTCGGCGACGACGCTCCCCCGGCGCCCGACGAACTGCCCCAGGTGCTCGGCGAGCTTCTGGAGCGTGACCTCGGCTTCCTGGACGAGGCCGTACTCGATCTGCGTGTCGTAGTCGATGAGGAGCGGCAGGCTGGCGATGTCGTCCAGGTCCAGCTCCCGCTCCTGCAGGAACGGGCGCAGCCGGAGCCCGACCTGGCGGAGCCGGGCCTGGAGCTCTTCCTGGAGCTGCACCTCGAGCGTGGCGCGGGTGGTCGAGTACAGGACGTAGCCGATGCCGACGAACGGCACCAGCACGAGCGGGATCACGAGCAGCGCCAGCTTGGTCGCGATCGGGAGCCGCATCGCCCGGCGGCGCTGCGACCGCGGTCCCGCCGCCGTCGCGGGCGTCACCGGGTCAGTCCGACGGGGCCGAGGCGCAGGATGGTGTCCGCGGACGGCACGAAGTTCTGGACGCGGTCGCGGATGCCGTACAGGTCGACCACCTGGTAGAGCGGGACCATGAGCGCCTGGTCGTGGGCGATCTCCTGGACCTCCATCAGGAGCGCGGCCCGGGCCCGCACGTCGCCCTCGGCGTCGGCGCGGTTCAGGAGATCGAGGGCGTGCGGCTGGCTCGCCCGGGCCATCGGGTGGGCGGGATCCAGGTGGACCCGGAGCTGGAAGGACGCGTCGAACATGATGCTGGTCGGATCCACGATCAGGAAGTCGTGGCGGTCCCGCTCGCGGATCCACCGTGACAGCGTGGGGGCCCGCCCCTCCACCGTGAGATCGAGCGTGACGCCGATCTTCGCCCACTGCTGGGCGAGCGCGGTCGCGAGCGTCCGGGTCTCGTGCGTCGCGAGGCCCTGCAGGCGGAAGCCGTGCGGGTGGCCGGCCTCCGCGAGCAGCGCGCGGGCCTTCCCGGGGTCGAAGGGGTACGGCCGGAGCCCGGGGTGGAACCCGACGTCCTCCGGCAGCGTGACGGTCGCGATCGGCCGGCCGTTGCCGCGCGCGACGTAGCGGACGAGCCCATCGATGTCGGTCGCGTGGAGCAGCGCCCGGCGCACAGGCAGCTGGGCCAGCGGCCCCCGGCGGGTATCCAGGAGGACGCTCATGAACCGGATCGAGTGGCGCTTGACGAGCCGCGTGTCGCGCGCCTGCAGCAGCTGGTCCACCTGGTGCGGCAGCACGTTCGTGACCAGGTCGACCCGGCCGGTCAGCAGTTGACGGAGCCGCTCGTCCGGATCGACGATGAAGCGGAACACGACCCGGGACACCCGGGGCGCCCCGGCGTGGTGGCCCGGGAACGCGACCAGGGTCGCCTGCCGCTCGTCGAGCTCCACCAGGCGGAACGGCCCGAGACCGATCGGATCGCGGAAGAACTCGGCGGCCGGGCGCCCCCGGAGCTGGTCCGGCACGATCATGCTGAACTGCGAGAGCCGGGCGGGGAGGAGCGCGTACGGGCGCTTCGTCGTGATCCGCACGGTCCGGGGGTCGGTGGCGACGATCGCGTCCAGCTCGGCGAACTCCGACCGGCGCGGGGACGCGATCGCCGGATCGAGGATCCGGCGCAGCGAGTACACGACGTCCTGCGCGGTGAGCTCGGACCCGTCATGGAAGCGCACCCCGGTACGCAGCCGGAAGTCCCAGGTCAGCGGATCGACCGGGCCCCACCACTCGACGAGGGGAGTCCGGAGCCGGCCGTCCGGATCCCGGTCGACCAGTGGCTCGAAGATCAGCCGGAAGAGGTTCTGGGCTTGGGTGCCATAGACCTTGAAGGGGTCGAGGGAGGGCGGCGGGGCCGTCGCGTCCACCACGACCAGCTCGTCCGCCCCCGGCCGCCCCCCCGGGGCGGGCGCGCCCGCCGGGGCTGCGGTCGCGAGGAAGACCGGCAGGAGCGCGAGGACCGCCCGAAGCATCGCCGTCGCCACGATCTGCCCCTCCCCCGGGCGATTCTGTCCCGCGCCGCGTGCGGGCGGCAGGGTAGCTGCAACCGAAGTGCCAGAGCAAGCCCTGCCACTCGCCCTGGGCCGGACCGGGGGCCGAACGGGAGACCGCGAGGCACCAGTGGCCAACGCGGCGGTGTAAGTGTCGGCCAGATCGTGTGAATCGTCGTCCGGCGACCGCGGCGCCCCGGTTCCGGGTGGTGCCCGGGCCCCCCGGGTCGGGCAGGCGTGACCGCGATGCCACGGACACTCCTGTGGGTCGTTCTGGCAACCCACCTTCACTTCGCGTCGCTCTATTACCTGATCCCGACGCTCCCGGTGTACGCCCAGGCCCTGGGTGGATCGAGCGCCCAGATCGGGCTGATCAACGGGATCTTCTCGCTGACGTCCCTCCTGGTCCGGCCGCTCTGCGGGGCGTGGATCGACCGGCACGGGCGCAGGCGCTTCCTGGTCGCCGGGGCGGTGGTCTACGTCGTCGCGGCGCTCGGCTATTTCTGGATCCGCTCGGTGCCGGTGCTGCTCGGGTGGCGGGCGGTCCACGCTCTCGGGCTTGCCTCCTTCGGGACCGCCGCGGCTTCGCTGGCGGGGGACCTCGCCCCGCCCCGGCGCCGGGGCCGGACGATGGGCACCTTCGGCCTGGCCCAGGCAGCCGCCCTCGGCGTGGGCCCGGGGATCGGGCGCGCGCTCCAGGCGGCGGCCGGGGATCGGGGGGTGTTCCTCGCCGCAGCCGTGACCGCGGCCGGGGCGCTGGGATGCAGCCTCGCCGTCCCCGCGGCGGGCGCCCCGCCCCCCCGCGAGACGCCTGCCCCACGCGCCGCCGGGGATGCGCCGCGGCGGCGCGGGACCATGGGCGCGGCGGTGCTGGGGCAGGCCAGCGCCAGCCTCGCCTACGGCGCCGTCGTCTCGTTCGTGGCGCTGGTGGCCCGCGAGCGGGCCTTCGAGGGCGTCGGGGCCTTCTTCCTCTGCCTCGCCCTGACCAGTCTCGCCGTCCGGGTGCTGGCCGGGCGCGCGTACGACGCGTGGGGCGCCCCGCTCGTGCTCCCGCCCGCGCTCCTGGCGGTCGCCGCCGGGCTCGGGCTCCTCGCCGGGGCGCGCGGCCCGCTGGCCTTCCTGGGCGCCGGCGCGCTGATCGGCCTCGGCGTCGGCGGGACCCACACGACGCTGATCGCGCACGCGGTCGACCGGGCCCCGGCGGGGCGCCGGGCCAGTCGCGTCGCGGGATTCACGACCCTGTGGGAGGCGGGCGTGGGGGCGGGCTCGATCCTCACCGGATCGCTGGCGGAGGCGCTCGGCTTTCCGGGGGCGTTCCTGGTCCTGGCCGGCGCGGCCGTGGTCGCGCTGGCTAGCGCCCCCGCGCTTCGCCGTTGAACCCGTCCGCGAGCACGCCGATGCGGCTCGCGAAGGGCGCGACCTCCTCCGGGTCGATCTCGACGTCCAGCACGGTCGGGAGCCCGCTCTCGACGATCTTGGTGATGAGGTTGCGGTCGATCTCACCGGGCTCGCGGATCCGGAACGCCTGGGCCCCGAGCCCCTCGGCCACCGCGGCGCAGTCGACGCGCGGATAGCGGGTCCCCACGTCCGCGCGGTTGAGGAGCCGGAGGGAGTGCGCCGCCATGCCGTAGCCGGCGTCGTTCAGGACGACCCAGATCACCTGCCTCCCGTAGTGGACCGCGGTGCTCACCTCCATCCCGTGCATGAGGAACCCGCCGTCCCCGACGATCGCGACCACCACGCGGTCAGGCGCCGCGAACTTTCCGCCGATCGCGCCGGCGACGCCGAAGCCCATCGACGCCATCCCGGTGGCGCAGAAGAAGGTGCGGGGATGGAGGCTCCGCCAGTAGTGGATCGCCCACGAGCGGTTCGCGCCGCCGTCGACGAACACGAGCGCGTCCCGCGGGAGGGCGTCCTGCAGATCGCGGATCAGCCGCTGGGGCTTGATCGGCACCGCGCGGGAGTCCATCGCCTCGACGTTGACGAACCGCGGGGGCTCGGTCGGGTCCGCACCGCGCACGGGTCGCGGCCGGACGAGATACCGGCGCTGCTGGCGCCGGAGCTCGTATCCGAGCTCGACCAGCCCGGCCTTCGCGTCCCCGATGACCGGGACGGTCGCGCGGTAGTTCTTCCCGATCTCGTACGGGTCGATGTCGAGGTGGATGAGGGCCTCGCTGGGCTGGAGACGGCGGTCCCACCCGAGCGTCCCCCACTCGCCGAGGCTCGTTCCGACCGCGAGCAGGACGTCGACCCCGCTCTCGAGGAGGTACCACTGCGCCAGGGGGGACCCCGAGTACCCGAACGGCCCCAGCGACAGCCGGTGATCCTCGGGGAACGCCCCCTTTCCCTTCGGCGTGGTCGCGACGGGGATCTCCAGCGCCTCGGCGACCGCCCGCAGCTCCTCGGTGGCGTCCGCCAGGAGGGTCCCGTGCCCGGCCAGGATCGCCGGGCGGCGCGCCCGGAGGAGGTGCATCGCGGTCCGTCGGATCGCGGCCCGGTCGTAGCTCTTCCCGCGGGGCACGGTGTCGAGCGGGGCGGGGGCGGGCGGCGGCGGCGCGATGAGCGCCTCCTGGACGTCGGCCGGCAGGCTCAGGTGGACCGGGCCCGGGCGGCCCCCCAGCGCGATCCGGAGCGCCTTCTGCCAGATGTCGGGGAGCCGGTCGGGGCGGAACACCAGCGTGCTGTAGCGGGTGACGCGCTTGAAGACGTCGACGATGTCGATGCCCTCGCTGCTCGACTCCTGGAACGCCCCCTTGCCGAACGACATGGTGGCCACCTGGCCGGTGAGGACCACGACCGGGATCGAGTCGGCGTAGGCGGAGGCGACGCCGGTGATGAGGTTGGTCGCGCCGGGGCCGGAGGTCGCGACGCAGGCGCCGAGTCCCCCGCGCGCGCGGGCGTACCCGTCGGCCATGAACGCGGCGCCGGCCTCGTGCTTGGCCATCACGATCTGCGTCCGGCGTCCCACCGTGGCACTGAAGACCGGGACGACCGAGCCGCCGATCACGCCGAAGAGGTGGTGGACGCCCGCGTCCGCGAGCGCGTCGACCAGGTACTCGGCCGCCTTGCGCG
>DASRDR010000223.1:0-3027 GCA_035652475.1 Candidatus Methylomirabilota bacterium | reverse complement strand
GCCTCTACCGGCTGGGGCGCTACGGCGAGGCCGCGGTCGAGTTCGAGCGGGTGGCGCAGGCCCGGCCGGTCGGCTCGGGCGTCCAGACGGCGCTCGGGTGGTCGTACCTGCGGCTCGGCCGTCGCGGTGACGCCCGCTCGGCGTTCGAGCGCGCCCTCGCGCTGGCGCCGGATTCCGACGAGGCGCGGCGCGGACTGATGCTCGCCTCCCAGTGACGGGCGCGCCGCGCGGCGCGCCCGCCTGTATCTCTCAGCGCCCTGTCCCGGAGTCCAGCGCGGCCTGCTGGCCACCGCAGGGCGGGACGTGCCACTCCTTCTCGAACAGGAACACCCGGTAGGGGTTCAGCACGCTCCGGAGCACCCGGTAGACGCTCAGGACGTAGTGGTCGGCACCCCGCGGCTCGGGCTCCGAGAGCGCGACCATCCGGATCGGGTGCAGCGCGTGCCGGGCCGTGCAGAGGGCTCGGTCATCGGAATGCCGGGTGCACCCTCCATGCCGGCGGGCTCGCCCGGCGCGCCACCGCTGGCCACCAGTCGGTTTCCCGACAGAGCTCGAACTCTTCCCCGGTAGCCTCCCCCGGGGCACCCCAGATTGGGGTGAGCGGGGATGGCCTCGCCGGATCGGCTCGACGCCTTGGTGGTAGCCTCCCCCGGGGCACCCCAGATTGGGGTGAGCGGGTCCCCGGGTCGCCGCGGTGCGCCGCCGAGGCCAACCGCCGGCCGGTGCGCCCGAACCCACGGTCGTGACTGAGCTTCTCCGCCTGCGCCGTCCGGCCCTCGGGCGGCGGCACAGCCCTTGCCCCCGACCTCCCGCTCGGTCGCGCGAGCCGTCTCGGGCCGCGCGCCCTCACCGATTCGCGAACGTCCTGGAGGGGAGGGGATCTGCAGCCGCCGTCCGCGCCCTCGTGCGCTCCCGGGCCGTGGCCTCCGTCCGGCGCCTCGGGCCAGCCGGTCCGGTCCGTCGTGCGTCGTGCCGTCGTGGATCGCGCCACCGGCTCGGCCGGGGCGCGCGGGCGCCGGCGTCCTGCCGCGCGCCGGGTCGGGACGTGGCTCGCCTTGGCCGCCACGCTCGTCGCCGGCCGGCCGATCGCCGCGGGGGCGGTGGAGGAGGACTGGCTGGCAGCGCGCCTCTATCTCGAGCGCTGGCAGCTCCTGGAGGACGCGTGGTTCCCGCTGCGCGGGCTCGACCTCGAGCGGCGGCGCGAGGACGCCCTCCGCGTCTCGCCGCCGGTCGCCGAGTCCCGAGGCATCCGGGTGGAGAGCCGGTTCGCCGAGCGCCAGGTGCCGGCGGGGGCCGCGGTGGATCCCTCGTGGCACCTGCTCCAGCTCACCGCCGACCGGAGCCAGCGGTGGCTCGGCGGGACATTCGGACAGCACGTCGAGGTGCTGGGGTACGGCGTGACCGACCCGACGGGCGGCGATCCGGGCGCCCCCGAGACCCCGCGCCTGTTCCGCCTGGGCCTCCAGGATCGCTGGTCGGTGCTCGAGACGGGACTCCGGTTCGACTCGGTGACGCCCGGGCTCGAGCGCGTCGCGCCGGGGACCAAGCCCGACCAGGAGCAGGCGCAGGTGTGGCTCGGCGCGCGGGTCGAACGCGTGCGCGTCCGGGCGATCGCGACCGACTCCCGCGACAACGTGCGGGACGACCCGCGACGGCCCTGGACGGCCAGGCGCGAGGCCGGGCTCGCGGTGGACGTCGCGACACCCTCCGGGTCGCTCCTCAGCGTGGCCGCCACCCACGGCGAGGCCGCGCGCCATCCCGCGCTGCTGCCGGCGTCAGGGGCGACCCCTTCCGAGGACCCCCGCGAGTTCGACAGCCTCACCGCCACGGCCTACCGGTACGGCGGGCCGCACTGGGACGGGACCATCTCGACGACGTTCACCCGGACGGCGGAGGCCGGCGGTGGCGACGGCCTGTCGGTCTCGTCGGACCTGAGCGGCTCGTATCGCCGGGGCCGGCTCTCGGTCACGCCGGTCGTGAGCCTCTACGTCGCGGGCCCCGGCACGGCCGGGGTCGGGTCGGAGAGCGTCACCGGGTCGCTCTCGGTCGTCGTGGCGCCGCTGATCGGGGCGCTCGATCTCACGCTGTACGGGGGCTACGGCCGGAGCCGGACGACCGACGACCTGTGGGACAGCCGGAGCCTCGATGCGACCGCGAGCCTCGTCTGGAACCTGCGCCGGGGCGCCCCGCGGGTGACCCTCGCGTTCGAGGGCGGCTACCACCGGTACGTCGACGCCGCGTCGGAGCAGCCCGGCTACCGCGAGGCCGTGGGCCAGATCACCCTGACGATCGCGTTGTTCTGACGCGCCTACAGCCCGCTCTGCTCGCAGAGCCGCCGGACGACGGCCTCGGCGGCGAAGTGCTCGGCCGCGACCTGGGCGGCGGCGCGGCAGTGGCCGTCGTAGTCGGCCGCCAGGCTGTCGAGCGCGGCCAGGGCGTCGTCCAGGCTCGTGAACGCGAACAGTCCCTTGCCGGTCGGCAGGACGTGGCTGAACCCGGTCTCCTGCGTGATCACCGGGCGGCCGGCCGCCAGGTAGCAGGCGCTCCGGTCGCTGAACCAGCCGCTCCGGAGCCGCACGTACTGGTCCTTGGCGACCGTGAACTCGCCCCGTGACCGCTGGAGATACTCGCGATACGGCAGGATGTCGCGGGTCAGCGCGATCGCGTCGCGGATCCGCCACCCGTGCCGCCGGAGCAGCGCGAGCACCTCGGGGTCCCGGCACGCCAGCGCGAGCTCGAGTCGCTCCGGGGTGCGGCTCGGCAGTTCCACGAAGCGCAGGAACTCGTGATGCTTGCTCCAGAGGTACAGCTCGCCGCGCCACTCGATGTCCTTCCCGGACTGCTTCCAGCTCGCCACGGTGGTCAACGGCGTCCCCGGCGGAGCGGGGGGGGGCCCGGGGGATTGCCGCCACCAGTCGATCACGACCGGCTGCCGCGTCGGGCGGTACGGGAACGGCCCGGACGGGACCCCGCAGTCGGGGGCGCCCAGGTTCTCGCCGAACGTGAAGTGGTGGGTGTGGGCGCCCA
>DASRDR010000222.1:0-5729 GCA_035652475.1 Candidatus Methylomirabilota bacterium | reverse complement strand
GGGCGAAGTTGAGGACGCCCATCATGCTGAAGATCAGCGTCAGCCCGCTCGAGAGCATGAACAGGAGCAGGCCGTAGACCAGCCCGTTCAGGAGGGAGGAGACGACGAGCTCGAGCACGCGCGGGACGGGAGCCCGGCCGGTCCGGGGACCGGCCGGGGCGAACCCCTCGGCTACTTCGGCCGCTCCATCTTGCAGACGGTCGGGAGCGCGGTGTCCTTCGCGTCCACCTTGCCGTTGGTGACGAAGCCGAGCCCCGTGTGCTCCACGTCGTACCTGGCCTTGTCGGACATGGTGAAGATGAAGAGCGGCTGGAGGAGCTGGTGGTTGTCCGCCCGCATCTCCACCTCGCCGAGCGGCGTCTGCTGCTTCATCCCCTCCAGGGCCCGGGCCACCCTGACCGGGTCGTTCGAGCCGGCCTTCTTCATGGCGGCGGCCAGCATCTCGAACATGGTCTTGAGCCGCCAGTACCGGAAGTCGTCTTCCTTCCCGGTGAACCGCTTCTCGTAGGCGACCTGGTCGGGATCGGGCTCCGGCAGCACGTTCTTCTCCCACTCGGCCACGACCTTGACGTGGCCGACCCCGTCCTTCCCGATCGCGGTCGGGGTCCCGAGGGAGTTCGCGTAGTAGGTGTACCAGTCGACCTTGAGCCCGGCGTCCTTGCCGGCCTTCACCAGGAGGACCATGTCGTTGGACCAGTTCCCGGTGATGACGGAGTCGGCGCCGGACGCCTTGATCTTGGCCACGTACGGCGAGAAGTCGGTGACCTTCTGGAGCGGATGGAGCTCGTCGCCCACGATCTCGACGTCGGGCCGCTTCTTCCGGAGCATCGTGCGGGCCGCGGCGGCCACCGCCTTCCCGAACGAGTAGTCCTGGTTGATCAGGTAGACCTTCTTGATGTTCGGCTGACGGGCCATGTAGTTCGTCAGCGCTTCCATCTTCATGTCGGCGTCGGCGTCGAAACGGAAGTGCCAGAAGCTGCACTTCTCGTTGGTGAGCGCCGGATCGACGGCCGCGTAGTTGAGGTACAGGACCTCCTGGCCGGGGTTGCGCTCGTTGTGCTTGGCGACCGCGTCGATCAGCGCGTGGGCGACCAGCGACCCGTTCCCCTGGGCGACGTACCGGATGCGCTCGTCGATCACCTTCTTGAGGATGATGAGGGACTCCTGCGGCGAGAGCTTGTTGTCGAACGCCACCACCTCGAACTTCTGCCCGTTGACGCCGCCGGCGGCGTTGATCTTGTCGACGAAGTAGCTGAAGTGCTTCTGACCCAGGAGCCCGGCACTCGCCGCGCCGCCCGAGAGGGGGTCGATGTACGCGATCTTCACGGTCTCCTGCGCGGCGGCCGGCGCCGGCGCGGCGGCATTCGCGCCCACGGCGGCGGCGACCACGATCAGCGCGATCAGCAGAGGACCGGGCGTGGGGCGTCGGCTTCGCAGGGTCATGTCTCCCTCCCGTCGCTCGGAAGTGGGGGGGCGGTCCGTGGCCCGAGGGTAGAGCACCTGTGTGGGCGGCGGCAAGGGCCGTATCGCGACGGGACGCGAGCACCGGTTGCCAACACTCGCAGCGGTACCCTATCCTGCCGGGTGGCTGTCGAGAGCAGACCCCGGCCGTCCCGCGTGGCGACCCTCGTCGAGGAGGCCCCGTGTCGATCGTCCGTGTGCTCGCGGTCGTCGTCGTGGCGTTGCTGGGCGGCGTCCCGGTGGTGGCGCGCGCCCAGTCGGCCCGGCTGACCGACGACGCCCACACCTCGGCGACCGCACGCGCGGCGAACTTCGGTGCCGCGCCCAGTCTGGTCGTCCAGGGCCCGGGCCCGAACGGCGCGCGGACGTATCTCCGCTTCGACCTCACGACGCTGCCCTCGGGCACCCGGGGGGCGGACGTCGCGCGCGCGGTCCTCCGCCTCTGGGTGAACAAGGTGACCCGGAGCGGCCTGTTCGACGTCCACACCGTGAAGGGCGGCTGGAGCGAGGGCGCGATCACGGCCGCCAACGCCCCCGGCGAGGGCCGGGACGAGGTGATCGGGATCCCGGTGTCGCTGCGCGACCGGAACGCGTTCGTCGTCGTCGACCTCACCGAGCTGGTCCAGGAGTGGCTCGACCGCACGCTCGAGAACAACGGGATCGTGCTGTCGCCGAACGTGGGCGGGGTCGCGGTCGAGTTCGACAGCAAGGAGAACACCGAGACCAGCCACGAGCCGCGGCTCGAGATCACGCTCCGCGGTGGCGGGGCCCCGGGTCCGCCGGGTCCGCCGGGACCCGCGGGGCCGCCGGGCCCTCCGGGGCCGCCGGGCCCTGCCGGTCCGCCAGGTCCGGCCGGGCCCCGCGGCCCGGCGGCGCCGGCCGGGGTCGCGGCGGTCGCGCCCGCGACCGGACCGGCGGCCAGCGGCGGCCTCCGGGAGTACCGGACGACGGGGACCTGGACCGCCCCGCCGGGCGTGACGCGTCTCCTGGTGGAGGCGTGGGGCGCCGGCGGCGCGGGGGGAGCCGGCTCGGCGGGGGCGCTCGGTGGCGGCGGGGGCGGCGGGGCGGGCGCGTACCAGCGCGCCGTCCTGGCGGTGATCCCCGGGACGACGTACGACGTCGTCGTGGGACCGGGCGGCCAGCCCGATGCCCGCGCGCCCGGCGATGGCGGGGGCACCCAGATCCGCGATGCCAGCACGGGGACCGTGCTCCTCTCCGTGCCGCCCGGCCACGGCGGGCAGTCCGGCCAGGCCGACGGCCAGCCCGGCGCGGGCGGTGGCGGGGGCCGGGCGGACCCGGCGCTCGGGGTCGCGCGTGACGGGCCGGGCGGCGCCGCGGGGGAGGCGTGCCGGGTCTCGCCGCTCACGCCCTCCACGTGCCTGTCGCCCGGCCGGGGGGGCGCCGGCGGGAGGCCGCCGCGCGGCACGGTCGATCCGCCCGGCGGGGCCGCCGCGGGCGGCGCGGGCGGCGATGCCGGCCACCCCGGCCAGGCGGGCGGGGCTGGGTACCTCATCCTCGCCTGGTGAGCGGACGACGCGGACGAGGGGGCGCGGAGGACCGGCCGATGAAGGGCCTCATGATGGAGTATCCGCTCACGCTGACCCACTTCTTCGAGCGGACGCGTCGGCTCTTCCCGACCAAGCGGCTGGCGACGCGCGGCCCCGGGGACGCGCTCGTCGCCTACACCTACGAGGCGTTCGCCGGGCGCGTGGCCCGGCTGGCGGGCGCCCTCGCGGCGCTCGGGGTCCGCCAGGGCGACCGGGTCGGCACGCTGGCGTGGAACTCGCACCGTCACCTCGAGCTGTACTGGGCGGTACCCCTGTCGGGTGCCGTGCTCCACACGCTGAACCTCCGCCTGACACCCCAGGAGCTCGCGTACGTGATCCGCCACGGCGGCGACTCGGTGCTGTTCGTGGATGCGAGCCTGCTGCCGCTCCTGGCGCCGATCCGCTCGGAGCTCCCCGCCGTGCGTCACGTCGTGGCGATGCCCGATGCGGAGATCCCGGCGGAGGCGGGCCTCGTCGAGTACGAGCGGCTGGTCGCCGAGGCGCGGCCGGTCGAGGCCTGGCCGCGCCTCGAGGAGGACGACGCGGCGGGGATGTGTTACACGTCCGGCACCACCGGGCACCCGAAGGGGGTGGTGTACAGCCACCGGGCGATCTTCCTGCACTCGATGGCGGTGGCGATGGCCGACACCTTCGGGCTGAGCGAGCGCGACGTGATGCTCCACGTCGTGCCGATGTTCCACGCCAACGCCTGGTGCCTGCCGTTCGCCGGCGTGATGGTCGGCGCCACCCAGCTGTTCGCCGGGTCCCATCCCCAGCCCCGCGACGTCGCGGAGCTCATCCAGCGGGAGCGTGTCACGTTCGTCGGCGCGGTGCCGACCGTCTGGATCGCGGTCAAGGAGCTCGCCGAGCGGGAGAGGTACGACCTCTCGTCGGTGCGCTGCCTGCCCGTCGGCGGCTCGGCCGCCCCGCGCGCGCTCATCGAGCATTACCACAAGCACCTCGGGGTCCCGATGCTCCACGCATGGGGCATGACCGAGATGACGCCGCTCGGCACGGTGGCCCGCCTGAAGTCGTACATGGAGGACCGGCCCGAGAGCGAGCGCTTCGCGATCCAGGCCAAACAGGGGTACGCGGTGGCGGGGGTCGAGCTGCGCGCCGTCGACGAGGCCGGCCGCGAGGTTCCCTGGGACGGGCGAACCCCGGGCGAGCTCCAGGTGCGCGGGCCGTGGGTCATCCGCGCCTACTACGGCGAGTCGGGCGGGACGGAGCAGGTCACCGCCGACGGCTGGTTCCGGACCGGGGACGTGGCGACCATCGACCCCGAGGGATACGTCCAGATCACGGACCGGACGAAGGACCTCATCAAGTCGGGCGGGGAGTGGATCTCCAGCGTGGATCTGGAGAGCCTCATCATGGCGCATCCGAAGGTGCTGGAGGCGGCGGTCGTCGCGGTCCCGCACCCGCAGTGGGGGGAGCGCCCCCTGGCGTGCGTCGTCCCGAAGCCGGGCCTGAGCGCGCCCCTGACCGGCGAGGAGGTGCTGGAGTTCCTGCGCCCGCAGGTGGCGCGCTGGTGGCTGCCCGACGGCGTCGTGATGCTGGAGACGATTCCCAAGACGGGCGTCGGCAAGTTCGACAAGAAGGTCCTGCGCGCGCGGTTCCGGGAGTGGCGGGCGCGGGCGCCGGCGTGAGGGCGGCGGCGGCCGCCGAGCCCGGGCCGCGCGCGCGAGCGCCCGGGTGCGGCGGACGGCGCGTCGCTACGACCTCGCGGGTCCGCCTGGGATCCGCCGCGCGCGCGAGCGCCCGGCTGCGGCGGACGGCGCGTCGTGCGGCGCGCCAGGATCGACGGGGCACCCGGTGCCGGGTTCGTCGCGACCCCGCCCGGGGGCTGACGGGGCCGCCCGATCGGGTGTCGGGCCGGGAAGCGACGAACAGACGGGTGACGGCCGTCCGGCCGTCCCGGAGCGGGAGGAGCCGATGACGAGCGACAGCTTCGAGGAGCGCCTCCGGGCGACGCGGGCGGGGTCCGGGGCGTGGTACGAGCGGGCGCGCCGGGCGGTGGGCGGCGCGCTCGGGCACGACGTCCGCCACGCGCTCCCGTTCCCGACCTACATCGCCCGCGCGCAGGGCGCCTACAAGTGGGACGTCGACGGGCACCGGTACATCGACTACCACTGCGGCAACGGGGCCCTCCTCCTGGGGCACGCCCACCCGGCGATCGTCGAGGCCGTCATCAAGGCGGCGCCGCTCGGGACGCACTTCGGCAACGACCATCCCCTCCAGGTGGAGTGGGCGGAGCGGATCCAGGCGCTGGTCCCGTGCGCCGAGCGGGTGCGCTTCACCAACTCCGGCACCGAGAGCGCGATGCTCGCCTGTCGCGTCGCTCGCGCCCACACCGGGCGGCCGACGATCCTCCGGCTGGAGGGGCACTTCCACGGCTGGGGCGACGAGCTCCTGACCGGGTTCGCGCCGCCGTTCGACGTCCCGCCGTCGATCGGCCTCATGCCGGGTGCGCGCCTCGGGACGGTGATGGCCCCCGCCAACGACCTCGCCGAGGTCGAGCGGCTCCTCCGGCAGCGCGGGGACGTCGCCGCGGTCATCCTGGAGCCGAGCGGCGGGTCGTGGGGGCGACTGCCGCTCCGGCCCGGCTACCTGGCGGGACTGCGCGAGGTGACGCGGCGGCACGGCGTGCTCCTGATCTTCGACGAGGTCATCACCGGGTTCCGCTGGGCGCCGGGCGGCGCCCAGGCGCGCTACGGGATC
>DASRDR010000221.1:0-8174 GCA_035652475.1 Candidatus Methylomirabilota bacterium | reverse complement strand
TTCCTCGCCAAGACGCCCCAGGACACGTTCGCGTGGGGCGGGACGCCGACCGTGCTGGCCCTGGCGCTCGGGCTCCACGCCGCCGCGCTCCTCCGCGCCGCGCCGGGGTGGCATCCCGGGGCGACCGCGACCGCCGCCCTGCTGCTCGCCGGGGCGGTGGCGGTGCACCCGATGGGTGCCGGTGCGGGGGCGCTCGTCGCGACGGTGGTCGCGGGCCGTCACCGGCCGCGGGGGACGATCGTCGCGCTGGCCGCGCTCGGCGCCGGGCTCGCGCTCCTCGCCGGGGCGGGGCCCGCCCTCTCGCCGGCGGAGCTCCAGTGGATGGCGAGCTGGGGACGGACGCGCGAGGCCTTGCTGCGCGGCGCGCCGTGGCAGTTTCCGGTCCGGATCTGGCCGGCGCTGTGGCGGGCGCTCGGACCGCCGTGGCTCGTCGCGGTCGGGGCCGCGGCCCTCCTGCTGGCCGGACGCCGCGCCGTGCGGCCGGCCGCGCTGGGCCTCGGCGGGGTGCTGGCCCTCGCGACCCTGATCGCGGGGCTCCACGCCTTCGGCCTGGCCGGGCTCGTTTACCCGGTCCGGCTCGCTCCCCTGTTCGCGCTCGCGACCGCGCCCGTGCTGGGCGCCGCCCTGGCCGGGCTCCCCGCCCGGGCCGCCGGCGCGGCGGCGGCGCTCGGCCTCGCGCTGGCGGTGCCGTTCCACCTCCGCTGGTACCAGGGCGCGCAGCCGATGGCCACACCGGCCGACGTCCAGGTGCTCGCGTGCCTCGCCGCCCGGACCCCGCCCGACGCGGTCGTCGCGGGAGCCTACGGCGACGCGACCCAGTGGGTGCCGGCGCTGACCGGCCGCCGCGTGACGCGGCCCCACCGTCACGTGAGCCTGCTGGACGAGACCGCGCCGGGGCTGACCGCGCTCCGCCCGACCCACCGGCTCCGGGGTGAGCGCGTCCGCTACCCGCCCGCGTTCGACGGCCCCGACCCCGGGCCCGAGCCGGCCGGGCCGGCGCTCTGCGCCGCCGGCGCCGCGGCGCTCTGGCGCCTGCCGTAGCGCGCCCTCGCGAGCGGGCCTCGTCGGCGCGCGTCGCGCCGGGCGCGTCGCATCGGGGGCGGGCCTCGATCTCGGGCCGCGCCGGGCGCCTCGCGTCCGGGCGGGCCGGCGCCGAGCCTGGCCGCGGCCGCCCCGGTGCCGCGCCCGGACCCCGTCAGGGCGAGGGCGCGCGCGGCCCGCGGAGC
Source organism: Candidatus Methylomirabilota bacterium (assembly GCA_035652475.1). Taxonomy (GTDB): domain Bacteria; phylum Methylomirabilota; class Methylomirabilia; order Rokubacteriales; family DASRDR01; genus DASRDR01. The sequence goes on along the minus strand of DASRDR010000221.1, from coordinate 6,948 downwards.
GCGGCGGTCGCCGCCGCGTCCACGCAGCCCGCGGCCAGGTCGACGGCGACCCGGTAGACCTCGCGCGCCTGCTCCGGCGAGACCTTGCCGTCGAGCACGTCCTGCAGCACCCGCGCGGGGTCGCGCTCGGCCGGCGGCCCCCAGCCGCCGCCCCCCGCGGTCTCCAGGCAGACCAGGTCGCCGGCGGCGATGGAGAGGTTCGTCGCCTTCGACGGGAGCGGCACGACGCGGCCGTCCGCCCGCACCAGCGAGTGGCGGGACGGGGCCCCGGCGGCCGCGCCGAGCACGCCGAGCGGCGGGAAGCGCTGGGCGTCGGAGCGGTTGGTGAGGTAGCCCTCGCCCGAGAGATACCGAACGTCGCGGCGGAGCCCGAGCCCGCCCCGGTGGCGGCCGGCGCCGCCCGAGTCGGGACGGAGCTCGTACCGCTCGACGCGGAGCGGGTACTCGAGCTCGAGCGCCTCGATGGGCACGTCGTAGCAGTTCGCCATGAGGCCGAAGGTGGCGTCCAGGCCGTCCCCGTCGGCGGTCCCGCCCCAGCCGCCGCCCAGGATCTCGAAGAACACGTACGGCGTGTCGCCGGCCGGCCGCCGCCCCGAGACCGAGAAGGAGGTGAGGTGGGCGTGGCCGCTCCCGACCGCCCGGGCCCCGCGCGCCTGGTTGAACGCCATCACGATCGTGTTGGCGATGCGCTCGAGGGTGTGGAAGCGGCCCGACAGGGGCGCCGGCGGGACCGGCTTCACGATGCTCCGCTCGGGGAGCACGACCCGGATCGGCCGGTAGCACCCCTCGTTCTGGAGGATGAGCGGGTTCACCATGTAGCGCACCGCGCAGTACACCGAGGCGTACGCCGAGGAGAGCGCGCAGTTGAACGGGCCCCGGACCTGCGGGCTCGAGCCCGTGAAGTCGACCGTGACGTCGCCGCCGGCGAGCGTGACCGTCACCGCGATCCGCACCGGGTCGTCCGAGATCCCGTCCCCGTCCATCCAGCCCTCGGCCGCGTAGCGGCCGTCGGGGTAGGCGCGGAGGTCCTCGCGCATGAGCCGCTCGGAGGTGTCGAGGCAGGCGGCCACGATCCCGGCCAGCGGCTCGGCGCCGTGGCGCGCGACCAGCTCGAGGTACCGCCGCTCGCCGATCGTGACCGCGGCCACCTGCGCCCGGAGGTCGCCGAGCGTCTTCTGCGGCTCCCGGATGTTGCTCGCGATGAGGTCGAAGATCTCCTCGAAGAGGACCCCGCGCCGGTAGAGCTTGAGCGGCGGGATCATCAGGCCCTCCTCGAACACGTCGCGCGCGTCGGTGGAGATGCTCCCGGCCGCCCGGCCCCCCACGTCCAGGTGGTGGCCGAGCGAGCCGGCCAGCGCGACCAGCCGGTCCTCGTGGAAGACCGGCTTGAAGATCATGATGTCCGGGTGGTGCGTCCCGCCCCGGTAGGGGTGGTTGAAGATCACGACGTCCCCGGGCTCCAGCGCGACCGCGGCGAGGAGCGTCTTGGCGGCCAGGCTCAGCGTGCCCTGGTGCGACGGCACGTGGTCGGCCTGGGCGATCAGCTGGCCGGCCGGGTCGAAGAGCGCGGTCGAGCAGTCCATCTCCTCCCGGATCAGGGTCGAGTACGCGGTGCGCATGAGGGTCGTGCCCATCTCGCGGACGGCGGAGACGAGGTAGTTGCCGACGACCTCGAGCGTGACCGGATCCACGGCGGGCCGGGTCATGCCGGGACCGTGACCAGGAGGTTCCCGAGCGCGTCGACGACGCCGCGGTGCCCGGGGTAGAGGACGAGGGTCGCGCCGGGCTCCTCGACCAGGGCCGGGCCGGTCACGCGGGCGCCGACCGCCAGCGCGTGGCGCTCGAAGACCGGGCAGGCGAGCCACCCGGCGTCGCCGAAGTAGGCGCGGCGCTCGCCCTTCGGCGCCGGGGCCTCGCCCCCCGGCCCGCCGGTCCACCGGGCGAGCGGCGCCTTCGGCACCTCCCCGATCGCGGTGACCCGGAAGTTGACCAGCTCGACCGGCTCGCGCTCGTCGGCGTGGCCGTGGCTCCGCCGGTGGGCGGCGTGGAAGCGCGCGACGAGGGCCCCGACGTCCAGGCCGTCCGCTCCCGCCGGCGGGACCGGGACCGGGACCTCGTACGCCTGCCCGTGGTAGCGCATGTCGCAGACGCGCTCGAGCCGCGTGCGCGCGGGCGGGATCCCCTCCGCCGCGAGCGCCGCGGCGAGCCGCGCCTCGAGCTCCCGGTAGCCCGCCTCCAGCGCGGCGCCGTCCGCCGCGGCCGCGGCGACCAGGCGGGTCCGGACCTCGGTGTACTTCACGTCGGTCATCAGCAGGCCGAGGGCGGAGAGGACGCTCGGGTGCACGGGCAGGAGGAGCCGCCGGATCCCCATCTCCTCGGCGACCAGCCCGGCGTAGAGCGCGCCCGCGCCGCCGAACGGCAGGAGCGCGAACGCCCGCGGATCGAGCCCCTGCTCGACCGACACCGCCCGGATGCCGCTCACCATGTTCGCGACCTGCACCCGCACGATCGCCTGCGCCGCCTCGGCCCGGTCGAGGCCGAGCGGGCGCGCGATCCCCGACTCGACGGCGCGCGCCGCGGCGTCGGGGTCGAGCGCGATCTCGCCGCCCAGGAAGTAGGCGGGGTCGATCAGCCCGAGCACCACCGCGGCGTCCGTGCTGGTCGGCTCCGTGCCGCCGCGCCCGTAGCACGCCGGCCCGGGATCGGCGCCCGCGCTCTCGGGCCCGACCTTGACCGTGCCGCGGAAGAACCGGGCGATGCTCCCCCCGCCGGCGCCGATCGTGTGCGTGTCGACCTGCGGGATCTTCACCGGGAAGCCGCCAACGCGGCCCTCGGAGGCGAGGGCCACCTGGCCGTCGCGGACCAGGCTCACGTCCAGGCTCGTCCCGCCCATGTCCATGGTGATGACGTCCCGGAGCCCGGCCGCGGCCGCGACCGCCGCCGCGCCGACGACGCCGCCCGCCGGCCCCGAGAGGAGCGTCCGCACCGGTGCCTGGCGCGCCTGGGCGGCCGACATGAGGCCCCCGTTCGACTGCATGATCCGGAGCGCGCCGCGGAGCCCGGCCGCTCCGAGCTCCGCCTCCAGCCGCTCGGCCAGCCGGTGGACCTTCGGCATGACGTAGGCGTTGAGCGCGGTGGTGCAGGTCCGCTCGTACTCGCGGAACTCGGGGCAGATCCCGGACGAGAGCGAGACGTGGAGCCCGGGCGCGGCGCGCGCGATCGCGGCCCGGAGCCGCTCCTCGTGGGCGGGGGCGAGGAACGAGAAGAGGAGCGCGACGGCGACCGCGTCGACCCCGAGCGCGGCCACCTCGGCGGCGACCCGGTCCGCCTCCCGGTCAGTGAGCGGCGTGACCGGCCGGCCGTCGGCCCCGACGCGCTCGTCGGCTTCCAGGCGCCAGCGGCGGGGCACCAGCGGCTCCGGTCGCTGCAGCGCGAGGTCGAACAGGCGGTGACGCCACTGCCGCTGGATCTCGAGCACGTCCCGGGTCCCGCGGGTGGCGACCAGCGCCGTCCGCCCCCCCTTCCGCTCGAGCACGGCGTTGGTGGCGACCGTGGTCCCGAAGATGAGCCGGTCGATCGCGACGGGGGGGACCCCGTGCCGCGCCTGGAGGGCGGCCAGGCCGCCGGCGACCGCCCGTGCCGGGTCGGCCGGCTCGGAGGGGACCTTCAGCGCGTGGACCCGGCCGCTCGCGACGTCGAGCGCGACGAAGTCGGTGAACGTCCCGCCGGTGTCGACCCCGACGTGGTGCATGCGACGCGGTCCGTCTGGCCCCCCTTGCGCGCGGTGGCCCGCTTATACTACCTATCCTCCAGACGCCCGTCATCCCGCGGGCGGGCCCCCCCCGGCGCCGGCGCGGCGCAGAGCGACAAGGAGGCGGACATGGCGAACACGATCCCGGTCTCGCGACGCACCGTCCTGACCGCGGCCGCCGGCGCGGTGCTCGGCGCCCCTCTCGTCCTGACCTCCCGGAAGTCCCGGGCCCAGGGGAAGCGGATCGTCATCCGCGACCCCGGCGGCCCGTTCACGGTCGCGTTCGCCGAGGCGTACTACAAGCCGTTCCGGGAGGCCACCGGGATCGAGGCGGTCGGGGTCGCGTCGGCCCACGAGCCGACCAGCCAGATCAAGAGCATGGTCGACACCAAGACCTACACCTGGGACATGGCGCTCCTCAGCCAGGCGGCCTCCGACCAGCTGGTCAAGGAGGGCGACTACCTGGAGAAGATCGGGCTGGACCACCTCCCCGGGGTGCAGGAGCTCCGGCCGGAGTTCCGCGACGCCTACAACTACGGCAACGACGTCTACACCGCCGTCCTCGGGTACCGCACCGACGCCTTCAAGGGACGGAAGGCGCCGTCGTCGTGGAGGGACCTGTGGGACGTGGCCGGGTTCCCGGGCCGGCGCTCGATCCGCAAGCACCCGTTCGACACGACCGAGGAGGCGCTGCTCGCCGACGGCGTGCCGAAGGAGAAGCTGTACCCGTGCGACATCGACCGGGCGTTCCGGAGCCTCGACCGCATCAAGAAGGACGTCGCCGTCTGGTGGACGGGCGGGGCCCAGGCGACCCAGATGATCAAGAGCGGCGAGGTCGACATGGTGCCGACCTGGAACGCGCGCATCCAGGCGGCGATCGACGACGGGGCGCCGGCCGCGATCTCCTGGGAGCAGGGGCTGTGGGCGGTGGAGGGGTGGTCGATCCTCCGCGGCACCCCGAACGCCGACCTGTGCCGGAAGTTCATCGAGTTCGCGGCCGACGGCAAGCGGCAGGCCGCCTACACCCGGCACCTCTCCTACGGCCCGACCAACCCGACCGCGTACCGGTTCGTGGACCCCAAGCGGGCGCCGATGCTGCCCACCCACCCGGACAACTACGCCAAGACGATCAAGGTCGACTACCAGTTCTGGGGCAGCAACAAGGACAAGGTGACCGAGCGCTTCAACGCCTGGCTGATCGCCTGATCGGAGACGGAGCCGCGGTGCCCCGCTCTCGCCCCCGCCGCCGGGAGCGGGATGCCGGGGAGGGGACGTGGTTGGCGGCCGAGCGTGCGAGCCCCGGAACCCGGCCGCTGCGCGCCCGGGCCGCCGGCTTCGACGCGCACCCCGGGAAGCCGGTCGATGCGGCTGACCGGGGCGCTCGGCCGCCCGATCGGCGTCGACGCCGACCGAGGAGCGGGGGCCCTGGCGATCGCCCGGCGGCGCGCGGGGAGCCCCGGAGCCGGGGAGCGGCCATGAGGCGGGCCGAAGGCCCGCTCGGCACCACCGGCAGCATCGGGAGGTGGAGCGCGGTGGTCGTGCGGCCGGCGCGGCCCGGGCTCGCGACGGGCTCGCGCGGGACGCGGCGCCCGGCCCCCGGGGTCCCGCCGCGGTGACGAAGCTCGAGGTCCGCGCGGTCCGCAAGACCTACGGCCCGGTGGTGGCGCTGGCCGAGGCGACGCTCGACCTGCGCGAGGGGGAGTTCCTCACCCTCCTCGGGCCATCCGGCTCGGGCAAGACGACGCTCCTCATGATCGTCGCCGGCCTGGTCCCGCCCGACCGGGGCGAGGTGCGCATCGACGGCCGCCTGGCGACCTACCTCCCGAGCTTCAAGCGGGACATCGGCGTCGTGTTCCAGAGCTACGCCCTCTTCCCGCACCTGACCGTCTTCGAGAACGTCGCCTTCCCGCTCCGGATGCGACGCGTGCCCGAGGCGACGATCGCCCGGGAGGTGGCCCGGGTCCTGGAGATCGTGCGGCTGCCGGGGGTCGCCGACCGCCTGCCCCGGGCGCTCTCGGGCGGCCAGCAGCAGCGGGTCGCGCTCGCGCGCTGCATCGTCTACCGGCCGTCGATCATCCTCATGGACGAGCCGCTCGGGGCCCTCGACAAGAAGCTCCGCGACCAGATGCAGCTCGAGATCAAGCACCTGCACACCGAGCTCGGGATCACCGTCCTCTACGTGACCCACGACCAGGAAGAGGCGATGATCATGTCCGACCGGATCTGCCTCATGAACGAGGGGCGGATCGAGCAGGTCGGCTCGCCGCAGGAGCTCTACTTCCGCCCCCGCACGCGGTTCGCCGCCGACTTCCTGGGGGAGTCGAACCTCCTCGACGCCACGCTCGCCGGGCGCGAGGGCGCGGCGGCCGTCCTGGCCGTCGCCGGCGCCGGGCTCCGGGCGCCGGCTCCGCCCGACCTCCCGGCGGGCGCCCGCGTCACGCTCGTGGTGCGGCCGGAGCGCATCCGGCTGCTCGGGCCCGGGGAGGACGCGCCGAACGTCCTGGACGGCGTGCTCCGGGAGGTGATCCTGGTCGGCGGGATGACGAAGTACTACGTGACGCTCGGCGACGGCCGGACCGTGTCGGCCACGCAGCTCACCGCCGGGCCGCCGCCGGCCGCGCGGGGCGACGCCAAGGTGCGGGTCGGCTGGGACGTCGAGAGCGCGGTGGTGCTGCCGTGCTGAGGCCGCCGCCGGCCGCCGCGCGCGAGGCCCGGTCCCCGCGCGGGCGCCGGCCGACGACGCCGGCGGCGCGGCCGCGGCGCGGGTGCCGCCGGTGAGCCTCGGCACGGCGGCGCTCCCCGCCGGCGCGGCGGCCCGGCCGCCCCGGCGGCTCCCGTGGGCGCCGCTGATCCCCGCGCTCGCGTTCCTGGCCGTCGTGTTCGCCTACCCCGTGCTCCAGCTCCTGTGGCTCTCGGTCGTGGACCGGAGCGGCGCCCTGACCGGGGCCCACTACGCGCGCCTGCTGGCGACCCCCGTGTACTGGCAGGTGCTCCTCATCACGTTCAGGATCGCGGCCTGGAGCACCGCGCTCTCGATCGCCGGGGGGTACCCGGTCGCCTACCTCCTCGCCACCGCCGGCGGGCGCTGGCGGGGCGCGCTCACGCTCTGCGTGCTCCTGCCGTTCTGGACGAGCTTCCTCGTGCGCACGTTCGCGTGGATCGTGCTCCTCGGCCGCAACGGCGCCGTCAACAAGCTC
>DASRDR010000220.1:0-2301 GCA_035652475.1 Candidatus Methylomirabilota bacterium | reverse complement strand
GAACAACCGCCTGATCCGCCCGCGCGCGGAGTACGTCGGCCCCCGCGAGGCGACCTATGTGCCGCTCGACCGCCGGTAGCCGGCCACCGGCGGATCGGCCTCCCCGCCGCTCCGGGCGGGGGGACGGCGTCGTCGCGGCGCTGTCCGACGGGTCTTCCGGCCGGCTCGGAGCGGCCGTGCCGCCCCGGACGGGGACAGGCCGGGGCCGGGCCCGCGGCCGACTGGCCGCCGCCGCGGTCGCCGCCGCGCTGGCGCTCGGGCTGGCCGCCCCGGGCCGGGCCGACGTCGCGATCGAGCGGTTCACCCGCAGCGAGGGGCTGGGGGGCCTGGGCGCGTTCGAGAGCACCTCGCGGCAGACGACCTCGGCGGTGGCCCAGCGGGACGAGACGTCGTTCAGGTTCACGGGCGGGTTCATGTCGGCGATCCAGCGCATGGCGGGCCTCGGCGACAGCGTGCGGATCACGCGGCTGGACCGCGGGCTCGTGTGGACGCTCGATCCCGAGAAGAAGACGTACACCGAGGCGCCCCTGACCCTCCGCACCGAGCAGGAGCGGCGGAGCCCGGGCAGCCCGCGGCGCGAGCCGTCGGACGTGGTCGTGACGCGCAGCGAGTTCAAGGTCGAGCGGACGGGGGCCCACAAGACGATCAACGGCTTCCCGTGCGAGGAGTACCTGGCGACCTGGCTCCTCGAGATGCGGAACCAGAAGACCGACGAGACCACCCAGAGCCAGATGAACCTGCACGCCTGGACCACGCCGGTCACCGCGGACATCCGGGCCGCCCAGGCGCAGCTCGGGGCGTACGAGCGGGCCTACCTCGAGCGGATCCGGGCCGACATGCCGCCCGACGAGGCGCGCCAGCTCGGGCTCGCCACGATGTTCGCGAGCGCCGGGCTCGGGGAGGAGGAGCAGCGGCGCGCGATCGCGAAGGCGGCGACCGAGCTCGCGAAGATCCAGGGCTACTGGATAGTGACCCAGGTCGAGTGGTACGGGTCGGGGGGCGGCGCCCGCGCGGCCGATGGCGGCGGCGCCCCGCCCCGGGGCGACGACCTGGGCTCGGCGCTCGGGAAGCTCTTCGGCGGGGGCGGCGGCAAGCCCGCCCCGGCGGCGAGCGACGGCAAGCGGCCGGTCTTCGACCTCTACAGCGAGATCCGCAGCCTGAAGCTGGTCTCCGGCGAGCCGGCCCGCTTCGAGGTCCCGGCCGGCTACACGCTCAAGACGAAGTAGCGATGGCCCGCTTCACCAAGGGCCACGGGCTCGGGAACGACTACCTGGTCCTCGACGAGCGCGACCTGGACTTCCCGCTCGGGCCGGCGGCCGTGCGGTGGATCTGCCACCGGAACTGGGGCGTCGGGTCCGACGGGATCCTGCTCCGCACCGGGTCCGGGGTCGCCGACGTCGGGTTGCGGATCTTCAACCCGGACGGCAGCGAGGCCGAGAAGTCCGGGAACGGCCTCCGCATCTTCGCCAGGTACCTCTGGGAGCGCGGCGGCCTCCGGCGCTCGCCCATGCGGATCGAGACGAAGGGCGGCGTCGTCGAGGCGGTCTGCCACCTGCGCGACGGCCGGGTGGACGAGGTGACGGTCGAGATGGGCCGGGCGACCTTCCGCGCGCCCGAGATCCCGATGCACGGCCCCGACCGCGAGGTGGTGGGCGTGCCGCTCCAGGTCGGCGATCGCGTCCTCACGGTCACGGCGGTGTCGGTCGGCAACCCGCACTGCGTCGTGTTCACCGACCGCCTCGACGACGAGGAGGTCCGGCGGCTCGGGCCGCGCATCGAGACCCACCCGGCGTTCCCGAACCGCACCAACGTCCAGTTCGCCCGGGTGCTGGGGCCGGATCGCGTCGAGATCAGGATCTGGGAGCGGGGGGCCGGGTACACGCTCGCATCCGGCTCCTCGTCGTGCGCGGTGGGGGCGGCCGCCGTGCGCAACGGGCGGACCGCCGGGACGCTCAGGATCGTGAGTCCGGGGGGCGAGCTCGGCGTCGAGGTGCGGCCCGACTGGTCGATCCGGCTCCGGGGCCCGGTCGCCGAGGTCTGCGAGGGGACGCTCGCCCCCGAGCTGGTCGCGGCGCTCGCCGCCGGCGCCCCGCTCCCGTTCGAGTGAGTCCGGCCCGGCCGGTCGGCGGGGAGGCGGAGCCGCTCGCGGCGGCGCCCGCGGGGCCGGGCCTGATCCCCAAGACCGCCTTCATCGGGATCGCGCAGGTCGCCCACCTGGCGACGGGCGGCGAGGCGCCGGTCCTCCGGGCGCACCTGGACGCGACCGCCCGGTTCCTGCTCGACAAGGGCGACGGGATGCCG
>DASRDR010000219.1:0-9167 GCA_035652475.1 Candidatus Methylomirabilota bacterium | reverse complement strand
ATTCCCTCGAGGACCGTCTCGTGAAGGGCACCTTCCGCCAGCTAGCGCGCGCCGACTGGCGGGTGCTGACGCGCAAGCCCGTGCGCCCCGACGCGGCCGAGATCCACACGAACCCCCGGGCCCGGAGCGCGCGGTTCCGGGTCCTCGAGCGAGGCGAGACACGATGACGCGGCTCATCCAGGATCAGGCCTCGGCCGTCGTCCGCGAACGGGACCGTCGGCGGCTGCGCGCGATGGCCCGGATGCTGTGCCTCGGGTGCATCGTCGTGGCCGGCGTGCTCGGCTACGTCTGGCTCCAGGTCCAGCGGGTGCGCGTGTCGTACGAGCTGGACGGCCTCCGGACTGCCCGCACGCGGCTCGGGGAGCAGAACCGGAAGCTCCAGCTGGAGCTCGCCTCGCTGCGCGCGTTCGCCCGGGTCGACTCGGCGGCCCGCCGACTCGGGCTCGTGCCGCCGGGGCCGGATCAGGTGCGCCTCGCGCGGGAGTACGTCACGCCGGAGGGCGAGAGCCGGACCGCCGCGCTCCAGGCCGCCGCCCCGGACCTCCGACCCGTTGCCGAGCCCTGAGCTCATCGTGACGCGCGCCGGGCGACTCGCCGCCGCGCCCGCTCCCCGGGGGACGACCGGATCGGGGCGGAGCGCCGGCGGCGAGGCGGACCGGGCCCGGGCGCGACCGGACGGGCGGGGGCGGCCGCCGCGCGGACGATCTTCGCCGGCGGTCCCCGCCCGCGTCCGGACGCCATGACGGAGCCCGCCTCCCGCTACCGCAGCCGCGCGCTCGTCCTGACCGGGGTCCTCGTCCTTCTCCTCGGCGCGATCGTCGCCCGGCTGGGCTATCTGCAGATCGTCCGCCACGACGAGCTGGCGCGGCTCGCCGAGCGGCAGTACTCGAAGACCATCCCCCTTCGCCCCGAGCGCGGCGCGATCTTCGACCGCAACGGCTATGCCCTGGCCGTCAGCGCCCCCGTCGAATCGGTCTACGCGCTGCCCGGACGGATCGGCGACCGTGCCGCGGTCGCGGCGGCGCTCGCCCCGCACCTCGGCGAGCGCCCGGCCGAGATCGAGCAGCGGCTCTCGAGCGACCGGCCGTTCGTGTGGGTGAAGCCGAAGGTGCCGCCCGCCGTCGGCGCGGCGATCCGCGCGCTGCGCCTGCCCGGCATCGGGACGGTCCCGGAGTCGCTCCGCTTCTACCCGAATCGCGAGCTGGCCGCCCACGTGCTCGGGTTCGTCGGCCGCGACGACCGCGGCCTCGAGGGGATCGAGCTCGCGCAGGACAAGACGCTCGCCGGGGAGACGGGGCTGGCCCTGGTCGAGCGGGACGCGCTCGGGCGCGAGGTGACCGCCCAGCCCACGATCCTGAAGCCGCCGACGCCGGGCACCGGACTCGTGCTGACCCTCGATGCGACGATCCAGTATCTCGCCGAGCGGGAGCTCGACGCCGCCTGGCGGTCGACCGCCGCCAGGGCCGGGATGGTCCTGGTGATGGATCCGCGGACCGGCGAGATCCTGGCCATGGCGCTCCGGCCCACCTTCAACCCGAACGCGTACCAAGGGGCGACGGCCGAGCAGTGGCGGAACCGGGCGGTGACCGACCCCTTCGAGCCCGGGTCGACCTTCAAGGCGATCCTGGCCGCGGCGGCGCTCGAAGAGGGGGTCGTCCGCCCCGAGGACCGGTTCTACGGCGAGCAGGGCGTCATCACGATCGCCAACCGCTCGATCCACGACTGGAAGAAGTACGGCTGGCTCACGTTCCGCGAGATTCTCAAGTTCTCGTCGAACGTCGGGGCGATCAAGGTGGGCCTCCAGCTCGGCCGGGATCGCTACCACCGCCACATCACCGACTTCGGCTTCGGCGGGCTGACCGGGATCGGGCTGCCCGGCGAGAGCCGGGGGCAGCTCCGGAATCCCACCCGCTGGTCGGGCCTCTCGCTGGCCGCGATCTCGATCGGCCAGGAGGTTTCGGTCACCGGCGTCCAGCTGCTGGCGGCGTTCGGCGCGATCGCGAACGGCGGACGCCTCATGCACCCGCACGTGCTGCGGGCGTTCCTGGACGCGGGCGGCCAGCCGGCGCGGCGGATCGAGCCGGAGCCCGTGCGGCAGGTCATCTCGCCGCAGACGGCGGCGACGCTGACCGACATCCTGACCGGCGTCGTCGCCGAGGGGACCGGCCACAAGGCCGCGCTGCCCGGCTATCGCGTGGCGGGGAAGACCGGCACCGCCCAGAAGCCCGACCCCGTCACGCACGTCTACTCGCGGCGGCCGGGCGTGCTGTCGTTCATCGGGTTCGTCCCCGCCGACGCGCCGCGGCTCGTGATCCTGGCGCTTCTCGACGAGCCGAAGACCGTGGTCTGGGGGTCGGAGGCCGCGGCTCCGATCTTCGCCGCCGTCGCCGCCCCGGTGCTCCGGCACCTGGACGTGCCCCCCTCCGACTCGGTCACTGCGGTGCAGATCGTGCGGGGCGGGCCGGCCGACCGGGCCCCCGACTCGCCGGCCGTCCCCGGACTCGAGCCGAGCCCGGGCCAGGATCCGGTCATGCCCGATCTCACCGGCCGGAGCCTCCGGCAGGCGCTCGGCGTCCTGGCCGCGCTCGACGTCGAGGTCGCCGTCTCCGGGCGGGGGCTCGTGGTCCGCCAGTCGCCGGCGCCGGGGACGGCGGTGGGGCCCGGCGTGTTCTGCCGCCTGGAGCTGGCCCCTCCGCTCCAGGGGCGGCCGGAGCACGCGCTGTGATCGACCCCCGCGGCGGCAACGGCGGGGCCGCCGGCCCCCGGCACCCGGTGGGGCTCGACACGCTCCTGGCGGCGATCCCCGAGCGCGAGCTCCTTGGCCCGCTGCCGGCGACCGTCCGCGGGCTCACCGACGACTCCCGCCGTGTGACGCCGGGAAGCTGCTTCGTGGCGGTCCGCGGCCTCCGGGTCGACGGCCGGCGGTTCATCCCGCAGGCGGTGGAGCGTGGCGCGCGGGCGGTCGTCGCCGAGCCGCCCGACCCCTGCCCCGGGCAGGCCGTCGGGCGGATCCTGGTGCCGGACACGCGCCGGGCGCTGCCGCGGCTCGCCGACGCCTACTTCGGCCACCCGTCGCGCGCGCTCATCGTCGTGGGCGTCACCGGCACGAACGGGAAGACGACGACCGCCTACCTCTGCGAGGCGCTCCTGCGGGCGCGCGGACTGGCGACGGGCCTCGTCGGCACGATCCAGTACGTCGTGCGGGGACACGCCCGGGAGGCGAGCCAGACCACGCCCGAGGCCCTCGAGCTCCAGGCCCTCCTCGCCGAGATGGTCGCGGCCGGCGTGGGCGGGGTGGCCATGGAGGTCTCGTCGCACGCCCTCGAGCTCCGGCGGGTCGACGGGGTCGCGTTCGACGTGGCCGTGTTCACCAACCTCACCCAGGACCACCTCGATTTCCACGGGACCATGGAGCGGTACGCCGCGGCGAAGGGGCGGCTCTTCCGCGAGCTCCTCCCGGCCGGCGGCAAGCCCTGCCCGACGGCCGTCCTCAACGGCGACGACCCGGTCGGCGCCGCGCTGGCGGCCGAACCGGGGATCCGCGCCCTGACGTTCGGGCTCGCCCCCGAGCGGGCGATCCATCCGCTCAGGTTCCAGTCGGACCTGGAGGGGATCCGGCTCGAGGCCGTGACGCCGGCCGGCCCCGTCCGGATCGCCTCGCGCCTGATCGGCGAGCACAACGTGATGAACCTCCTGGGGGCGGTCGGCGTCGGGGTGGCGCTCGGGCTCGCGCCGGAGCGGATCGCCGCGGCGCTGGGCGAGGTCGCCGCGGTCCCCGGGCGGTTCGAGCGCGTCGAGGCGGGCCAGGACTTCCTGGTCGTGGTCGACTACGCCCACACGCCGGACGCGCTCCGGCGCGTCCTCGAGACCGCCCGGCGGCTGACGCCCGGCCGGCTCGGCGTCGTGTTCGGCGCCGGCGGCGACCGCGACCGCGCGAAGCGGCCGCTCATGGGCCGGATCGCGGCGACGCTCGCCGATCGCGTGTGGCTCACCTCGGACAACCCCCGCTCCGAGGACCCGCGCGCCATCATCGCGGAGATCGCCGCGGGCGTGGTCCCGCCTCCTCGCGATGGCTATACTAGCGACCCCGACCGGCGGGAGGCGATCCGGGCCGCGCTCGCGTGGGCGCGCCGGGGCGACACCGTCGTGGTGGCGGGGAAGGGTCACGAGACGTATCAGATCGTCGCAGGTCAGGTCCTGCCGTTCGACGACCGCGTGGTCGCCCGCGAGTGCCTGAGCGCCCGCCCCGGCGGGCGCGCGAGCGGGACATGCCCCGGCTGACGCTCGCCGAGCTCGTGCGCGGCACCCAGGGCGCGCTGGTGGGCGGGCGGCTGGACACGGTGCTCACCGGCGTGTCGATCGACAGCCGCACCTGCGCCCCCGGCGAGGCGTTCTTCGCGATCCGCGGCGCGCACCAGGATGGCCACGCCTTCGTCGCGCATGCGCGGGCGCGGGGCGCGGCCTGCGCGGTGACCAGCCAGCTCCCGCCGGGGCTCGGCGGCGACGGCTCGTTCCCGCTGGTGCTGGTCGACGACACGACCGCGGCGCTCCAGCGCCTCGGCGCCGCCCACCGGCGCCAGTTCGCGATCCCGGTCGTGGCAGTGACCGGCTCCAACGGGAAGACGACCACCAAGGAGCTGATCGCGACGGTCCTCTCGGCCCGCAAGCGGGTCCTGAAGCCGGCCGGGAGCTACAACAACCAGTGGGGCGTCCCGCTGACCCTGCTGCAGCTCGAGCCCGAGCACGAGGCCGCGGTGCTGGAGCTCGGCATGAACGCCTTCGGCGAGATCGCGAGCCTGGCCCAGCTCTGCCAGCCGACGGTCGGCGTGGTGACCACGATCGCGCCCGCCCACCTCCAGGGCGTGGGCTCCCTGGAGGGCGTGCAGAAGGCGAAGGGGGAGCTGGTCGAGGCGATCCCGCCGGGCGGCGCGGTGGTGCTCAACGCCGACGATCCGCTCGTGCGGGCGCTGGCCGGGCGCGCGCGGACCCGCGTCCTCACCTACGGGCAGGCGGACGGCGCCGACGTGCGGCTCGGCGACGTGGCGCTGGCCGAGGCCGGGCTCGTGTTCCGGCTCGTCTCCGGCAGCGCCGCGGTCGACGTGCGCCTGCCGCTGGCCGGGCGGCACAACGCCTGGCACGCGGCGGCCGCCGCCACGGTGGGCCTGACGCTCGGGGTGCCCCTCGACGAGGCGGCGGTCGCCCTGGCGCTGGCGGCCCCGGTGAAGGGCCGGCTCGTGTGGCGCGAGGCCGGCGGCGTCCGGGTGCTGGACGACACCTACAACGCCAACCCCGCCTCGATGCGGGCGGCGCTCGAGACGCTCCGGGAGGCCGGCGGGCCGGGCCGGTGCTTCGCCGTCCTCGGGGACATGCTGGAGCTGGGCGACCAGACCGACAGCGCGCACCGGGAGGTGGGGCTCTGGGTGGCCGCGGTGCCGCTCGCCGGGCTGGCCGCGGTCGGCCCGGCGATGCGCGCGACCGCCGACAGCGCCCGCGCGGCGGGCTGCCCGGACGTCGAGACGTTCGACGCGCCCGAGGCGGCCGCGGCGTTCGTCGCCGAGCGGCTCGCCCCCGGCGATCGGGTCCTGGTCAAGGGCTCGCGGGGCGTGCGCATGGAGCGCGCGGTCGACGCGCTCCTGGCCCGGCTCGCGGCCGCCCGGGCGGGGGCCCGGTGCTGACGTTCCTGGCCGCGCTGGCGAAGTACCACATCGCGTTCAACGTGTTCCGGTACATCACGTTCCGGACGGCGATGGCGCTGGTCACCGCCCTGGTGCTGTCGCTCTGCCTCGGGCCGTGGATGATCCGGGCGCTCAGGCGGCGCCAGATCGGCGAGACGATCCGGTCGGACGGGCCCGAGCGCCACCGGAGCAAGGCGGGCACGCCGACCATGGGCGGCCTGCTCATCGTCGGGACGCTCATCGGGACCGTGCTCCTGTGGGGGAATCTCCAGAACCGCCTGGTCTGGGTCGCGCTGCTGGTGACGGCGGGGCTCGCCGTGGTGGGAGCCCTCGACGACTGGCGGAAGCTCCGGCACCGGCGCCCGCTCAAGATCCGCGAGAAGTTCGCGGCCCAGCTGGCGATCGGCCTGGCCCTCGGCGCCTATCTCTACGCCTTCCCGACCGACGGCGTGACGACGCAGCTCTCGGTGCCGTTCGTGAAGGAGTGGACGCCGGACCTCGGGGCCGCCTACATCGTCTTCGCCGCCCTGATCGTGATCGGCGCCTCCAACGCCGTCAACCTGACCGACGGCCTCGACGGCCTGGCGATGGGTCCGGTAATCGTCGCGGCCCTGGCGCTCGGGGTCCTCTCCTACGTGGCCGGGCACGCGCGGCTGTCCGAGTACCTCTACATCCTGAAGGTGAAGGGGGCCGGCGAGCTGACGGTCTTCTGCGGGGCGCTCATGGGCGCCAGCATCGGGTTCCTCTGGTTCAACAGCTACCCGGCCGAGGTCTTCATGGGCGACGTGGGGTCGCTGGCGCTCGGGGGCGCCATCGGGACGCTGGCCCTGCTGGCCAAGGCCGAGCTGCTGCTGCCGTTCATCGGCGGCCTGTTCGTGGTCGAGGCGGTGTCGGTCATCCTCCAGGTCGGCTCCTACCGGCTCACGGGGCGCCGGATCTTCCGCATGGCGCCGCTGCATCACCACTTCGAGCTCATGGGGTGGCCGGAGACGAAGGTCGTCATCCGGTTCTGGATCCTGGCGCTGCTGATGGCGCTGCTCGCCCTCACCACCCTGAAGCTCAGATGAGGGGCGATGCGAGTGGCGCCGGTGCAACCATGACCGCCGCGGCCGCGCCCGGCGGCCTGCTGGCGACGCCGCGCGGCCCGGCGTGGCGCGAGGCGCTCCGCGGCCGCGCGGTGACCGTGGTGGGGCTGGCGCGGAGCGGCGTGGCGGCGTGCCGGCTGCTCGCGACCCTGGGCGCGCGCGTCAGCGGGACCGACGCCCGGCCGGCCGACGCGCTCGGACCCGAGGTGCGGGCGCTGGCCCCGGCGGTGCGCCTCCACCTGGGCGGCCACCCGCCGGCCGCGTTCGCCGACGCCGAGCTGGTGGTGCTGAGCCCCGGCGTGCCGGCCGCCCACCCGGCGGTCGCCGCCTGTCGCGCCGGCGGCGTTCCGGTGATCGGCGAGCTCGAGCTGGCGTTCCGGGCGATGACCGCCGGGTTCGTCGCGATCACCGGGACGAACGGGAAGACCACGACCACCGCGCTCACCGGCGCGCTGCTCGCCGAGAGCGGGCGGCCGGTGCTGGTCGGCGGCAACATCGGCCGGCCGCTCGCCGGCGAGGCGCTCGGATTCCCCGAGGAGGGGTGGGTGGTGGCCGAGGCGTCGAGCTTCCAGCTCGAGACGACGGACGCCTTCCACCCGCGGGTGGCCGCGGTGCTGAACGTCACCCCCGACCACCTCGATCGCCACGGCAGCCTCGCCGCGTACACGGACGCCAAGGCGCGGATCTTCGCGCGCCAGACGCCGGCGGACTGGGCGGTGCTGAACGCCGACGATCCGGGCGCCGCCGCGCTCGCGGCGCGCGTGCGCGGCCGGCTGCTGTGGTTCAGCCGGCGCGGGCCGGTCGCCGCGGGCGCCTGGGTGAGCGCGGGGTGGGTGACGCTGCGCCTCGACGGCGCGGATCGACCCGTGTGCCCGGTCGACGAGATCTTCCTCCGCGGGGCGCACAACCTGGAGAACGTCCTCGCCGCCGCCGTCTGCGCCGGCGCGCTCGGCGTCGCGCCGGAGCGGCTGCGGGCCGCCATCCGGGCGTTCCGCGGCGTGCGGCACCGCATCGAGTGGGTTCGGGAGCGGGCGGGCGTCGCGTTCTACAACGACTCGAAGGGCACCAACGTGGACGCCACGCTCAAGGCGCTGGCCGCCTTCCCCGAGCCGGTCGTGCTGATCGCCGGCGGCCGGGACAAGGGCCAGCGGTTCGACGCGCTCGCCGACGCCGCGCGGGGGCGCGTGCGCGCCGCGGTCCTCATCGGCGAGGGCCGGGCGACCCTGGGCCCCGTCCTGCGGGCCGTGACCCGGGTGGAGGAGGCGGGGTCCATGGTCGAGGCGGTGCGGCGGGCCGCCGAGCTGGCGGTCCCGGGCGACGTGGTGCTGCTCTCCCCCGCCTGTGCCTCGTTCGACATGTTCCGCGACTACGAGCACCGGGGCGACGTCTTCGTCGAGGCGGTGCGGGCGCTGCCCGAGGTGGCGGGCCGGTGACCCCGGGGAGCGGCGGACGGGCGCGCCGGCGCGGGAGCGACCCGCCGAGCCGGCGCCCGGGCCTGCCCGGCCACGGCCCGGTCGGCCGGGCGGGGAGCCCGGGTCGACGGATGTGGCGCCGCACCCGGCGGCCCCGGAGCGCGGGGAGTCGGGGCGCCGCCGCCAGGAGGGGTGGGCCGTGCCGCGCAAGATGAGCCCCGACTACTGGCTGTTCGTGATCGTGCTGGCCCTCCTGGGGCTCGGGGTGGTCATGGTCTACTCTGCCAGCGCGATCGTGGCGACCGACCGGTTCCACGACTCCCACTTCTTCCTCAAGAAGCAGTTCTTCTGGGCCGTGCTGGGGCTGGGCGTGATGTGGGCCGTCATGGCCATCGACTACCGGCGCTGGCGCCCCATCGTCGGCCCGCTCCTCGCGGTGGCGTTCGTCCTGCTGGTCCTGGTCCTGATCCCGCCGTTCGGGCAGTCGATCAACGGGACCCGGCGCTGGCTCCGGTGGGGGCCGGTCTCGGTCCAGCCGACCGAGTTCGCGAAGCTCGCCCTCGTGCTCTACCTCGCCGACTTCCTGGCGCGGCGGCAGGAGACGATCACGAGCTTCTGGCGCGGCGTCCTGCCGCCGCTCATGGTCACCGGCGGCGTGGCCGCGCTGGTGCTCCTGCAGCCGGACCTCGGCTCCGCGCTCGCGATCGTCGGCGTGGTCCTCTGCATGATCTTCGTGGCCGGGGCGCGGCTGGCCCACCTCGGCCTGATCGGCGCCGCGGCGGTGCCCGTCGTCGCCCTCGCGGTGATGACCGCCACCTATCGCCTGCGGCGCGTGCTGACCTTCCTGGACCCGTGGGCCGACCCGCGCGGCGCGGGGTTCCAGATCATCCAGTCGTACCTGGCCCTCGGCGGCGGCGGCCTCCTCGGGCGGGGCCTGGGGGAGTCGAAGCAGAAGCTCTTCTACCTGCCGGAGCCGCACACCGACTTCATCTTCG
>DASRDR010000218.1:0-12307 GCA_035652475.1 Candidatus Methylomirabilota bacterium | reverse complement strand
TCGAGCAGGATCGCGTCGGCGAGGCCGTACGCGGTCAGGAGCCGGTGCACCTCCGCGAGCCCGGCGATCGCCCGCTCGGACCGGGCGTTCTGGACCAGGTCGGCCGCACGGCGGATCACCTCCGCCCGGCCCTGGAACCCGGGGAGCGCCACCAGCAGCGCGGCGCCGTTCGCGGGCGCCCGCAGCTCGCCGGCCAGCCGCTCGAGCCCGGCGGTGTCCTTCCGCCGGAGCGCGTCGCGCAGCGCCCGCGCGACCTCGCCCTCCACCCCGAGGCTCTCGAAGAGGCCGCGGACGAACTCCGCGTGCCCGACGTCGATCTGGAACCGCTCCAACCCGGCCGCCCGGAACCCTTCGATGGTCATGGCGATCATCTCGGCGTCGGCCTCCGGCTGCTCCAGGCCGAGGAGCTCGACGCCGGCCTGGAAGAACTCGCGCATCCGGCCGACGCGGGGGGCCTCGTGGCGGAAGACGTTGGTGCGGTACGCCAGCCGGTACGGCTTCGGCCGGTCGCGGAGCCGCGTCGCGGCGATCCGGGCGATCTGCGGCGTCACGTCCGCCCGCAGGGCGAGCATGCGGCCGGTGTCGCGGTCGACGAAGCGGAACATCCCCTCCCGGACCGCCTCGTCGGTGCCCAGCGCCAGCACGTCGAAGTACTCGAACGTCGGCGTCATCACCTCGCGGTAGCCCCACAGGCGGAAGACGCCGAGCAGGCGCTCCTGGAGCCCGCGGAGGCGGGCGGCCTCGTCGGGGAGGTAGATCTTCACCCCGGTGGGAAGCTGGGACTGGAGGCTCCGACGGTCCATGGTGCGCGTCGCTTCGGCTGGCAAAACCGGCGGAAGTATACGGGAGCGCGCGACCGAAATCCAGGGACGTCCACGCGCGCGGGGACTCGCGCCGCCCCGCGCGACCCGGCCGCGGCCGGTCCAGCGGCGGCGCCGCCGGTCCGGGCGAGCGCCCCGGGGCGAGGGCCGCCGCCCCGCGCCCCTCAGCCGTCCTTCAGGAGGCTGCGCGGCGCGGCGCGCCGGCGCCGGTCAGGCGCCGAACCGGTACGGCGGGCGGAAGATCCCGCGCTCGGTGACGATCGCCGTCACGAGCGCGGCCGGGGTCACGTCGAAGGCGGGGTTCCGCGCGGGCGACCCGGCCGGGGTGAGACGGCGCCCGGCCAGCTCCTGCACCTCGCGGGGATCACGCTCCTCGATCGGGATCGCCGAGCCGTCGGGGATGGTCGGGTCGATCGTCGAGAACGGCGCGGCGACGTAGAACGGGACACCGTGGTGCCGGGCCAGCACGGCCAGCCCGTACGTCCCCACCTTGTTCGCGGTGTCGCCGTTGGCGGCGACCCGGTCCGCGCCGACGACCACCAGGTCCACCTCGCCCCGCGCCATCGTCGACGCGGCGGCGACGTCGGCGATCACGGCGTGAGGGATCCCGTCGCGGGCGAGCTCCCACGCCGTGAGGCGCGCCCCCTGCAGGACGGGCCGCGTCTCGTCGACCCAGACGAACGGCGCTCGCCCGGCCTCCACCGCGCCGCGGACGACGCCGAGCGCGGTCCCGTATCCCGCGGTCGCCAGCGCGCCCGCGTTGCAGTGGGTCAGGATCCGGGCGCCCGGCGGGACCAGCTCGGCCCCGTAGGCCCCCAGCCGCCGGTTGCCCGCGACGTCCTCGTCGAGGATCGTCTGGGCCTCGTCGACGAGGCGGGCCCGGAACGCCTCCGGCGGCAGCCCGGCGTGAGCCTCCGCGCAGCGCCGCATGCGGGCGAGCGCCCAGAAGAGGTTCACCGCGGTCGGCCGCGTGGCGGCGAGCCCCTGGAGCGCCGGCGTCAGCTCCGCCAGCCGCCCCGCCCCGTCGCGGGCCGTGGTGGCCCCCGCGGCGAGCGCCACCCCGAACGCCGCCGCCACGCCGATCGCGGGCGCCCCGCGCACCGCGAGCCCGCGGATCGCCTCGGCGACCTCGGGCCACGTCCGGCACTCGAGGTAGGCCTCCTCGCCCGGCAGGCGGCGCTGGTCCAGCAGGACCACCCGGTCGCCGGCCCAGGCGATCGTGGCGAAGCGCGAGCCGGTCGCGGCGGCCGGGGGCGCGGGCGGACCGGCGGGCGGCGCCGGGTGGCCGCTCAGGACGGGTCCCCGAGCCGGAGCGCGACGTCGCTCGCCGAGAGGCCGGCGATGCGGAGGATCTTGGTGCGGGCGCCGGCGCCGCGCAGGATCTCCACGCGCCCCGCGGCGCAGCCGAGGCGCGTCGCCAGCAGCGCGCGCACGGCGGCGTTGGCGGCGCCGTCGGCCGGCGGCGCCGTCACGCGCACCCGCAGCACGCCGTCGCGCCAGCCGACGATGGCGTCGCGGCCGGCCCGCGGCTGGACCGCGACGGTCAGCCGTGCCTCACGCGCCGGCGGCATCGGCCTCGGCCAGCATCTGCTCGGCCTGCCGGCGGTAGCTCGCGACCAGGTTGAGCATCTCGTCGGCCAGCTGCCGCCGGAGCCGCCGCAGCGCGGCGATCTCGGCGGTGAGCTTGGCGTGCTCCTCCCGGACGTCCTGCATCGCCTTCTCGGCCCGGAGGTGCGCTTCCCGGAGCACCAGCTCGGCCTCGCGCCGGGCGTTCTCCTTGAACTCCTCGGCGATCTTCTGGGTGGTGACCAGCGTCTCCTGGAGCGTCTTCTCGCGCCCCTCGACGCCCTTGTTCCGCTCCTCGAGCGCGACCAGCTGCTCCTTGAGCAGGTGGTTCTCCCGCCCGAGCTCCTCGAAGTCGTCCGCGATCTCCTCCAGGAAGGCGTCGACCTCCTGGGGGTCGAAGCCGCGGAAGAGCCGCACCGCGAACTGCTGCTGCCGGATGTCCGTCGCCGTCAAGCGCATCGGGTCCCTCCCTGCCCGCTCGCGGTCACCCGAGCCGGTACGCCGTCGTCATGAGGACCGGGACGAGGAACATCTGGAGGAAGTAGATGACCAGGATGACGATGATCGGCGAGAAGTCGATGCCCGTGAACGGCAGCCGGCGGCGGATCGGCCGCAGGACCGGCTCGGTGACCTGGTACAGGAAGCGCACGATCGGGTTCCAGGGGTCCGGGTTCACCCACGAGATCAGCGCCCGGATGATGATGATCCACATGTAGGCCCAGAGCAGGTAGTCGATCAGGCGGGCCACCGCGAGCAGGAACTGCCCCACGACGTACACGGCGCGCCGGCTAGCGGCCCTGCCCCAGCTCGCGCGAGCGGTGGGTGGCGCGCTCGACGGCGTCGATCAGGGTCCGCCGGAGCCCCCCGGCCTCGAGTGTGTGGATGCCGGCGATCGTCGTGCCGCCCGGCGAGCTCACCATGTCCTTGAGCTGCCCGGGATGCATGCCCGTCTCGATGAGGAGCCGCGCCGCCCCCAGCACCGTCTGCATGGCCAGCGTCATCGCGGTCTGCCGGTCCAGGCCGACCTTGACCCCGCCGTCGGCCAGCGCCTCGACCACCAGCGCGATGTACGCCGGGCCCGAGCCGGAAAGCCCGGTCACCGCGTCCATCATCTCCTCCTCGAGGACCACGACCCGGCCGACCGCCTCGAAGATCTCCCGGCCCGTCTCGATGTCCCCCGCCTGGAGCCCGGACGATCGCGCCAGCGCGGTCGCCCCCTCGAGCACGAGCGCCGGGGTGTTCGGCATCGCCCGGATGAGCCGCGGGCCCGGCGGGAGGTGCCGCCGGATCGCCTCCGTCGAGACGCCGGCCGCCACCGAGATGAGGAGCTTGCCGGGCGTGACCGGCGCGATCTCCTCCAGCACCTCGCGGAGGATCTGGGGCTTGACGGCGAGGATCACCACGTCCGCGCCGCGCACGAGCATCGTGTTGTCCGTGGTCACGTGGAGCTGGTAGCGCTCCCGGAGCTCCTGGAGGCGCTCCTTGCGGACGTCGGCCGCCAGCAGGTGGTCGCTCGGGATGAGGCCCGTCCTGGTGAGGCCGCGCACCAGCGCCTCCCCGATGTTGCCGCCCCCGATGAAGCCGACCCGCTTGCCGCGGACGGACATCGCTTACCCCGCGCTCCTGTCCCGCCGGGCGGGCGATCCGCGCCGCGCCGGCGCGCCGGCCCGCCGGCTCATCGAGCCGGCGGCCTGGGCCCGAAGATCGCCGTGCCGACGCGCACGATCGTCGCGCCCTCCTCGATGCCGATCTCGAAGTCCCCGCTCATGCCCATCGACAGCTCCCGGAACTCCGACCCCAGCCCCCAGCCCCGGGCGGCGTCGAGGAGCTTCCGCATCTCGCGGTAGTACGGCCGCGAGTCCTCGGGGTCCTGCGGCGCGGGCGGGATCGCCATCAGGCCCCGGAGGCGGAGGCCGGGGAGCGCGGCCATCGTCTCGAGCGCCGCCCGCAGGCCGTCCGGCAGCACCCCGCCCTTCTGCGGCTCGGCGCCGACGTTGACCTGCACGAGCGCGTCGAGCGTCCGGCCGGCCTGCACGGCCCGGCTCGCCAGGGCCCGGGCCAGCGGCACCCGGTCCACCGACTGGACGAGGTCGAAGAGCTCGACCGCGTCCCGGACCTTGTTCGTCTGGAGGTGCCCGACCAGGTGCCACGGCACCGGCCGCCCGAGCTGGGCGATCTTGTCCCGGGCCTCCTGGACCCGGTTCTCGCCCAGCGCGGCGACCCCGGCCGCGAGCGCGTCCCGGATCCGCTCCACGGGAATCGTCTTGGAGACGGCGACCAGCAGGACCGCGTCCGCCCGCCGCCCCGCCCGGTGCGCCGCCTCGGCGATCCGCTCCCGCACCGCGTCCAGCCTGGCGCGGAGGTCCGTCGCGTCCATGCGCCCGGTCATTGTAGCGGGTTCGCGGGGCGCGCGCCACGCCGCGCCCGCCGCCCCGGCCCGGCGGCGGAGGCCCGCGACCCCTCCCGGCCGCATCGCGATCCCCGCCGCGGCCCGCGATCACAGGACGGCGATCGTCGCGAGGCGGCCGACCAGCCCCTTCTCCCGTCGGTACGAGTGGAAGAGATCGCCCCGGCACGCCGTGCAGAGCCGCGGGACCAGGATGGCGGTCGCGGGAACGCCCGCCGCCGCGAGCTGAGCCGCGTTGGCCGCCCAGAGGTCGAACCACCACCGGCCAGGCGCGCCCGGGCGCGCCCAGCGGCGCCACGCGTCGGGGAACGCCGCCCGCAGCGGGTCGACGACCGGCGCGTCGACCTCGTAGCAGCACGGCCCGATGGACGGCCCGAGCGCGGCCCGGAGCCGCTCCGGCCGCGCCCCCGCCCGCTCGACCAGCGCGTGGACCAGCCGGGCGGCCACTCCGCGCACGGTGCCCCGCCAGCCGGCGTGCGCCACGCCGAGCGCGGGCGCCGCGGGATCGGCGACGACCACCGGCACGCAGTCGGCCGTGAACACCGCCAGCGGCCGCCCCCGGAGCCGCGTGAGGAGCGCGTCCGCGGTGCCGACCAGCCCGGCCGGACCGACGTCGGCGTCGAGGCAGTCGTCCCCGTGGACCTGGCGCGCGTACCGGATCGCGGAGGGCGGGATCCCGAGCGCCGCCAGCGCGGGCCCCGGCGGACCCGCGCCGAACGGGCCCGCCGCCGCCGACACCGCGTCGATCCGCCCGTGGTGCCGGGTCGTGAACGCGTGGCGGACCCCCGCCGCCTCGAGCGACGGGAGCGCGAGGTGCGTCGGCGGGGTTCCGGCCCACCGCACCGGCTCGCTGCCCTGGAACATCGCGCCTCGCCCTCCCGAGCGCCCCTGGCCCGCGGGAGCGCGGCCGCGGCCGACGAACCGCGGGGGCTCCCGGGCGCGCACGCGGCGCCGCTCCGCCGACCGCCCCCGGTTGCGCGGGGCCCCGCCGATCCGCCGCCTCAGTCGGCCTGCCGCCGGAGGAACGCCGGGATGTCCAGGTCGTCGACGGTGGCGTCGAGCCCGTCCCCCCGCACGGCGTCCACGCGGGAGCGACGCCACGGCGACGGGCGCTCGCCGCCCCGGTACGCCTTCAGGTCGACGGTGCGCCCCCCCGGACCGACGGCCGGCGCCGCCGTCGCGGTCGCCGCGACCGGAGCCGCGGCGGCCCGCCCCTCGTCGAAGCCCGTCGCGATCACGGTGACGCGGATCTCGTCCGCCAGCGATTCGTCCACCACCGCCCCGACGATCACGTTCGCGTCCTGGTCGGCGGCCTCCGCCACCGTGCCGGCCGCCTCGTTCACCTCGTGGAGCGTGAGGTCGGGGCCGCCGGTGATGTTGACCAGCACTCCGCGGGCGCCCTCGATCGAGGTCTCCTCGAGGAGCGGGCTCGCGATCGCCTTCTGGGCCGCGTCGACGGCGCGGTGCTCGCCGCGCCCCACGCCCGTGCCCATCAGCGCCATCCCCATTCCGGACATGATCGTCCGCACGTCGGCGAAGTCGAGGTTGATGAGGCCCGGGACCAGGATCAGGTCGGAGATCCCCTGCACGGCGTGCTGCAGGACCGAGTCGGCGACCTTGAACGCCTCCTGCAGCGACGTCCCCTTCTCGACCACCGTCAGCAGGCGCTGGTTGGGGATGGTGAGGAGGGTGTCGACGATCCCGCGCAGCTCCTGGATCCCCGCCTCGGCCTGCCGCATCCGGCGGTTTCCCTCGAACCCGAAGGGCTTCGTCACGACGGCGACGGTGAGCGCGCCGAGCTCCTTGGCGATCGCCGCCACCACCGGGGCGGCCCCGGTGCCGGTCCCGCCGCCCATCCCGGCCGTGATGAAGACCATGTCGGCGCCGACCAGGGTCTGGTGCAGGATGTCGCGGTCCTCGTTGGCCGCCCGGCGGCCGACCTCGGGGTCGGAGCCGGCGCCCAGGCCGCCGGTGAGCTTGGCCCCCAGCTGGATCTTGGTCGGGGCGGGCGAGGCGCGGAGAGCCTGGGCGTCCGTGTTCGCGACCGAGAAGGTCACGCCGGTGAAGCGCGACGCGATCATCCGGTTCACGGCGTTCGAGCCGCCGCCGCCGAGCCCGATGACCCGGATCTTCGCCGCGAGCTCCCGGTCCTCCTCCTCGAGCCGGAAGATGAGGTCGTCCCGCATCGTCCCTTCCCCCTCCTTCGGCCGGCGCTCCCGGCCGGCCGCGTCGGTCGATCGTCCCGCCCGCTTCGCCGGGCGCCGGGCCATCAGAACACCTCCCGCAGCCACTCGCGCACGCGCCGGGTGGCGCGGCTCACGCCGGGCCAGCCCTCGAGCCCCGGGACCCGGGGCAGCGCCGGCCGGTCCCGGCGGGCTCCGGTCAGCACCAGCCCGACCGCCGCCGCGAACGCCGGGTTCTCGACCTGCTCGTAGAGCCCGCCGACCCACTTGGGGATGCCGCGGCGAACCGGCAGGTCCAGGATCGTCTCGGCCAGCTCGGGCACGCCCTCCAGGATGCTGGCGCCGCCGGTCACGACGGCCCCGGCGGTCGCGACGTCGTCGAAGCCGGCCTGGCTGACGCCGCGGGCCACCAGGGTCACGATCTCCTCGACCCGGGCCTGGATCACCCGGGCGAGGGTCTGGCGCGAGAGGACGCGGGGCTTCCGGCCGCCGATCGACGGCACCTCGACGGTCTCGTCCTCGAGCACCAGGCTCGCCTGCGCGCACCCGAACAGCTTCTTGAGCTCCTCGGCGTCGGCCGCGGGCGTGCGGAGGCCGACCGCGATGTCGTTCGTGATGTGGTCGCCGCCGAGCGGGATGACCGCGCTGTGCCAGACCGCGCCGTCGCGGAAGAGTGCCACGTCCGTCGTCCCTCCGCCGATGTCGATCAGGAGGACGCCCAGGTCCCGCTCGTCCGGCGTCAGCACCGACTCGCCGGAGGCGAGCGGCTGGAGGATCACGTCCTCGACGGTGAGCCCCGCCCGGTTGACGCTGCGGACCACGTTCTGGACGGCGGTCGCGGCGCCCGTCACCAGGTGGACCGCGACGCCCAGCCGGGTGCCGAGCATCCCGACCGGCTCCCGGATCCCGTCCTGGTCGTCGACGACGAACCCCTGCGTGAGCGCGTGCAGGATCTCCCGGTCGGGCGGCAGGCTGATCGCGCGGGCGGCGTCGATCGCGCGGCTCACGTCCGCCGGGCTGACCTCCCGGCCGCGACCCTGGACCGCGACGACCCCCTGGCTGTTGACGCCGCGCAGGTGACCGCCCCCGATCGACGCGTAGACGGCGTCGACCTCGACCCCGGCCACCTGCTCCGCCTCCCCGACCGCCCGCTTGATCGCCTCCACCGTCGCCTCGACGTTCGTCACCACGCCCTTCCGCAAGCCGCGCGAGGGCGCCTGCCCGATGCCGATGATGTCCACCCCCGTGCCCGTCACCTCGCCGACGACGGCGCACACCTTGGTCGTTCCCACGTCCAGCCCGGTGATGGTCGTCTCCGTCCGTGCCATGTTCAGCGTCGCTCCAGGCGCGCGGCCGCCGGCGTCGCGGAGGTCTCGGGAGAGCCCGCCGGGCGACGCCGGCCGGCCGCCGGCAGCGCGCGGGCGCTGCCGGCGCCCGCGGGCGCCGGGCGGGGGGTGAGCACGACGAGGTCGCGGAACCGGAGGTCGATCGAGCTGACCCGCTCGCCGCGGGTGTCGAGCTCGGCGAGCACCCCGTCCAGGCGGCCCAGCCGGTCGGCCCACCCCTCGGTGCCGACCCGCACCTCCGGGCCGTCCACCAGGTAGAGGACCGGGCCGTCGTCGCCGCCGAGGTCGATCTCGGAGACGCGGCCGGCGAGCCGCGCCGGCCCTCGCTCGAGGACGCGGAGGAGGGCGAGCCCCGTCCGGAGCCGCTCGGAGGGCGCGCCGGCCGCGCCGGCCGGCGGAGGCGCCAGCCCGCTGAGGATCGGCAGCGTCGGCGCGCCGGGCCGGGGGTCCGTGGTCACCAGGAAGCCCTCGGCGTCCACCCAGTGGAGGCCGTCGGCGTTGACCAGGGCGTACGGCTCGCGCTCGTCGACCATGACCGTCACCCGGTGCGGGAGGTGCCGCACCACGTGCGCCCGGCGGACGCCGGGCAGCGCCGCGACCCGCGCCTCCGCCGCCGCGACGTCGACTTGCAGCAGGTTCGTGCCGGGTGCGATCGCGGCCGCGGCCCGGACCGCCTCCTCGTCGAGCCGGCGCGCGCCCTGGACCTCGACGACCTGGATCGCCAGGAGAGGGGTGCGGCGGACCCAGTCGGCGGCCACCAGCGCCGCGATCGCCAGCGCGCCCGCCGTGACCAGGACCGCCGCGGCCCGGCCGACCGCGCGGAGCCTCCGGGCGGAGCGGCGGGCGCGCCGCGCCCGGCGCCGCTGGTGCGCGATGAGGCCGGCCCGGGACGCCACGTCGGCGGGCCGTGGCGCCCGTTCCCGGACCGAGGAGAGGCCGCGGCGGCCGGCGGAGGCGCCCGGCGACGCGCCGCGGTCGCCGGCGCCCCGCGGCATCCCGCGGGAGGCCAGCCGCACGATCTCCCCGGCCCCGGGCGGGCGCGGGCTCACGCGCCGGCCCGGTGGAGGGCGGGGATCCCGGCCCTCACTCGCCGATCACCCTGAGCTCCGGCACGAGCCGGATGCCCGTCTGCGTGTGGACCCGCTCCAGGGCCAGCTCCAGGAGGGCCAGGACGTCGTGCGCGGTGGCGCCGCCGCGATTGATGATGAAGTTGGCGTGCTTGGCGGAGATCTCGGCGCCGCCGATCCGCTTGCCCTTGAGGCCGGCCTTCTCGAAAATCCGGGCGGTCTGGTCGTAGTCCGGGTTCTTCCAGATGCAGCCCGCCGCCGCGAGCGCGAGCGGCTGGGTCGCCTTCCTCTGCTTCAGGCGGGCGCGGATCTCGGCCAGGATCTCCTTCTGCGGCTTGCGGTGGAGCTGCAGCCGTACCCCCAGCAGGATCGCGCCGCCCGGGAACGCGAACGTGCGATACGCGAACGACCCCGGAGCGGGCTTGAGCTCGCCGATGGTGCCGTCGGGATGCAGGAAGTAGACGGCGGAGACGAAGTCCCAGATCGCCCCGTCGTGGCCGCCCGCGTTCATCGCGAGCGCGCCCCCCAGGGTGGCCGGGATGCCGACCAGGCACTCGATGCCGCCCAGGCTCAGCGCCGCCGCCTCGCGGATCATCGTCGACAGGCTGGCGCCGCACCCGATGGTCACCTCCTCGCCGTGGAACTCCATCCGCGCCAGGCATCCCTCCAGCTTGATGACGATGCCGCGGAACCCGCGATCCCGGACGAGGGTGCTGTGGCCGCTGCCCAGCAGCGCCACCGGGAGCTTCTCCTTGTCCGCGAACATCAACGCCTTCCGCACGTCGTCGACGTCCTGCGGGATGATGAAGATGTCCGCCGGCCCGCCGCAGCGGAGCGACGTGTGGAACGCCAGCGGCTCCTTGAACCGCACCTCACCGCGGATCTCACCCAGCATGCTGGTCTCCTTCTCCGTCCCGGGGCGAGGCACCGGCGCGGGCCTCGCGCTCGACCAGGCGGTCCCGCACCTGGTCGGCCACCGCGCCGACGTCACCGGCTCCGAGCGTCAGGACCAAGTCGCCGGGCCGGACGGTGCGGAGGAGCAATTCCACCACCGCCGTCCGGTCAGCCACGTATCGGACCTCGCGGCCGGTCCGGGCGGCGATCGCGTCGGCCAGGGTCCGGGCATGGACTCCCGCGATCGGCGCCTCCCCCGCCGCGTAGATGTCGGTCACGATCAGGAGATCCGCGTCGTCGAACGCGCCCGGGAACTCGTCCTGCAGGTGGAAGGTGCGCGTGTAGCGGTGCGGCTGGAACACGACCACCCGACGCCGCTGCGGGAACCCGCGCCGCGCGGCGGCCAGCGTGGCCCGGATCTCCGCCGGATGGTGGCCGTAGTCGTCGACCACCAGGACCCCGCCGGCCTCGCCCTTCACCTGAAACCGGCGCTGCACGCCGGTGAAGCTCGCCAGCGCCCGCTGGATGACCGGGAACGCCACCTCCAGGTCGAGGCCGACCGCGGTCGCGGCGAGCGCGTTGGCCACGTTGTGGACTCCGGGGACCTGGAGGTGGAGCTCGCCGAGGGCGTCGCCGCGATGGAGCACCTCGAAGCGGGCGGTGAGCTCGCGCAGGCGGACCGAGGCGGCGACCAGGTCGGCCGGCGCGGTGAGGCCGTACGTGATCACGCGCTTCTCGACCCGCGGCAGGATCGCCTGGATCTCCGGCTGGTCGGCGCAGAGCACCGCCGCCCCGTAGAACGGCACCTTGTTGACGAAGGCGAGGAAGGTCTCGCGGATCGCGGCGAGGTCCCGGTAGTAGTCCAGGTGCTCGGCGTCGATGGTGGTCACCACGGCGATGGTGGGCGTGAGCTTCAGGAACGAGCCGTCGGACTCGTCGGCCTCGGCGACGAGGAACTCGCCCTGCCCGAGCCGGGCGTTCGCGCCCAGCGCGGTCACCCGGCCGCCGACCACCAGCGTCGGATCGGCCCCGGCCTCGGCCAGCACCGCGCCGACCATCGAGGTCGTGGTCGTCTTCCCGTGGGTGCCGGCGATCGCGATCCCGTGCTTGACCCGCATGAGCTCGGCCAGCATCTCGGCGCGGGGGATCACCGGGACGCCGCGCTGGCGGGCCGCCTGGAGCTCCGGGTTGTCCCGGGCGACCGCCGAGGAGTACACGACGACGTGCGCGCCCTCGATATGGCTCGCGGCGTGGCCGACCGAGACCTTCGCGCCCAGCCGCTCCAAGCGCTCCACCGCCTCGTTCCGGCGCGCGTCGGAGCCGGTGACGCGGTAACCCAGGGTGAGGATCACCTCGGCGAGCCCGCTCATCCCGGCCCCCCCGATGCCGACGAAGTGCACCTGCTGGTAGCGCTTGAACGCGCGCGCGCCGGTCATGGGCGCCTCACGTCTCGGCCCGCTGGGAGACGTTCAGGAGGAGGCCGACCGCCGCCATCACCACCAGCAGGGACGACCCGCCCGAGGAGACGAAGGGGAGCGGCAGTCCCTTGGTGGGGAACAGGCCGACCACCACCCCCAGGTTCACGACCGCCTGCGTGGCGAGCATCGCGGTGACCCCGAACGCGACCAGCGCCCCGAACGGGTCGACGACCCTGAGCCCGACCCGCATGCCGCGCCAGAGGAGGAGCCCGAAGAGCATCACCGTGGCCACCGCGCCCACGAACCCGAGCTCCTCGCCGATGATGGCGAAGATGAAGTCGGTGTGCGGCTCCGGCAGGTAGAAGAGCTTCTGCTTCGACTCCCCCAGGCCCCGTCCGAGGAGGCCGCCGCCGCCGAGGGCCAGGTACGACTGGATGATCTGGAACCCCGCGCCGCGCGGGTCCGCCCACGGGTCCATGAAGGTCAGCACGCGCCGCAGCCGGTAGCTGGCGGTCATGACCGCGACGACGACGACGGGCACCGCCGCGGCTCCGATCAGGCCGAGGTGGGCCAGCCGCGCCCCCGCCACGAAGATCATGCAGAGG
>DASRDR010000217.1:0-6182 GCA_035652475.1 Candidatus Methylomirabilota bacterium | reverse complement strand
GCCGTCGCTGCCTGGCGGCGCCTCGAGCCGACTCTCGTCGACGCGATGGGCGTGTACTCGCGCGCGCTGCGCGAGGACGTCACGGCCGAGCTGGAGGCCGCCGCGGCGCGCATCCGCCAGACGCTGTGGCTGAGCCTCCTGGTCCTCGCGTTCGTCCTGGCCGGACTGGCGCCGTTCTCCGGCGCGCTCGCCCGCCGCATCATCGCGCCCATCCGCCAGGTCACCGCCGCCGCCCGGGAGATCGCCGGCGGCAACTTCGACGTCCAGCTCGCCGTGCGCAGCTCCGACGAGCTGGGCGAGCTCGCCGAGTCGATGAACTCGATGGCGGGCAGCCTCCGGCGGGCGACCCTCGAGAAGACCCAGCTCTACCAGGCCCAGGGCGTGCGGGCGGCCCGCCTCCAGGCGCTCACGCGGGTGAGCCACCTGATCTCGTCGTCGCTCGACCCGAACGCCGTGCTGAAGGAGATCGCCCACGCCGCCACGAACCTCATGGAGGCGCCGGTCGTGTCGTTCTGGATGGCCGACGAGCGGCTCCAGACCCTGGAGGTCCGGGAGTGCTGGTACGGCGGCGTGCGCGCGGAGTACCCGGTGAAGCGTGTCGCGTTCGGCGAGGGGCACGTCGGCTGGATCGCCGCCAACCGCAAGC
Organism: Candidatus Methylomirabilota bacterium; assembly: GCA_035652475.1. Taxonomy (GTDB): domain Bacteria; phylum Methylomirabilota; class Methylomirabilia; order Rokubacteriales; family DASRDR01; genus DASRDR01. The sequence continues at coordinate 5,536 of DASRDR010000217.1, read as the reverse complement.
CGCTCAACATCCCCTACGTCCTCACCGACCCCCGGTGTCTCGCACGGGAGTGGTGCCGGGCGAAGAACCTGGTCAGCTTCCTGGGAGTGCCGGTCGTGTTCGAGGGCGCGCTCCTGGCCGTGCTCGCCCTGGAGGGCCTGGAGCCGTTCCGGTTCGAGCGCGACGACCAGGACCTCCTGGGCAGCTTCGTGGCCCAGACCGCGGTCGCGCTGCGCAACGCCCAGCTGTACGCGGATACCGAGCAGCGCGAGCGCGAGGCCCGGATCCTGTTCGAGGCGACGCGGGACGCCGCCGGCACGCTCCAGCTCGACCGCATCCTCGACATCATCCTGAAGAGCACGCTCACCGCGCTGCCGTGCGACGGCGTCGCGCTGTACCGCCCGGCCGAGGCCGGGGGCCGCCCGGCGCTGGCCCGGGAGCGCCGGGTCCCGCAGCGGGTGGCCCGGCCGCTCACGACCGAGAGCGGCGCCGAGCTGGCGGAGCGCGCGTGCGGCGGCCGCCAGCCGGTCCAGCGCGCGCCCGCCGCCACCTCCGGCGGGCCCGCGCGCCCGGAGCGGCCCGCGCCGGGGCGGCCGCCCGAGCCGTGGGCCTACCTCGCGGTCCCGATCGTCACCCGGGACCAGGTCTTCGGCGCGCTGGTCTGCTTCGCCTCCGAGCCGCGCGCGGCCCGAGACCACGAGACGAACCTGCTGGTCAACCTGGCGACCCAGGGCGCGGTCGCCATCGAGAAGGCGATGCTGTACGAGGACGTCGTGGCGGCGCGCAACGCCGCGGAGCGCGCCGCCACCGCCAAGAGCGAGTTCCTCGCCACCATGAGCCACGAGATCCGCACCCCGATGAACGGCGTGATCGGGATGACCGGGCTCCTCCTCGACACGCGGCTCACCCCCGAGCAGCGGGAGTACGCGGAGACGGTGCGGCGGTCGGGCGAGGCGCTGCTCGGGATCATCAACGACATCCTGGACTACTCGAAGATCGAGGCCGGCCGGCTGGACCTGGAGCTCATCGACTTCGATCCCCGGGGCGTGGTCGAGGACGTCATCGAGCTCCTGGCCGAGCAGGCGCACGCCAAGCGGCTCGAGCTCGCCTACCTGGTCCGCGCCGACGTCCCCGGCCAGGTCCGGGGGGATCCCGGGCGGCTCCGGCAGATCCTGACCAACCTGGTCGGCAACGCCGTGAAGTTCACCGAGCGGGGCGAGGTGGTGGTCCGGGTCCGCGTGGAGGAGGCGACCGCCGAGGCGATCCGGCTCCACTTCGCCGTGTGCGACACCGGCATCGGGATCCCGCCGGAGGCGCAGCCACGGCTGTTCCGGTCGTTCTCCCAGGTCGACGGCTCGACCACCCGGAGGTACGGCGGCACCGGTCTGGGGCTGGCCATCTGCAAGCGGCTGGCCGAGCTCATGGGCGGCGAGATCGGGCTGGAGAGCGAGCCGGACCGCGGCAGCACCTTCTGGTTCACCGTGCGGTTCGCCCACGCCGAGGCGGCCGAGGCGCCGCCGCGCGGGCCCTCGGCGCTGCGCGGCGTGCGCGTCCTGATCGTGGACGACAGCGAGACGAATCGCGTGATCCTCCGCGAGCAGCTGCGCGGCTGGGAGATGGAGCCCGACGAGGCCGCCTCCGGCCCGGACGCCCTGGCCAGGCTGGCGGAGGCAGTGCGCCGGGGCCAACCGTACCGGGCGGCCCTGCTCGACCTCCAGATGCCCGGGATGGACGGCATCGAGCTCGCGCGCCGCATCGCGGCCGACCCGTCGATCGCCCCCACGCGCCTGGTCCTGCTGACCTCCTGGGGGCAGCAGGGCGAGGCGGCGGCCGCGCGGGCGGCGGGGGTGGCCGCGTACCTGCACAAGCCCGTCCGGGCCGGCCAGCTCCTCGACCGGCTGACCGGCCTGCTCGCGACCCCCGTTCTCGCCGTCCCGGGGGCGCCGGGCGCCGGCCCGGGGGGTCGGGGCCCCCAGGCCCTGCGTTTCCTGGTCGCCGAGGACAACGCGGTCAACCAGAAGCTGGTCGTGCGGCTCCTCGAGAAGCGCGGGTTCCGGGCCGACGCGGTGGCCGACGGCCGGGAGGCCATCGCGGCGCTCGGGCGGGCCCCGTACGACCTCGTGCTCATGGACTGTCAGATGCCGGGGATGGACGGCTTCGCCGCGACCCGCAGCATCCGCGAAGCGGAGGCGGGGACGGAGCGGCACGTGCCGATCATCGCGCTCACCGCGAACGCGCTGGAGGGCGACCGCGAGCGCTGTCTTGCAGCGGGGATGGACGATTACCTGACGAAGCCCATCGCGCCGGACGCCCTCTACGGGGCGATCGCGCGCCTGCTCCCGCACGGGGTGCCGCAGGCCGCCGGGTGATGGCCGAGAGACCTGGGGAGGTCCGATGCGAGTGCTGATCGCCGACGACGACGCCGTGTCCCGGCTGCACCTCCAGCGCGTCCTGACGAAGCTCGGCCACGAGGTGGTCGAGACGAGCGACGGGCAGGAGACGTGGGAGCGGTTCCAGGCGGAGCCGACCCCGGTGGTGATCCTGGACTGGATCATGCCCCGGGTCGACGGGCTCGAGGTGTGCCGGATGATCCGCGCCGAGCACCGGCCGCGGTACACCTACGTGATCATGCTCACGGTCCTGGGCGGCAGGGGGAGCTATCTGGAGGGCATGGAGGCCGGCGCCGACGACTTCATGACGAAGCCGTTCGACGTCGACCAGCTCATGGCGCGCCTCCGGGTCGCCGAGCGGATCCTGGGCCTCCAGGCGGAGCTCCGCCAGCTCGAGGGCCTGCTCCCGATCTGCTCGTACTGCCGCCGGATCCGCGACGCGCGCAGCAGCTGGATGACGCTCGAGCGGTACGTCGCGAGCCGCACCGAGACGGAGTTCACCCACGGCATCTGCGAGGACTGCTACGCCACCCAGGTGAAACCGCAGCTGGCCGCGATCCACGCCCGCCCCGCCTGATCTCGCCGCGCCCCGCCGTGCCGGGCCGCCCGCCGGCCCGGCGTGAGCGTGGCGAGGGGTCCCCCGGGCGGCGGATCGGCGGGACGCGGCCGCGGCGCGTCGGCAACCGGCCGTCGCGGCGGTCAGCGGAACGTCTCGACCGGCGAGACGGCCTCGATGGTCCCGCCGGCTCGCGTCCGGCGGAGCAGCGGCTTGACCCGGTCGATCGGGATCGCCCGCCCGCCGGCCCCGCCGTCGCTCGCGCCCGGGTCGGTCGCCGCGATGCCCACCACGCGGCCGCGGGGGTCGAGCAGCGGCGTGCCGGCGCTGGCGGGATCGAGCGGGATGTCGAAAGCGAGATCTCCCCCCACCGCCGCGCCGGTCGCGCGGATGGTGACCCAGCGCGGGGTGGCCCGGCTGCCGGGCGGCGCGGCGAGCGCGATCGCCCGGTCCCCGACGCGGAGCTCGGCCGAGCTCCCCAGCGGGAGCGCCGGCACTCCGTCCAGGTCGATCTTCAGGAGCGCCACGCCGGCCAGCCGATCCCGCCAGACCTGGCGGACGGCGAGCCGCCGCCCGTCGGCGAGCGCGACCTCGAGCATGCCCGCGTTGCCCGCGACGCGGTCGTGCGTCAGCACGTAACCGCGCGGATCCACCACGAACCCGAATCCCGCGCGCGGGCGATCCGGCGGCGTCCCGGCGCCAGCGTCGAACGAGGTCACGCGCACGATCGATCGCTCGGCGTCGGCGGGGAGCGCCGTGGGCGGGGGGCTCGGGGCCGGCGACGCCGCGCGCTCGGGCCTGGCGGCCCGGGGGCCGCCCGGGGCCGGTGGCGGCCCGGCGTCGCCCGAGGGCCAGAGCATGGCCAGCGGCCCGCCGGGCGCCCCGGGTGGGGGGGCGCCGCGGACGGCGAGCGAGCCGGCTCCGGCGCCCTGGATGGGGCTCCCCTCGGCCGGTGCGCCCGGCCCATACGCCGGTGGCGGCGCGGCGGGGACGGCGCTCGGCGTGGCGGCGGCGAGAGCGCTCGGCGGCGCGGGGACCGTCGCCGCTGCGTCCGCCGGTGCCGGCGTCGCGGGAGTCGTCGCAGCGGTCGGCGGGGAGTGGCCCGGGTCGGCGGCGACATGCGAATCGCTCGACGGGGCGGTGGCGACAGTGCTCGGCGGCGCGGGGACCGCCGCTGCCGCGTCGGCCGGTGCCGGCGTCGCAGTGGTCGTGCCGCGGGTCGCGGGCGCCGGTTCGGCCGGCGCGGGCGGGGTCGCGCGTGGGCTGCGTCCCGCGACGGGCGCAGGCCCGTGCGAATCGCTCGGCGGCGCGGCGGCGACGGCGCTCGGCGTCGGGTTCGCGAGTGGTGGCGGCGCAGCTGGCGCCGGTCCCGCAGTCGACGTGGCTGCCGCCGGCGCGGAAACCGTGGGCGCGGCGGGCGTGGGCGCCGGGCGCGACTCGGGGCCGGGCGCGGGGGCGTCCCGTTCGCGATGCGGCGCGGCGGTCTCCCGATCGGGGAGCCGGGCGGCGGCGACCGCGCGCGACGGGGGAGCGGTCGGGTCCGGCTGCCCGGAGGATGGGCCGGCGGCCGGGTGCGTCGTGGCGCGACTCGGCGGCGCCGCGCCCTCCCGCTCGGGACCCGGCCGCGGAAGCGCGGTCCACAGCGCCGGGAGCGCGAGCAGTCCCGCGGCCACGGCGCCGAGCGTCGCCCGGCGCCGGCGCTGACGGCGGCGCCGGGCGTGCGCGCACCACGTGCAGCCGGTGATGTCGACCCAGGCCGGCGCCGTGCACGGCTCCTCGTGACGCCAGCGCCGGCGGCAGTCCGGGCACGCGTGCCGATGGACGCCGCGGTCACCGGCCGGCAGGGGCCGCTCGCCGGGCGCGGGGACGCACCACGGACAGCAGGCGGGGGGCCCGTCGAGGCAGCGCCCCGCGTGCCGCCACGTCGCCTCGCAGAGCGGACACTGGTGCTCGTGCAGCGGCCGGACGAGGAGCTCGTCACGCCCGGTGCAAACCGGACACGCCGCGGACTCGACCGCTGTCCCGCCGCGGACTCCGTCGTCGCGGGGGAGCGTACACGCCTCGGCGGCCGGCCCGGGGTGGAACCAGCGATGGCGTCGCTCGCAGCGGTGGGCGTGGCCTGCCGGCGCGCCCTCCTGTCGGGAGCGTGCCCGGGCGTTCGCATCGGGTCGCGAGCCAGGATCCAGCATGCGGGGTTTCCGGAACCTTCAATCCCTGTGCCGGCGTCCGATGGAAGACTCTGCACGGTAAAAACGCGACCGGAACGCGCGGTCGAGCTGACGCCGCCTCAGTCAGGCTGTCGCCAACGTGTCCCCTCGTCGCGGGTGTCTCGCCCCCGACGGCCGCAAGGCCCGATGCGCGCCGTCCCGTGCGGCGCGACGGAGGGCGGCGGCCCACCCCGAGTTCCTCGGGATCGATCGTGCCCGTGGTACTGGCGTTGCACGAGCGTGTGACGGGCGTGACGCCCGCACTCTCGTGAGCAGGCATCTCCGCGGTCCTCTGACGCTGCTCCTGGTCATCGCCGTCGCTCTGTCCACCACCACGCTTCGCTGGTCGGACTCCGGCTTGAGCGTCCACGAGGCTCTCGCCAAGGGCGATGGCAATGGGGGCG
>DASRDR010000216.1:0-8545 GCA_035652475.1 Candidatus Methylomirabilota bacterium | reverse complement strand
GGCGTCACCGTTCCCGGTCCCGAGCCGGAGCGTCGGCCGCGCGCCGTTCCGAGCGGAGCGACTCCACTCCAGACACGCGGGAGGTAGAGCATGACCAACCGGATCACTCGGATGATCATCGGCGCGGCCGTCGTGGCCCTCTGGCTGGGCTCGGGGGCGCTCGTGGCCGACGCCCAGCGCAAGGGTGGGACGATCCGCGTCGGCAACCTGGGGGAGCCGCCGACGCTGGACGCGCACTGGACGACGGCCAGCATCACCGAGACGCTCACGAACCACATCTACGAGGGGCTCCTCACCCTCGACGACGACAACAAGCCCATCCCGATGCTCGCCGAGTCGATGCCGACGGTCTCGCCCGACGGCCTCACCTACACCTTCAAGCTGCGGCGCGGGATCAAGTTCCACAACGGCAAGGAGATGACCTCCGACGACGTGGTCGCCTCCCTGAACCGCTGGAGCAAGCAGTCGATCTACGGCAAGGACCTCTTCACCTACGTGGCCGGGCTCCGCGGGGTCGACAAGTACACGGTCGAGCTGAAGCTCAAGGAGAAGGTCTCGATCGTCAACATCAACCTGGCGGTGCCCAACAACTTCGCCGCGATCTACCCCAAGGAGATCGCCGAGAAGTTCGCGCCCCAGGAGAAGGTGACCGAGTTCATCGGGACCGGGCCGTACAAGCTGGTCGAGTGGAAGCCGGACCGCTACATCCGCATGGTCCGGTTCGACGACTACAAGCCGCGGAGCGAGAAGCGGAACGGGTACGGCGGGGCGAAGATCGCCTACATCGACCAGATCGACTGGATCCCGGTCCCGGACGTGGCGACGCGCGTCGCCCAGATGGAGACCGGCGAGCTCGAGCTGGCCGACGACCTGAACGCCGACGCGTACGATCGGCTGAAGAACAGCCCCAACGCCCGGCCGATCATCGCGAAGATGTACTACTGGCTCGTCGCGGTCCTCAACAAGCGGGAGGGCCTGATGACGAACCAGAAGCTCCGCCAGGCGTGGCAGGCGGCGATCGACATCGAGCCGATCATGAAGACCGTCGCGGCCGGCCGGTCCGAGTTCTACCGGATGGACTACAACCTGATCCACCAGGAGATCGCGGCCTGGCACGTGAACGTGCCCGGCCTGCCGTGGAACGAGCACAACAAGGAGAAGGCGAAGAAGCTCCTGCAGGAGTCCGGGTACAAGGGCGAGCCGGTGCGCTTCATGACCACCCAGGAGTACAAGTGGATGTACGACTTCGCGCTGGTCACGAAGCAGCAGCTCGAGGACGTCGGGTTCAACATCGACCTGCAGGTCGTCGACTGGGCCACCCTGGTGAAGCGGCGCAACAACCCGAAGGAGTACGACGCGTTCACCACCGGGATCGGGCCGCAGTACGACCCCACCAACTCCAACGTGCTGAGCTGCAGCTGGCCGGGCTGGACCTGCGACGAGCAGATCCAGAGCATCAAGGCGGCGATGATCCGCGAGACGGACTACAAGAAGCGATTCGCCCTCTGGGAGCAGATGCACCGGGTCTTCTACGAGAAGGTCCCGGTCATCCGGTACGGCGACCTGTTCGGGCTCCGCGCCGCGTCCAAGAAGGTCCGCGACTTCAACGAGAAGACGGAGCGCATCCGGATCTACAACGCCTGGCTGGAGAAGTAATCGCCCGGTGATCCCGAGGCGCGGCGGGGGCCGGCGGTGAGGCGGCCCCCGCCGCCGGCGGTTCGATGACGGCCTACCTCGTGCGGCGGCTCCTGGCCCTGATCCCGGTGATGCTCGTGGTCGTCACGGTCGTCTTCCTGCTGATCCACCTGATCCCCGGTGACCCGGTGGCGGTGATGCTCGGCCCCGACGCGACGCCGGCCCAGGTCGAGGCGACCCGCAAGGTGATCGGGCTCGATCGGCCGATCGGCGAGCAGCTCCTCCTCTTCTACGCCCGCCTGCTCCGCGGCGATCTGGGGCGCTCGTACTTCCTGGACCGGCCGGTGACCCAGGCCCTCTGGGAGCGCGCCGAGCCGACGATCGTGCTGATGACCGCCTCGCTGCTGGTGGCGGTCCTGATCGGGGTGCCGTCCGGCATCGTCGCCGGGGCGCACCAGGGCTCCTGGTGGGATCGCCTGCTGATGCTGGGTGCGCTGCTGGGCGTGTGCATCCCGGGGTTCTGGCTCAGCCTGAACTTCATCTACCTGTTCGCGGTGCGGCTCGGGTGGCTGCCCGCGGCCGGGTACGCTTCGGTGTGGAGCGACCCGTGGGCGGCCGTGCGCTACATGGTGCTCCCGGCGGTCTCCCTCGGATTCAACCAGTCCGCGCTGATCGCGCGCATCGCCCGGTCGTGCATGGTCGAGGTCCTGCACCAGGACTACGTCCGGACGGCGCGGGCCAAGGGCCTGCCCCAGCGGACCGTCGCGTACGTCCATGCGTTCCGGAACGCCCTGGTGCCGGTGGTCACCGTGGTCGGCGTCACCATGGCGATCCTCATCGGCGGCGCGGTCGTGACCGAGATCGTGTTCAACATCCCGGGCCTGGGCCGGCTCATCATCTCGGCGATCCTCCGGCGCGACTACCCGGTGGTGCAGGGCGTCGTGCTGGTCACCGCGGCCTCCTACGTGCTGATCAACCTCGCGGTGGACATGGTCTACGCGTTCATCGACCCGCGGATCCGCTACGACTGACGGCCTGCCGCCCCCCGCGATGAGCGCGACCACCGACGCCGCCGTCGAGAAGGTGCTGGCCGAGATCCCGGCGGTGCCGGCGATCGAGCCGACCGCGCCGCGGATCCGCTGGGTCCGCCGCCTCCTCCGCAATCGCAACGTCGTGGTCGGGGCGAGCCTCTTCCTCGTGTTCCTGCTGGCGGCGCTCCTGGCCGACCAGGTGGCGACGCACGTGCCGACCCGCCTCCACCCCGCCCAGCGGCTCCGGCCGCCCAGCCGGGCGAACCTCCTCGGGACGGACGAGTTCGGGCGCGACGTCTACAGCCTGGTGGTCCACGGCAGCCGCGTGTCGCTCCTGGTCGGCGGGGTGACCATGGTGCTCACGTCGGTCGCCGGGACGCTGATCGGGCTGGTGGCCGGCTACTATCGCCGGCTCGATCTGTTCGTGATGCGGGTCATGGACGGCCTCATGGCGTTCCCCGCGATCCTGCTGGCGATCGCCTTCATGGCCGCCCGCGGCCCGGGGGTCTGGAACGTCATCCTCGCGCTGTCGCTCGTCTACATGCCGCGGACCGCGCTCCTGGTCCGCAGCACCGTGCTGAGCCTGCGCGAGCTGGACTACGTGCAGGCAGCCCGGGCGCTCGGGCGCCGGGACCTGGCGATCGCCCTCCGGCACATCCTGCCGAACTGCATGGCGCCGCTCCTGGTCCAGGGCACCTTCATCTTCGCCTACGCGGTGCTGGCGGAGGCGATCCTCGGGTTCCTGGGGGTGGGCGTGCCCCCCTACGTCCCATCGTGGGGCAACGTGATCGCCAGCGGCAAGAACGTGATCCGCGAGGCGTTCTGGGTGAGCCTGTTCCCCGGCATCACGCTGACGGTGGCCGGCCTCAGCCTGAACCTCCTGGGGGACGGCCTCCGCGACACTCTCGACCCTCGCCTCCGCGGCTCGGTCGGGACCGCCACAGGGAGATAGACCACATGAAGCTCTTCGACCTCACCGGCAGGGTGGCGATCGTCACGGGTGGGAACGGCGGGATCGGCCTCGGGATGGCGCGGGGGCTCGCCCGGGCCGGCGCCGCGGTCGTGCTGGCGGCGCGGAACGTCGGCAAGAGCACGGACGCGGTGAAGGAGCTCGAGGCCGCCGGCGCGCGAGCGCTCATGGTCAAGGTGGACGTGCGGTCCGAGGCCTCGTGCCGGGAGATGGTCCAGAAGGCCGTGGACCGCTTCGGACGGCTCGACATCCTGGTCAACAACGCCGGGACGAACATCCGCAAGCGTCCGGAGGAGTACACGGTCGAGGAGTGGCACACGGTCCTCGACACGAACCTCACCAGCGCCTTCATGTGTGCCCAGGCCGCCTACCCGCACATGGTGCGCGCCGGAGGCGGCAAGATCATCAATGTCGGGTCGATGATGTCGATCTTCGGCGCCCCGTTCACCGCCCCGTACGCCGCCAGCAAGGGCGGCATGGTCCAGATGACGAAGGCGATGGCCACCGCGTGGGCGCGCGACAACATCCAGGTCAACGCGATCCTGCCCGGCTGGATCGACACCGAGCTCACCCGTCAGGCCCGTCAGCAGGTCCCCGGCCTCCACGACCGGGTCGTGGCGCGCACCCCGGCCGGGCGGTGGGGGAGCCCGGACGACCACGCCGGGATCGCGGTGTTCCTGGCCAGTCCGGCGTCGGACTTCGTCACCGGCACGGCCATCCCCGTCGACGGCGGCTACTCCGTCCAGGGCGTCTGATCGCCCCATGGTGCCAGGTGGCCGCGGCCGTCCCCGGTCGCCCGACCGGCGGGGGACGGCGCGCCCCGGGGCCGTCGCCGGGGCCTCGCGGAGGGCAGGGTCGAGGCGCGCTCGCGTGAGCGACGCCCCGGACCGCCGGTCCGCCGCGCGAGGGGCGGCGGCCGCGCTGCTGGCGCTCGCGCTCCTCGCGCTCGCCGGCCCCGCGTCGCCCCAGGACCGCGCCATGGTCGACGCCGTGCTCCAGCAGCTGGCGGCGTTCCGGCGCGGGGACTGGGCCGGCGCCTACGCCTTCGCCTCGTCGGCGATCCAGGCCCAGTTCGGGCTCGACGCGTTCCGCGAGATGGTCACGCGCGGCTACGCGCCGATCGCCCGCTCCGCCCGGGCGACGGTGCGCCGGGTCGAGCGACTCGGTCCCCACCGTGGCCTCGTCGCGGTGCGGGTCGACGGGCAGGACGGCGACGCCATCGAGGCGCTCTACGAGATGGTCGACGAAGGGGGCGCCTGGCGCGTGAACGGGGTCGCGGCGCGGCCGGTCGATCCGGGGGTGCCGGCGCGCGGGACGCCCGGTCCGGGCCCGGAGCCCGATCGCGCCGCGAGGGTGGGGGGGAGGAGCGGCGCTCCCCCGCCCGAGAGCTGACCGCCGGCCGCCGGGCCGGCCGCCGCGCCGGGCCGGCTCCGCTCCTCCTCCTCACCGCGCTCGCGTTCCTCGTCCAGGTCGACGTGCGGCTCATGACCCCGCTCTTGCCGAGCATGGCCGAGTCGCTCCGGACCAGCATCGCGGCGATGGGGCTGGCGATGACGCTCTACATGCTGCCGTACGGCCTCTGCCAGCTGGTGTACGGCCCGCTCGCCGACCGGCTGGGCCGGATCCCCGTCGTGCGGCTGGCCGCGATCGGCTTCGCGGCGGGGTCGCTCCTGACCGGGCAGGCGCGCCACGTGCTCGTGCTCGACGCCGTGCGGTTCCTCACCGGCATGTTCGCCGCCGCGGTCATCCCGCTGACCCTGGCCCACATCGGCGCCTCCGTCCCCTACGGGGCGCGCCAGGCGACCATCGGCCGGTTCGCGGCGATCACCTCGGTCGCCCAGGGGCTCTCGGCCGCGATCGGCGGCACCATCGCTCACTTCGTGTCGTGGCGGGTGCTGTTCACCGGGGCGGGGCTGGTCGCGCTGGCGCCGGCGCTGCTGCTGTTCCGGGCCGAGCGGGAGGTGGTCGAGCCGGCGGCCGCCCGCGGGGTGGGCCGGTACCGCGTCGTCCTCCGGCACCGGACGGCGCGCGCGCTCTACCTCCTGGTCGGCCTGGAGGGGCTGTTCCTCTGGGGCGGCTTCACCTACCTGGGGGCGGTCGCGGTCGCCCGCTTCGGCCTGAACGCGCTGGAGGTCGGGCTCCTGCTCTCGCTCTACGGCGCCGCCACCCTGGCCGGCGGGATCTCGCTCGCGTCGATCCGGGCCCGGGTGGGGGAGCGCCCGCTGGCGGCGGTGGGCGCGGCGCTCAAGGGCGGCGGCTACCTGCTGATGATCGTGCCCGGGCCGATCGCCGTCTTCGCGGCGGCGATCGCGATGCTCGGGTTCGGCTACATCGCCCTCCACACGACGCTCCAGACGCGGGCGACCGAGATCGTCCCCGCGGCGCGGGGGACGGCGGTGGCCCTGTTCGCGTTCTGGCTCTTCATGGGCGGCGCGATCGGGGCCGCGCTCTTCGGCCCCCTGGTCGACGCGGGCTGGCACCGGACGTTCCTGGCGATCTGCGGGGTGAGCCTCCTGGGGCTGGGTGCGCTCGCGGTGCGGCTCCTGGCCGTCCCGCCCGACGGGTGCTGACCGGCCGGCGGCTGGACGCCGGTGGTCCCCGCGGGGGCGAGCCCGGGTGGCCTGCCGCGAGCGGACCCGGCAGTCGGCGCAGGAGCGCCCAGGGGCCCTCGAGATGCCGGCGGGATGCCCCGCGGCGCGCGCGGGATCCCGCCGGCGGGGCGCGCGGGGACCGGAGCGGTCCCGCGGATCCGTGCCGGCGCGGCCTCAGGACGCGGCCGGGCGTCCGGCGTCGGCGACCAGGAAGTCGAAGTCGCACCCGGCCGGGGCCTGGAGCACCCGTTCGACGAACAGGCGGCGGTAGCCGCGGCCCGGCGCCGGCGCGGGCGGCCGCCATGCCGCGCGCCGGCGGGCCAGCTCCTCCGGCGGGACCAGCAGGTCCAGCCGGCGCGCCGGGGCGTCGAGCTCGATCAGGTCACCGTCGCGCACGAGGGCGAGCGGCCCTCCGACCGCCGCCTCCGGGGCGACGTGGAGCACGACCGTGCCCCCCGCGGTCCCGCTCATCCGGGCGTCCGAGACCCGGACCATGTCCGCGACCCCGGCCGCCAGGAGCTTGCGCGGGATCGGGAGCGAGCCGGCCTCCGGCATGCCGGGCCCGCCGACCGGCCCCGCGTTCTGGAGGACCAGGACGCTGTCCGCGGTGACCGGGAGCGCGGGATCGTCCACGCGGGCCGCGAGGTCGCCGAGGTCCCGGAACACGCAGGCGCGCCCGCGGTGTCGCAGGAGGGCCGGGGTCGCCGCCGAGACCTTCAGCACCGCGCCGTCGGGGGCGAGCGACCCGCGGAGGATGGCGAGGCCGCCCTCCGGGCGGAGCGGTCGCTCGAGCGGCCGCACGACATCCTGCCAGGCGCCGGGCGGGGGGATGCCGTCCAGCACCGCGGCGAGCGGCTGGCCGGTGGCCGTCGCCGCGTCGGCGTGGAGCAGGGGGGCCAGCACCTTCATGACGGCCGGGATCCCGCCCGCCTCCGCGAGGTCCTCCATGTGGTGCGCGCCCGAGGGCCGCACGTCGGCGATCATGGGCGTCGAGCGCGAGAGTCGCTCGAAGTCGTCGAGCGTGAGCGCGACGCCGGCCCGGCCCGCGATCGCCGTCAGATGGACCACGGCGTTGGTCGAGCCGCCCAGCGCCATGAGCACCCGGACGGCGTTCTCGAACGCGGGCGGGGTGAGGATGCGCGAGGGCCGGAGGTCCTCCCGGACCATCGCGACGATCCGCCGGCCGGCGGCCTCGGCGAGGCGCAGCCGGCGCGCGAGCGGCGCCGGGACCGCGGCCATCCCGGGGAGCGTCATGCCGAGCGCCTCGGTCAGGGCCGCCATGGTGCTGGCCGTCCCCATCACCATGCAGGTCCCCGCCGACGGGAAGAGCTCGCCCTGGATCGCCTCCAGCCGCGCCGCGTCGAGCCGGCCGGCCCGGTGCTCGGCCCAGAGCCCGCGGCAGTCGGTGCAGGCACCGAGCCGCGCGCCCTCGTGCCGCCCGGTCAGCATCGGTCCGGCGGTGACCACGATCGCCGGTCGGTCCGCGCTGGCGGCGCCCATGAGCTGGGCGGGGAGGGTCTTGTCGCAGCCGCCCAGGAGCACGACCCCGTCCATCGGCTGGCCGAGGATCATCTCCTCGGTGTCCATGGCCATGAGGTTGCGGAACAGCATGCTGGTCGGGGAGAGGAAGATCTCGCCGAGGGAGATCGTCGGGAACTCGAGCGGCAGGCCGCCCGCCTGCCAGACGCCGCGCTTGACCGCCTCGGCGACCTCGCGGAGGTGGCGGTGGCACGGGTTGAACTCGCTCCAGGTCTGGGCGAGCCCGATGACGGGGCGGGCCAGGTCCTCGGAGGTGAGACCGCCGCCGCGGGCATAGGCGCCGCGGACGAAGAGGCTGAACTCCGCGTCGCCGTAGTGGGTGAGTCCGCGCCGGATGCCGGCCGCCGCGTCCGGCGGACGCTGGGTCGCCATGCTCGAGCTCCTTTCTCGGGCCGGGTCGCGCCACCGGGCGCGTGTCCATCCGGGCGGCCGACGCCGGCCGCGCCGCCCGCCTCCACCGCTCCTCCCGCGCATCGCCGCGCGTGGGCGGGCTGGCCGGAAAGGCCGGCCGCGCCGTGAGGGTCTCGGGCGTCAACGCCGGCGTCCCGCGCCGGGGCGGAGCCCCGCCGCCGCCGCGCGCGGACCGCGCCCGGTCGGCGGGTCGTCGCGGCCGCGCTCCGCACGATAAGATACCGCCCGGTGGACCCAGCTCGCGCCCCCGCCCGGCTCACCGACGAGGAGCGCCGGATCCTCCTCCGGATCCAGGACCGCCTGCTCTGGCTGGCCACGGCCACGATCCACCACGCGAACAGCCGCCGCCAGAACCCCTCGCCCGAGCG
>DASRDR010000215.1:0-30110 GCA_035652475.1 Candidatus Methylomirabilota bacterium | reverse complement strand
AGCAGGAAGGGCAGCGCCAGGCCGGCCGAGTACGCCGACAGGAGCGTCACCCCGGTGGTGACGGTCTCCGCCGTGCCGGCCAGCGAGAGGATCGAGCCCAGGATCGGGCCGACGCAGGGGGTCCATCCGACCGCGAAGGTGACCCCGACCAGCCAGGAGCCGACCAGCCCGGCCGGCTTCGAGCGAAGCCGCGGCTGGAGATAGCGCCCGAGGAGCCCCAGGCGCAGGACGCCGGACATGTACAACCCGAACACGATGATGAGCAGGCCCCCGCCGATCCGGATCCGGTCCCGGTAGTCGAACAGCGCCTGGCCCAGCGCGCTGAACGAGGCGCCCATGCCGATGAACACCATCGAGAAGCCGAGCACGAACGCCAGCGAGTGGCCGAGGACCCGCCAGCGCCCGCCGTCCCCGGCCGGGGACTGAAGCTGCTCGAGCGACATCCCGGTGATGAACGACAGGTAGGAGGGGAAGAGGGGCAGGACACACGGTGACAGGAAGGAGAACAGCCCACCGGCGAACGCCACCAGGAACGAGAGATCCGTCATCGCGTCAGTGATCCCGACTCGCCCCGCCAGTTGTAACAGACGCGGCTGCGCGGGCGCAACTCGCGGGGAGGCGCGGAGGGGCTACTTCGCGCGGCGCGCGAAGATCCGCCGCATCTCGGCCTCGGCCTCGCGGACCGACTCCTCGGCGCTGCGCTCGCCCCGGGCGACGCGCGCGAACATGGCCGGGATGACCCCCCGCTGCACGGTGTCGTCGATCGCCGCCGTCGCGTAGCCGGGGTGTCCGGCGACCGAGCTCCACCGGTCAGCCCCAACGAGCACGGCGTATCGGTCGGTCGGTCCCCCGTCCGGCCCCGCCGGTCGCTCTCGCACCAGGCGCTCCAGGTTGGGCACGGCGCCCGGGAACGTCGGCAGGTTGTAGAACTCGCTCGCCCGGAACGCGTCGGCGCCGGCCGCGACCAGGTCGAGCAGGAATCGCTTGGCGAGCTCGATCTTGTCCGAGGACCGCCAGACGACGTAGCAGCTCAGGACGTGGGCCCCGGCCAGGCGCGCCGCGGGGCCGGCGGCGGGCGGCGCGAGCGCCGCGTACCGGGCGAGCTCGGGGTTGTGCTTCTCCATGCTCCGCATCGCGGAGATCGCGTTCTCGATGATCGAGGCCCGCCCCCAGATGAACATGCGGTTGTTCGAGGACGCGTCCCACATGAACACGTCCGGCGTCATGGCCTCGCGGTAGATGGTGGCCATGAGCTTCACCGCCTCGACGGCCGCTCGCGAATTGATCGCCACCCTCCCGGCCTCGTCCTGCTCCGCGGCACCGAACGACCACAGGAGCCCCCGGAGGGCCATGTTGCTGTCCGGCTCCGGCGCGAGCCCGAACCCCGCCGGCACGCCCTGCTTCTCGCGGATCTTGCGGGCGCCCTCCCGCACGAGCTCCCAGGTGTCCGGCCGGACGCCCGCCGCCGCCCACCAGTCCGCGCGGTAGTGGAGGGGCGCGGCCGCCCAGCTCGCCGCCAGCGCGAAGTACTGCCGCGTGCGCGGGTCGTAGGTGCCCCGGTGAGCCAGGCCCAGGAGCTTCCCGAACCGCCGCTCGCACTCGGTGACCACGTCGGTGAGCGGCACTGCGTGCGCCTGGTAGGCGGCCGGCGGCGCGATGAAGCCGAAGAGATCGTGCCCCTGCCCGCTCGCGACGTCGGTGCTGGCCCGCTGGCGGAGCTCGACCTCCGAGATGTGCTCGACCTCGACGGTGACCCCGTTCCGCTCGCCCCAGGGCCGCGCGAAGCTGCGGTCGAACCACTCGTCGTACGCGGGCACGTAGTGCGCCCACTGGGCGATGCGCAGGACGGGGACGGACGCCGATGCCCGGCGGACGGGCGCGGCGGTCGCGGCGGCGAGCCCGCGCAAGAGCGCGCGGCGGCTCGGATGGGGCATCGGGACGCCCTCCTGGTCGGTCGCTCGGGGTATTTAGCCCGTCCGGGGTTCCGGGTGTCAAGGTTCCTCCGCCCGCTGCCCGACCGGCGCCGCCGGCCACCCGACGCGCCGCCCGCGACGGCCGTCGGCGTCCGCTCCTGGCCGGGACGCGGGCGGCCCTCCGGCGCCTCGGCGTCGCGGTGCCCGCCCCGGCAGGCGGCCAACATGACGGCTCGAAGACGGTGCGACGCTCGGGGCGGCGCGAGCGGGACCGCGCCGGCCCGGCCCCAGCGCGCCGGCGTCGCCCCGCAAGCCCGGCCGACCCGCCGTGGCGTCGTCTGCCGGGCGACCAGGGCCCCCCAGGACGACGCCGAGACGATGGCCGCTCCGCCCGGCGCGGCCCGGCCGAGCGGGGGCGGGCCGCGACGGGGGCGCCGGGCCCGGGATCGAGGCGAGGTCGATGGCACCCGACCTGCACCCTCACCGCCGTCCATGGCGGCCCAGACGGTGGCGGAGCAGGCGGGGAACATGCGCGCCGCCCCGCCGCCCGCGGGGCGCCGCGGCGTCGTCCGGGCGCTCGGCCTCGGACTGATCACGGGCGCCGCGGACGACGACCCCTCGGCGATCGGCACCTATGCGAGCGCGGGCGCGAAGCTCGGGGCGGGGTTCCTCTGGACCGCCCCGATCACGATGCCGATGATGTTCGCGGTCGTGTACCTGCCGGCGAAGCTGGGCCAGGTCGCGGCGCGGGCCTGTTCCACGTGATCCGCGCCCACTGTCCCCGCTGGATACTCTACCCGGCGCTCGCGGGAGTCCTGATCGGCAACACGATCGAGGCCGCCGCGGACCTGGGCGGGATGGCGGCCGCACTCCATCTCCTGCTCCCGATCCCGCCCGGATGGCTCGTGGTCGGCATCGGGACCGCCATCGTCGCCCTGCAGCTCTGGGGCTCCTACACGCTGATCCGGGATGTCTTCCGCTGGCTCGCGCTCACCCTGCTCGCCTACGTCGGCGCGGCGATCCTGGCGAGGCCGGACCCGTGGTCGGTCCTGCAGGGACCCTGGCGCCGCGACTCCAGCTCGACCGCGAATCCCTCTCCCTGCTGGTCGCGGTCATCGGCACCACGCTGTCCGCCTACCTCTGCACGTGGCAGTCCAACGAGGAGGTCGAGGAAGAGATCGCCATGGGGCGCACGCGCCTCTCGCAGCGCCGGGGGACGACGAGCGAGGAGCTCGGCCGGACCCAGCACGACATCCTGCTCGGCATGCTCTTCTCCAACGTGATCATGTACTTCGTCATCCTCTCGACGGCCTCGACGCTCCACCGGGCCGGACAGACTGACGTCGAGACCGCGGCGCAGGCCGCCAGCGCCCTCCAGCCCCTCGCCGGGAACGCCGCGGGAATCCTGTTCGCGCTGGGGATCATCGGCGTCGGGTTCCTCGCCGTCCCTGTCATGACGACCGGCGCGGCCTACGATCTGGTCCAGGCGCTCGGAGTGCCGCACCCGAGCCTCGATGCCCGGCCGCGGGAGGCCAAGGGCTTCCACGCGGCGATCCTCGCGGTCACCGTCGTGGCGATCGCCCTCAACTTCCTCGGGTTCAACGCGATGAAGGCGCTGGTCTGGTCCGGCATCGTCCAGGGATTCTCGACGCCGCCGCTGATGCTCCTGATCATGCTGATGACGAACCGGCCGGACGTGATGGGCGATCGTCTGAACGGACGCGCGATCAACGCCCTGGGGTGGTTCACCACCGCCTGCATGTTCGCGGCATCCGGCGGACTCGTGATCACGTGGGTCTGGTAGCGGCCGCGGCCGCCGCGCCTTGACCCCCCTCCCGCCGGCGGCTAAGGTGGCGCCATGCTGCTCGGGATCCAGGCCGACGACCTCACGGGCGCGTGCGACGCGGGGGCCCCGTTCGCGGCGCGCGGGCTCTCGACGCTGGTCGTCGTGCCGGGCCCCGCGGGCGCCCGCCCCGACCGGCCGCCGGCGCCCGCGGTGCGCGTCGTGGACACCGAGACCCGCGCGGTGCCGGCCGACCTCGCGCGGGCTCGCGCCCGTGCCGCGGCCGCCGCGCTGGCCGCCGCTCGGCCGACCGTCCTCTACAAGAAGATGGACTCGACCGCCCGCGGACCGGTGGGGGCCGAGCTCGCCGGAATCCTCGAGGGCGCCGGACTCGCGGCCGCCGTGGTCGCCCCGGCGTTCCCCGCCCAGGCCCGGACGGTGGTGGACGGCCAGGTGCGGGTCGGGGGCCGCCTGCTCGATGCCGCGGCGATGCCGGGCGCCGAGCTGCCGCGCACCGGGGCGAGCCTGCTGGCGCTGCTCGCGGTCGCCGGGCTGCGGCCGGTCGGCGGCATGCCGCTCGAGACGGTCCGCCGCGGCCGCGCCGCCGCCGCCGGGCGGATCGCGCGCTTCCTGGCGACCGGCGGTCGCGCGCTCGTCGCCGACGCGGAGACCGATCGGGAGCTCGACGTCGTCGCGGCGGCCGCGGATGGCGCGCCGGTGCTCCTGGCCGGATCCGCCGGGCTGGCCGCCGCGCTCGCGGCGCACGTCGCGCCGGGCCCGCCGCCGGCGCCCGCCCGCGTCCGGCTCGCGCGCCCGGTCCTGATCGTCGCCGGGACTCCCCACCCGGCCACGCGCGGCCAGCTCGACCGGCTCGCCGGGCAGGCGGACGTCTCCGTGCTCGCCCCGCCCCGACTCGAGGCGGCGAGCGACCCCGGCCGGCGGCGTGCCGTCGCGGCGCGTCTGGCGGCGGACGCCCGGCGGGCGATCGAGCGGGCGCGGCCGGGCACCCTCGTCCTGACCGGGGGCGAGACCGCCATCGCGGTCGTCGAGGCGCTCGAGGCCGGCGGGCTCCTGCTGGCCGGGGAGGTCGAGCCCGGGCTGGCGGCGGCGACGCTCTGGGGCGGGCCCTTCGACGGGCTGGTCACGGTCACGAAGGCCGGCGGCTTCGGGGATCCGCACACCCTCGCCCGGCTCTGCGCGACGGCGGCATGACCGGCCCCATACTCGGGGTCACGATGGGCGACCCGGCCGGCATCGGCCCCGAGATCGCGGCGCGGGCGCTGGTCGATCCCGAGGTGCGCCGGCAGGCGCGCGCGCTGGTGATCGGGGACGCGCGGGTGGTGACGGCGGCCGCGCGCGTGGCGGGCGTCGACGCGGCCGTGCACGCCGTCGCCGAGGTCGGCGGCGCCCGGTTCGCGCCCGGCGGCATCGACGTCCTCGACCTCGGCAACGCCGACCCGGCGGCGTTCGCCCCAGGCCGCGTCAGCGCGCTCTGCGGCCGCGCGGCCTACCAGTACGTCGAGCGGGCCGTCCGGCTGGCGCAGGCGCGCGAGATCGCCGGGATCGTGACCGGCCCCATCAACAAGGAGGCGCTCGCCGCGGCCGGTGTCCCGCACTCCGGGCACACCGAGATCCTCGCCGAGCTGACGGGGACGACCGCCTACGCGATGCTCCTGATCGGACGCGAGCTCCGGGTCATCCACGTGACGACGCACGTCGCGCTCCGGCGGGTCCCGGAGCTCGTGACGCGCGAGCGCGTCCTGCGCACGATCCGGCTCGGCGACCGCGCGATGCGCGAGCTCGGTCGGCCGGCGCCCCGTCTCGCCGTCTGTGGCCTGAACCCGCACGCCGGCGAGGGCGGGCTCTTCGGCGATGAGGAGCAGCAAGCGATCGCGCCGGCGATCGCCGACGCCCGAGCCGAGGGGATCGACGCCACCGGACCCTACCCCGCCGACACGATCATGAGCCGCGCGGCGGGCGGAGAGTTCGACTGCGTCGTGGCCATGTACCACGACCAGGGGCACGCGCCGGTGAAGGCGCTCGGGTTCCGGTACGACGAGGGCCGGAAGGCGTGGACGGCGCTCTCCGGGGTCAACGTCACCGTGGGCCTGCCGATCCTGCGCGTCTCCGTCGACCACGGGACCGCCTTCGACCGCGCGGGCCGGGGCACCGCGAACCCGGAGAGCATGGTCGAGGCCATCCTGGTCGCGGCGCAGCTGGCGCGGGGCCGCGGCGATCCGGATCGCCGCGGCGGGCTCGCCGCGCCCGCGCCGACGGGCGCGGCCGACCGCCGCTGACGCCCCGCCGCCGGGGGGCCCGGACGCCGGCGGCGGGAGGGCCCCGGCGCCG
This sequence comes from Candidatus Methylomirabilota bacterium, assembly GCA_035652475.1. Lineage (GTDB taxonomy): Bacteria > Methylomirabilota > Methylomirabilia > Rokubacteriales > DASRDR01 > DASRDR01. The sequence goes on along the minus strand of DASRDR010000215.1, from coordinate 24,065 downwards.
GCGGCGGCGCGGCGCGCGCGGGGCGGTCCCTCCTGACCCCGCCGCCCGACGAGGGAGGCCATGCGCGCGATCGTCATCCATCGACACGGCGGCCCGGAGGTCCTCACCTACGAGCCCCGCTGGCCGGACCCGGTCCCCGGACCCGACGACATCGTGGTCCGGGTCCACGCCTGCGCCCTCAATCCGCTCGACATCTTCACGCGCGAGGGGATGCCGGGCGAGCCGACCCCGCTGCCGCACATCACGGGGGGCGACATCGCCGGCGTGGTCGCCGCCGTGGGGGCCGAGGTCCGGACGCCTCGCGTCGGGGACCGGGTGATGCTGAATCCGTCGTGGGGGTGCGGCCGGTGCGAGTACTGCCGGGACGGCGAGGTCCCGAAGTGCCTGCGCGTCCACATGCTGGGCGAGATGGACCCCGGCGGGCTCGCGGAGTACGTCCGCTGCCCGGCGCGCCAGGCGATCCCGGTGCCGGACAGCTACCCCCTGGAGCAGGCGGCCTGCCTGCCGATCACCTTCGGCACCGCGTGGCGGATGCTGGTGACCCACGCCCGGGTGCGGCCCGGCGAGGACGTGCTCGTCCACGGGGCGGTCGGCGGGGTAGGCTTGGCCGCGGTGCAGATCGCGAAGCTGGCGGGCGCCCACGTGCTCGCGACCGCGTCGACCGCCGAGAAGCTGGACCGCGCGACCGAGCTCGGCGCCGATGCGACCATCAACTACGCGGAGGACGTCGAATGGGACGTCACCGTCCGCCGGCTCACCGGCAAGCGGGGCGTCGACGTGATCGTGGAGACGGTCGGCGCCGCCACCTGGGAGCGCTCGATCCGCGCGCTCGGCAAGGGCGGCCGGCTCGTGACCAGCGGGGCCACCTCGGGGCCGATCGGCGCGACGGACGTCCGGTATCTCTTCCGCCGCGAGCAGACGATCCAGGGCTCGAACGGCTGGACCCACAACGACCTCCTCACCATCGCGCGGCTGGCGTTCGCGGGCCGGCTCCGGCCGGTGGTGGATCGCGTGCTCCCGCTGGAGCAGGCCGCCGACGGCGAGCGGGCGATGGAGCGGCGCGAGGTGATCGGCAAGGTGGTCATCCGACCCTAAGCCGGTGCGCCGATCGGGGTCTTGCCGCGCCGCGAGCCTCCCGCGTAGACTCCCCGCGAGCGGCCGTGAGCGCACATCCGCGGCGGATCATCATCGACACCGACCCCAGCGCGGGGGTCCCCGGCGCCGACGTCGACGACATCCTCGCCCTGGCCTACGCGATCGGCGAGCCCGCCCTGAGCATCGAGGGCGTGACCGTGGTGGCGGGGAACGTGGAGCTCGCCGACGGGCTCGTGTCGGCGCTCCAGGCCCTCGACGTGCTGGCCTGCCCGCACATCCCGGTCCACGCCGGCGCGGCCCGCGCCCTGGTGCGGGACCGGACGGAGATCACCGAGTTCCTCCGCGCCCGGCGCGACGATCCGCTCGCTCGCGAGCTGTGGCGGGACGTCCCGCCCCCCGCGTCCGGCCGACGCCCCGCGTCGGCGCGCGCGGCCGAGTTCATCGTCGAGCGCGTCCTCGCCGCGCCCGGCGAGGTGACGCTCGTGCCCATCGGGCCCCTCACCAACGTGGCGCTCGCGCTCCTGCTCGAGCCCCGGGTGGCGACGAGCGTCCGCGAGATCGTCGTCATGGGCGGCAACCTCGCCGGCCGCCACCCCGGGATCTCCGCGGTGGAGTTCAACGTCGCCAACGATCCCGAGGCCGCCCACGTCGTCCTCACGTCGGGCGCGCCGCTCACGTTGCTTCCCCTCGACGTGACGACGCAGACGCATCTCACGCTCGACGATCTCGCGGCGGCCACCGCCGCCGACACGCCCGCGGCCCGCTTCGTCCGGCGGCTCGCGGAGCCGTGGATCCGGTACGTCCAGGCGCGCCGGGGCATCCCGGGGTGCTGGCTGCACGACCCGCTGGCCGTGGTCGCCGCCGTCGACCGCGCGGTCGTGGGCACGGAGCGGCTCGAGGTCGGGGTCGAGCTCCGGGGTGAGGCGACGTACGGCCTGACCCTGGGCCACCGGCCCGGCCTCGGCCGCGGCATCCGCCAGCCGCGGGGGGGCCCGGTCGACGTGGCGCTCACCGCCGACGTCCCCCGGTTCATGGATCGCTTTCTCCCCGCCCTCGCGCGGGCGGTCTCGACCCCGTCCAGGAGGAGGGAAGCATCATGTCCATGACGCGTCGCTCGTTCACCCGGCAGGCCGTGCTGGGCCTCGGCGCCGCCACGGCCGCTGCCCGACCCCGCGCCACGCCGGCCCAGGAGAAGGTCACGCTCAAGTGGCAGAGCGTGGCGCGCGGCGAGCCGCGCCGCCAGGCGGCGCTCCTGGCGATCCAGCGCCTCGAGCAGACGAATCCGAACGTGACGGTCGAGTTCATCGAGACCCCGTTCGACCAGTTCTTCCAGAAGCTCTCGGTCGCGTTCGCGGCGGGCAGCGGGGTGGACGTCCTCGACGTCGACAGCCCGCTGGTCGCGTCGTACGTCCACCAGGACGTGCTGCTGCCGCTCGACGAGGCGATCGATCGGAAGGACTGGGAGGACTTCCTGGACCAGGAGCGGCAGATCGCGACGGTGGGCGGGAAGATCATGACGATCCCCTGGTCCTCGTCGAGCCAGGCGGTCTTCTACAACGTGGAGATGCTCCGCGAGGCCGGCATCGCGCCTCCCTCGACTCCCGACCGGCGGTGGACGTGGGCGCAGCTCCTCGACGCCGCCCGGAAGCTCACCAAGCGCGCCCCGGACGGGACGACGCAGGTCTGGGGGTTCGTGGTCGAGCAGGTCGATCGCCCGTATCAGATCCTCCCGCTGCTCCAGTCGAACGGCGCCCAGGTGATCGCCCCCGACGGCTCGCGGACCGCCGGGTTCCTCAACAGCCCGGAGGCCGTCGAGGCCCTCGCCTTCTACGGCGACCTCTACAACAAGCACGCCGTGAGCCCGAAGAAGCCGATCCCCGACGCGTTCGGTCGCGGGCAGGCGGCGATGTTCCTGGCCAACTCGCCGCACGTCAACGTCCTGCGCCGTCTCTTCCCGCAGACGAAGTGGGCGCTGACGCCGCACCCGTACTTCAAGAAGCCGGTGACGCCCACCGGGGCCTGGCACATCGGCGTGTACAAGAAGACGCCGCATCCGAGGGAAGCGATCGCGCTGGCCCTCGCGTACACGAACGCGGCGCAGGCGAAGGACAACTTCAAGATCATGAACTACACGCCGGTGCGCCGCTCGACGTTCGAGGCGTTCCCGGACGAGTTCCAGCACCTCCCGAACAGCCTCTTCCAGTACGAGGTGACCCACACCGCCGTGCGGCGCCCGGCCACCCCCGCGTGGCGCGAGTACGAGGACCTCCTGCGGACGGCGATCCGCAACGTGATCGACGGGGGTGACGCCAAGCGCGAGCTCGACACCGCGGTCGCCCGCATCGACGCCGCGATCGCCCGCTATCGCCGGTAGCCGGCCGCCGCTCGTGAGGGGCCGAGGGGACGCGGCGCGGCGCGCCGGGCCCTACCTGTTCGTGGCCCCTGCGCTGGCCGGGCTCGCCGTCTTCAAGCTGTACCCGATCCTGGTCGGCCTCTGGGTGAGCTTGTTCGACTACGAGGCGATCTCCGGGCGCCGCCGGTGGATCGGGCTCGGGAACTACCGCGAGCTGTTCGCCGACCCCCTGTTCTGGCGCGCCTGCCGGAACACCTTCGTGTTCAACGCGATCGTCACGCCCCTCCAGGTCGTCCTGTCGCTCGGGCTGGCGGTGCTCGTGAACCGGCGCCTGCCCGGGGTGGCCGTCTTCCGGGCCATCTTCTTCGTCCCCGCGGTCATCTCGCTGGTCGTCGCCAGCATCGTGTGGGACCTGATCTACAACCCCGACAACGGCCTGGCCAACAGCCTGCTCGCCGTGGTGGGCCTCCCGCCCCAGCCGTTCCTCGTCAGCGCTCGCCAGGCGATGGGCGCCATCATCGCGATGGTCACCTGGAAGGGGGTCGGCTACTGGATGGTCATCTTCCTGGCCGGGCTGCAGGCGATCCCGTCCGTGTTCCGCGAGGCGGCCCTCATCGACGGCGCCTCGGCGGGGCAGTTCTTCCGCCGGGTGACCCTGCCGCTCCTCACCCGGACCATCGCCTTCGTGGTCGTGGCCGACACGGCGATCAACTTCCTCCTCTTCGCGCCCATGTACGTCATGACGCAGGGTGGGCCGTCCGACTCCACGACGGTGCTCATGTTCGAGGTGTACCGGAACGCCTTCGTCTACTTCCGGCTCGGCTACGCGAGCGCGGTCTCGACGGTCCTCCTGGCGCTCATGCTGCTCGTGGTGCTCCTCCAGTTCCGCCTGCTCCGCCCCCGGGTGGAGTACTGAGCCGGGGCGTGCGACGGCGCCGTCCGCTCACGACCGCCCTCCTCTACGCCGCCCTCGTGTCGGTCGCCGTCGTGACCGTCCTGCCGTTCCTGTGGACCCTCGGCGCCGCCTTCCGCGACAATGCCGAGATCTTCCGCTACACGCGCCCGCTCTCGCGCTGGACCTTCCTCCCGCGGCAGCCGACCCTGGCCGGCTTCACGTACATCTTCGTGCATGACCGCTTCGGCCGGTACATGGCCAACAGCTTCCTCGTCGCCGCGGCCGTCACGGCCTCGGGGCTGTTCGTGAACTCGCTGGCCGGGTTCGGGTTCGCGCGGTTCCGCTTCCCCGGGCGCGACTGGCTCTTCGCGGCGGTGCTCGTCACGTTCATGGTGCCGCTCGAGATCATCGTCATCCCGCTGTACGTCGTCGTCCGGGGCTTCGGCTGGATCGACTCGTACTGGGCGCTCATCGTGCCGGCGATCGCCGACGCCTTCTCCATCTTCCTCCTGCGGCAATTCTTCCAGGAGGTGCCGCAGGAGCTGGTGGACGCGGCCCGCATCGACGGCTGCGGGTGGTTCGCCGTCTACTGGCGGATCGCTCTGCCCCTCGTCAAGCCCGCCCTGGTGACGGCGGGCCTGCTCTCGTTCATCCGGCAGTGGGACGCCTTCTTCTGGCCGCTCGTGGCGACCTCGTCGCCGGCCTACACGGTCGTCCAGGTGGCCCTGGCGAAGTACATCACGGAGTTCGTGACGTTCTGGGATCGGCTGCTCGCGGGCGCGGTCTCCGCCAGCCTCCCGGTGCTCCTCCTCTACTTCCTTCTGCAGCGCTTCTACGTCCAGGGCATCTCGACGACCGGCCTGAAGAGCTGAGCGAACCCGCCCCGTCCGTCCGGTGCACCGACCCGACGTTCAACCGGGCGAGCGGGCCGCAGTCGGGGCCGTCCGGGCTGGCGGCGCCTCGCGGCCCCCCCGTCCTCCCCTGGACCGCGGCGCCGCCGGCGGCCGGCCGGGCGCGAGGCGTCGCGCGGCGCGAGGCCGGGTCGCGGCCCGGAGCCTCGCGCGTCTCGCCCAGGAGGTGCCACGGCCGGTCGCGGGCCCGGTGTCGCGACGCGACCGGCCGGCCCTTGTCGCTCCTCGCGGGTGTTGCGTACACTGCCCGACGTGACGATGCGGCCGGCCACGCTCGGCTACCTCTTCGACGTCCCCCTCCGGCTCACCCCCGGCGCGCCGGCGGTGATCCAGGGCGACACGGTCCTGACCTACCGCGCGCTCGACGCCTGGTGTAACCGCGTCGCGAACGCGCTCGCGGCGCTCGGCGTGACGGCGGGCAGCCGGGTCGCGCTCATGTTCGCGAACGACTGGCGGTTCCTCCCGGCGTTCTTCGGGCCGATGCGGCTGGGCGCGGTCTCCGTCCCCCTGAACATCCGCATGGGCGACGAGGCGCTGGCCTACGTCCTGGACGACGCCGAGGCCACGGTGCTGGTCGCCGGCGCCGACCAGGCCGAGCGGGCGCGGCGCCTGGCGAGCGGTGCCAAGCGGATCGCCCACGTCGTGGCCGACGGGCCGGCGACGGACGGCAGCCTCGCCTGGGACGGCCTCCTGGCCGCGGCCGCCCCGCGCCTGCGCCGGCGGCGCCTCGATCCGGACGCGGTCTGCATGCAGCCCTACACCTCCGGGTCGACCGGGAAGCCGAAGGGCGTGCTCCTGGCCCACCGGGGCCAGGTGTGGAACGCCGACATCATCCGCAAGATGGCCTGCCTTGACGAGACCGAGCGGGCGATCGTGGCGGTGCCGCTCTACCACAAGAACGCGATGATCGGCGCGGTGAAGCCGCTCCTGCTGGCCGGTGGCTCGCTCGTCATCCTGCCGGGGTTCGACCCGGTCGAGGTGATCCGCGCCATCGACCGCCACCGCGCCACGTACCTGACCGGCGTGCCGGCCATGTACAAGCTCATGCTGGCCGAGACGGCGGCGCTGGCCCGCCACGACGTGCGGTCGGTCCGGTACGCCCTGTGCGGCTCGGCCGAGGTGCCGGAGGAGCTCCTGGTCGAGTTCCAGCGGGTCTTCGGGGCCCCGATCGCCGAGTCCTACGGCCTGACCGAGGGCGGCCCGGTCCCGATCGCGAATCCCCGCTACGGCCTCAGGAAGCTCGGATCGTGCGGGGTCGACGTCGCCGACGCCCGGAACCGGATCCTCGCGACCGCCGACGGCGTCACCGAGTGCGGGCCCGACGAGGTCGGCGAGCTGGTCACCCGGAACCCCGGCCTGGCCAAGGGCTACTGGCGGCTCCCCGAGGTGACCGCGGCCAAGATCCGCGACGGGTGGCTCCACACCGGGGATCTCATGCGCCGCGACCGGGACGGGTACTACTTCTTCGTGGGCCGGAAGGACGACATGATCAACGTGGCCGGGGAGAACCTCTACCCCAAGGAGGTCGAGGACGTCCTGCTCCGCCACCCCGGGCTGAAGGATGCCTGCGTGGTCCCGGCGCCGCACGCGACGAAGGGCGAGGTGCCGATCGCCTACGTCGTGGCGCGCGATCCAGCGGCGGCGCCGAGCGAGGAGGAGGTCAAGCGGTTCTTCCTGGAGCGCGGCGCCCCCTACGCCCACCCGCGGCGCGTGGTCTTCCTGGACCGGCTGCCGCTCGGCGGGACCGGAAAGCTCGACCGCACGGCGCTCAGGCGTCGCGCCGCCGCGCTGCCCCCGCTCGAATCGGCCCGGTGACGCGATGGAGCTCGACGTCGACCGGTCGCCCTTCCACCGGCTCATCGGCCTCGAGCTCGTCCAGGGCGACCCGGGGCTGATCGAGCTCCGCCTGCCGTGGCGGGACGAGCTCGGCCGGGCCGACGGGTCGGACTGGTTCCACGGCGGCGTCGTCTCGGCCCTGATCGACATCGCGGGCGACTACGCGATCGCCTCCCGGGTGGGCCGCGCCGTCCCGACGATCGACCTGCGAGTCGACTACCTGCGCCCCGCCCGGCGCGGCGAGCTCCGCGCCGTCGCCCGGGCCGTCAAGGTGGGCCGGACGGTGGGCGTGGCCGACGTCGAGCTCCGCGACGCGGGCGGCGCCCTGGTCGCGATCGGCCGCTGCGCCTACTCCACCGCCGGCTGAAAGGAAGGCACCCAGTGCCGAAGGCCCGTCTCGTGTTCGTGCACCCGCCGACGAAGCTCTTCCCGTGGGACCTCTGGCCGCCGGCGTTCGACGGCCTCGACGTCGAGATCGTTCGGGTCGAGTGCCGGACCAAGCCCGAGGCCATGGCCGCCGTCCGCGGGGCCGACGTGGTCATGATCGGCGGCCTGAAGGTCGACGCCGAGCTGATCGGCGCAATGGACCGGGCGCAGGCGATCTGCGGGTTCGCCCACGGCTTCGAGTCGGTGGACCTGGACGCCGCGACGCGGGCGGGCATCCTGGTCACGAACGCCGCCCGGATGTGCCACCTGGAGGTCGCCAACCACGCCGCGGCGATGATCCTGGCGCTCAACCGGAAGCTCGTCCAGTACGACCGGGCGATGCGGGCCGGCGTCTGGGACCGGCCGGCCGGCCGCCCCATCTCCCGGCTCGACGGCGACGTGGCCGGCCTCATCGGGCTCGGGGCGATCGGCGCGGCGCTGGCCCGGCGGCTCCAGGCGTTCGGGCTCCGGGTGATCGCGCACGATCCCCACGTCGAGGAGCACGTCCCGCGGGAGCTGGGCGTCCCGCTGGTGGCCGATCTCCTGGCCCTGCTCGGCCAGGCGGACTGGGTGTCGATCCAGGTGCCCTTCAACGCGCGGACGCGGCACATGTTGGGAGACCGCGAGTTCCGCGCGATGAAGCGGACCGCGTACCTCGTGAACTGCTGCCGCGGCGGGGTGGTGGACGAGGCGGCGCTCGTCCGCGCGCTCGCCGAGGGCCGGATCGCCGGCGCGGGCCTCGATGTCTTCGAGCGGGAGCCGACCGACCCGGCGAACCCGCTGCTCGCGATGGAGAACGTGATCGCGACGCCGCACGCCGCCGGCGAGTCGACCGAGTCGGGCGCCCTGTCCGCGCGGGTCGCCAGCCGCCAGGCCGCCGCGGTGCTCCGGGGCGAGTGGCCCGACCGCGTCGTCAACCCCGCGGTGTACGGCCGGCTGCGCGCGGCCGGAGGGGGCCGCCGGTGACGGACATCCTGGCCGCGGCCGGCGGGACGCCGCCGGGATGAGCCGCCGCGCCCGGCGCGGATCCGCGGGCGGCCGGCGCGCCCGCCCGGACGGGCGGCTCCTGGTCATCCGGGACGTCCGGGTGTTCGACGGCACCGGCGACCGCGCGATCGAGCGCGCGGCGGTCGTGGTCGAGGGCGCCCGCGTCCGCGAGGTCGTGGTGGGCGCGCCGGTCGCGCCGCCGGGAGCCGAGGTCCTCGACGGCCGCGGCGGCACGCTCCTCCCCGGCTTCATCGACATGCACTCGCACCTGGTGTCCGAGCTGGGGGCCGCGCAGTACCTGGCGAACGGCGTGACCGCGGTGCGCTACGCCGGGAACGACCCCGACGCCGTCCTCGCCCTCCAGGAGCGGATCGAGGCCGGCCGGGTACCGGGGCCGCGCGTGTTCTCGCTGGGCCCGCTCCTGGACGGCGTCTCCCCGGACTACCCGTCGATGTCCTGGCCGCTGGTCTCGGCGGCGGAGGCGCGGCTTGCGGTCCAGCGGCTCGAGGGCGAGTACCGCGTCGACGGCATCATCCTCACGCAGAAGCCCGCCCTCGAGGTCGCGCGCGCGGCGGTCGACGAGGCGCACCGGCTCGGGCTCGGGGTCACCGGCCAGACCTGGAGCCTGACCGGACGCCAGGCGGTGGCCGTCGGCTACGACGGGCTCGAGAACACCTCGCGCCTGCCCGAGGCCCCCGGGGTCCTCGCCGAGGCGCGGCTCCTGGGCTACCGCTCCGTCCCGGAGCGCTCGGCGATGCTCGCTCGCCTGTGGGCGGCCGCAGACCGGGGCCGGCTCGAGCGGCTGGCCCACCAGATGGTGAAGTACGGCACCTACCTCGTGCCGACGCTGGCGGGGATGGAGGCGATCCTGGGCCGCTACTCGGCCCGGATCCGGCGCGATCCCGACACCCGCCGCCTGCCGCCCCGCGCGCGCCGGGACCTGGTGACGTGGCTCGGGCAGCGGTTCTTCGGGGCCGGCTGGTCGCCGCGCGACTTCGCCTACTGGGTCCGAGGTCTCGGCCGTTACCAGGGGTTCGTCGGGGCACTGGCGCGCGTCGGGGGACGCGTCCTGGTCGGCACCGACGCCCTCAAGCCGTGCGCCGGGTTCCTGTTCCACGAGGAGCTGGCGCGGCTGCGCGCCTGCGGGCTCTCCCCCGCCGCGGTGCTCCGCGCCGCCACCGCCGCCGCCGCCGACACGCTGGGCCGCCCCGACCTCGGCCGCGTGGCGCCCGGCGCGCTGGCCGACCTGGTCCTGGTCTCCGGCAATCCCCTGCGCCGGCTCGCCGATGCCCGGGCCGTCCGCGCGGTCGTACTCCGCGGGCGGCTCGTCGAGGTCGGCGGACCGGGACGCGTCCCCACCCTCAGCTCCAGAGGAGGCGCTCGATCATGAGACTGCCCGTGCTCCCCTCGCTCGCCGCCCTGCTCGCCACCCTGGCGCTCGTCGCGCCGGCGGCGCCGGCCGGCGCCCAGGACCTGGTGATCGGCGTCGCCGCGCCGATGACCGGCAACCTGGCCCAGATCGGGAAGCAGTTCGCCGAGGGCGCCCAGCTCGCTGCCGACGAGGTCAACGCCCGCGGCGGGATCCACGGCCGCAGGGTCGTGATGCGGGTCGAGGACGACAAGGGGGATCCGAAGGAAGCCGCGACGGTCGCCCAGAAGTTCGCGTCCGACGACCGGGTGCTGGCGGTGCTCGGCCACTACTCCTCGTCGGCGTGCTTCGCGGCGATCCCCATCTACACGAAGGCCCACCTCGCCACGATCACCCCGTCGGCGTCCCACACCGACCTCACCAAGCAGGGCGGCAAGTACATGTTCCGCATGTGGTCGCCCATCTCGGTGTACGTCCCCGACCTCGCCCAGTACACGGTCAAGAAGCTCGGGAAGAAGAACGTCGGGGTCGTCTACGTCCAGAACGACTGGGGCATCCAGACGAAGGACTACTTCGTCAAGGAGCTCGCGAAGCTCGGCGCCCGGGTGGCCGCCCTGGAGGTGGTCTACGACCAGGACACCGACTTCAAGGCCCAGCTGACCAAGATCAAGGCCGCGAACCCCGACGTGCTGGCGATCCTGACCTACTACACGACGGGTGCGCTGGTGACGCTCCAGGCCCGGAACCTGGGGATCACGGCGCCCCTGGTCGGCACCGGGACACTCTACGAGGACAAGTTCATCGAGCTGGCGGGCAAGGGCAACGCCGAGGGCCTGGCGGTGAACACCGAGTTCAACGCCGACGACCCGGCGCCGGTGGTGAAGTCGTTCGTCGCGATGTACCAGAAGCTCCACCCCGGCGAGAAGCCCGAGCCGTACCACGCCACGACCTACGACGCGGCCCGCATCATCCTGGGCGCGATCGAGAAGGCCGGCCCGAGCCGCGATGGCATCCGCGACGCGATCGCCGCGACCAAGAGCTTCCCGGGCGTCACCGGGACGTTCTCGTTCAATGACAACCGCGAGCGCGAGGCCAAGGACCAGGTCTACCTGGTCGTGAAGGATGGGAAGTGGACGTTCCTCGGCCGGCAGACCTTCTGAGGACCTGAGCCCCGCGTCGATCCGCGGCGGGGCGGCCGGGCGCGTCGGGCCCGACCGCCCCGGGCGGCCGCGCCGGCGGCATGCCGACACCGGAGGGCGGCGGTTCGGCTACTACGACCGCCTGACCCGCGCCCAGCAGCGCGTCTACCGGCAGAGCGATGCCGTCACCGGCCTGCGGCTCCCCGGCGCCGCCGCGCTCCGCCCGCTCGTGGCCGCCCTCGAGGCCGCGCTCCGGTCCGAGGATCGCCTGGCCGTCCAGGAGGCCTCGCAGGCGCTCTTCACCGCGCTCACGCGGGCGTTCGACGTCGGGCCGTGCCGGGTCGAGGTGCTGGCCGCGCGGCCCCAGGGCCGGTGGGGAGAGCTCCAGGGCCTCTACACCGAGGACCGACGGGGCCGGGCGCCCCGGGTCCAGCTCTGGATGCGCACCGCGCGGCAGCGGCGGGTCGTCGCCTTCCGGACGTATCTCCGCACGCTCCTCCACGAGCTCGGCCACCACCTGGACTATCGCCACCTCCGCCTCGCCGACTCGTTCCACACGCAGGGCTTCTACCAGCGCGAGTCCAGCCTGTTCAACCAGCTCGTGCCCCCGGCCGCGGAATCGGATCCCGCCGGGCCCGAGGCGGCGCACGACGACGCGGGCCCTCGATGACGGCGGCGGGCGCCCGGGACCCGGCTGTCGGGACTTCCCTCGCCCCGGTGCGGTTGGACAGGGCGGGAGCCCGGGGGGTAGGCTGGCGACTGTGACCCGGCGGCGCGCGGCGGTCCTCGTGTTCGCGGCGCTCGTCATCGTGGGCGGCCTCGCGGTGGCCCTGCCCCGGGTCGCCGATCGCCTGCCGCCGCCCGCGGACGCGGTGGCGCACCTGCCCGAGCGGCTCTGGGCGCAGCTCGTCCCGCCCCGGGCGCCGCGCCGGGCCCGCCTCCGGGGGCTGACCGGGGCGGAGCGGGACGCGGTCGAGGCGCTGGCGCAGCGTCTCGACGGTCGGCTCGTGTGGTCGTCGAACCGGAGCGGCAATCACGAGCTGTACCTGATCGACTTCCGCGCCCGCCGCGTGACCCAGCTCACGCACCATCCGAACGTCGACTTCTTCTCGCGGTTCTCGCCCGACGGCCGGCGGATCGTCTTCCTGCGGAGCCAGCGCGAGTGGGTCACCTTTCGCGATCCCACCGCCTGGGACGTGATGCTCATGAACGCCGACGGCACCGGCGAGGAGCGGATCGCGAGCGGCGGCTACCACCCCACCTGGACCCCCGACGGCGCCGGGATCGTGTTCGAGCGCGGGATGCGGATCGTGCGTTACGATCTCGCGACCCGGCGCGAGACGCTCCTCCTGGACGGCCCGGCGAGCTTCCCGGGGGTGGGCGAGCTGGGCGACGTCGAGCTCGCGCCCGACGGCCGGCGGCTCAGCTTCGGGCTGCGCGGCCGCTTCTCGGGAGCCTTCGGGCTCCAGGGCCGGTTCTCGGGCGCGGTCGTCCTCGACCCGGCGACGAGCGAGCTCGCCATCCTCACCCGCGAGCAGGCGTGCCAGCCGACCTGGTCCCGCGACGGCCGGCTCGTGCTCTGGATGGAGCCGGGCGGCCAGGGCGGCACCCGCATCATGGGCTCGCCGCCGGACGGGAGCGGCCGGCACGTGTTCATGGATCTGCCGGGCGCCTACAGCCACGAGTACTTCCCCAAGCTCTCGAACGACGGCCGGTGGCTCACGTGGGGCGCCGCCGCCGAGGGTCACGAGCACGACCGGGCGGACTACGAGATCTTCGTGTGGGAGGTCGGGACCCCCTGGGACGCCGCCGTGCGCCTCACGTTCCACGAGGGGAACGACCAGTGGCCGGATCTCTGGGTCCCGCCGAGACGGTGACCGCGGCCGCCTGCCGAGCGCGGCTCGGGCGGCGGGCGGCGCTCCTCTTCTACGCGAGCTTCGTCGGCGGGGTCGTCCTGGCGACCTGGCCCCTGGCCACCGCCCCGGGGACGCTCTGGCCGCAGCACCACGACCCGGCCCTCTGGACGTGGGTCATGGGCTCGATGGCGCGACGCCTCGCCGCCGACCCCCTGAGGCTCCTCCACCCCCTGGCGCTCTTCGACGGCAGCGCGTACTACCCGTACGGCCTGACGCTGGCGTTCAGCGAGCCCTTGCTCGCGCCGGCGGTGCTCGGGGCGCCCGGGTTCCTCCGGGGCAGCCCGGTGCTGACCTACAACCTGCTGGTGCTGCTGCTCTGGCCGGTGAACGGCGTCGCGATGGCCTGGGCCGCCCACGAGCTCACGGGCTCGCGCCGGGCGGCCTGGCTGGCCGGCGCCGTCTTCTGCCTCTCCCCCTACTTCACGCGGTACCAGGTCGAGTTCCAGATGCTGCCGGCGGCCGCGATCCCGGTCGCCCTGGTCGGGTGGCTGCGCTGGCTCGAGACCCAGCGGGCGCCGTGGCTCGGCCCGGCGCTCGGCGGGTTGGCGATCCAGGGGCTCACGAGCTGGTACTACACCATCCTGCTCGGGCTCGGGCTGGCGACCATGACCCTCGCCTACGCGTGTCTCCGCTGGCGCGGGTGGCGCGGGCGAGCCCTCGCCGGTCTCGCCGGGGGCGCGGCGACCGTCGCCGCGCTCCTCGCCCCGCTCGCCTGGCCGTACGTCATCCTCCGCCGGGAGCTCGGGTTCGAGCGGAGCCTCGACGAGGTCGTGTCGCACTACGCGGACCTCTTCTCGTTCGTCGAGGCGGGCGGCCGGAGCCTCCTGTATCCCTGGCACCTCACCGGCGGGATCCCCGAGACGTCGGCCTTCGTGGGCTTCACGATCCTCGCCCTGGCGGCGACCAGCCTCTGCTGGACGCGCGACGACCCCGTCCTCCCGCCTCGGGCGGCGCCGGTCGCGCGGGCCCTCCGGCTCGCGCTCCTGGTCGCGCTGGTCGTCACCGCCGTCGGGCTGGCCTGGGGACCGCGCGCCCGCTGGCTCGGCCCGGTTCGCCTCCACCTCCGCGCCGCCACCGGCATGTGGGCCGCGCTCGGGTGCACGCTCGGGCTCCTGGCCCTCCGCGGCTGGGCCGCGGCGCGCACGCGGGCGAGCCGGGACCTCACCGCCGGCGAGCGCGTGCGCGTGCTGCTCCTCCTCGCGACGGTCGGCGTGATCCTGGCCCTCGGGCCCGAGCTCCACGTGGGCGCCCGCGACGCGGGCGCCGGGCCCTACCTGTCGCTGTATCGCCGGCTGCTGCCGCTCCATGCGATGCGGACGACGATCCGGGCGGCGGTCCTGGTCGTCGCGGCGCTCGGGCTCCTGGGCGCGCTCGGGTGGCGATGGACGGAGATCGCGCTGGCCCGGCGCCCGGCCGCGATGCGGGTGCTCCACGCGCTCGTCTGCGTCGCGCTCGCCGCCGAGTACGCGATGCGCCCGCCGCCGTACGTCGAGGTCTCGCGGCTGCGTCCCGTGGACGCCGTGCTGGCGGCAGACCCCGCCGACGTCGCCGTGCTCGAGTGGCCGACGTACGCGGCGAGCGCCGACACCGAGGCGATGTTCCGGAGCCTCGCCCACGGCAAGCGCGTCGTCAACGGGCACTCGGGGTTCCTCCCGGGCTCGCTCCACTACCTGGCCAAGCTGCTGTCCGACGTCCGGCCCCCCTTCCCGAGCCCGGAGGCGATGCGGGAGATCCGGAAGCTGCTGCCGCTCCGCTACCTGGTCGTGCGCCGGGGACACCCCGACTTCGCCCCGGCCTGGCACCGGCCGTGGCTGGACCTCCGCGCGGCGCCGCCGCCCGGGCTCCGGCTCCGCGGCACCTACGGGTCCGACGATCTCTACGAGCTGGTCCCGGTTCCCGAGCGAGCCGTCCGGGCGGAACGGTGGGCCTCGTTCGACTTCCTCCGGGCGCATCCCGTCCTCGAGCTCACGGTGGGGCCGGTGACCCCGTCAGAGCAGCGCGACCAGCGGGTCGCGGTGACCCTGAACGGCGAGCCGCTTCGCACGCTGCCGCTGGCCGGCCCGATCACGACGCGGATCCGCCTGGCCGGCCCGCTCCACCGGGCGGCGGTCAACGTCGTGGCGCTCGAGTACTCGTACGTCCCGCGGGATCCCGCCCGCGACCCCCGGTACCGGATCGGCGCGACCGGCGCCACCTGCCCGGTCGACCTGCGCGTGCGGAGCGTGGGGCAGGCGGAGGGGAGCGGCGACTCCATCCAGGTCGACGGGGACGAGCGGTCTCCGGATCGCCGCGGCTACAACCTGGTCGCCCTGACCCCGGGCGGCGCGCTGCTGGGGACGGGGAAGTTCGACACCTACCTGGATCCGGACGCCTCGGCACGCCTGGCGGCCTGGATCCGGGCGCTCCCGGAGGGGACCATCGTCGCCGGCGCCGTGCGCGACGAGGCGTCCTCGCGGCTGGACGCCGAGGCCGTCGCGGCGCTCCGGGCACTCGGGGTCGCCGGCGACCTGCGCGGCCGGTTCCGCGCCTCCCACGCGTTCGTGGGCGTCAAGGGCGCCGCCCCCGGCACGGCGGCGGAGCGGATGGGCCCGGGGCCGGTCGAGCTGGAGATCGGCCACCCGGGCGAGAAGCCCGGGTTCGAGCTGGTCGAGGTACGCCTGACCGACACCTGAGCCGCGGGAGGACGCAACGCGTCGCCAGCCGGTGGCCACCCGCCGGCCGGCGCTGCCGCGCCGGCTGGACGCGCGGCGTCGGAGCCGCCAGCCGCGTCGTCGCATCCGCCGCCGACGAACCCGGCCGCCGCTCGGGGTGCCCGGGAACCGTCGCCGCGCCCCTCCCGGGAGGCCCCGCCCGGCGCCCCGCCGTCAGCCGGCGCCGCCCCCCGCGTCGCGGAGCTCCGCGAGCCCCTCGGCGAGCCGCTCGTAATCGGCCGCGGTGTTGTAGAGCTGGGCGGACACCCGCAGGATCCGCACCGCAGGTGACGGCCAGGAGAAGACCAGCGCCTCGACCCCGAAGCGCTCGAACAGCGCCGCCTGCAGCGGATCCGGCACCCGGGGGGCGGTGGGCGCCGGGAAGCCCCGGGGGACCGGGATCGCGGCCAGCGCCCCCACCATGGTGTCCGGCGCCGGCAACCCCACCCCGAGCGCGGCGCAGAGCCGGGCCCGCGCGCCGAGCGCGGTCCGCCGGTTGTGCGCCATCAACTCCTGCCAGCCGCCGGGGAGGAGCCCGCCCAGGTAGCGGATCGCCTCGGGGAGCGTGAGGTAGGGCGTGGGGTCGCCGGTCCCGGTCCAGTCGAACTCCAGCCGGAACCGCGACCGGTCCCGGCGGGGCGAGTTCGCCCCGTGGCTGATGACCAGCGGGCGGACCCCGGCCTGGCGATCGCGCCGCACGTGGAGGAACGCCGCACCCTTGGGCGCGCAGAGCCACTTGTGGCCGTTGCCCGTGTAGAAGGCCGCGCCCAGGCGGTCGAGGGCGAGCGGCACCATGCCCGGCGCGTGGGCCCCGTCGACCAGCACGTCGATGCCGCGGTCCTCGAGGGTCCGCACGAGCGGCGCGAGCGGCAGCACCAGACCGGTCGGGCTGGTGACGTGGTCGAGCAGCGCGAGCCGCGTCCGCGGCCCGGCCCGGGCCAGCACGGTCTCGAGGACCTGCTCCGGCGCGTCGACGGGGAACGGCAGCGGCGCGACGACCACGCGGCCGCGGGCCCGAGCGGCGACCGCGTCGAGCGCGTTCCGGCACGCGTTGTAGGCGTGGTCCGTGACCAGGATCTCGTCGCCGGGCGCGAGCTCGAGCGACCGGAGGACGGTGTTCACCCCGGTGGTCGCGTTCGGGACGAAGGCCAGGTCGGCGGGGTCGGCGCCCAGGAACGCGCCGAGTCCTGCGCGCGCCTCGTCGAGCAGCCCCTCGAGCTCGCGGCTCAGGAACCGGACGGGCTCCCGCTCCATCCGCTCCCGCCAGCGCGACTGCGCGTCGAGGACGGCGCGGGGACACGCGCCGTAGGAGCCGTGGTTGAGGAAGACGACCGCGGGGTCCAGCGGCCACAGCCGGCGCCACTCCGCGGGCCCGGGGTGGGCCGATGCCGTCGCTCCCGAGGTCACAGCCTCGTATACTCGGGGCGCCGAGCCCGCCGGTCAACGGCCTCGCGGCGCGGGCGACGCCGGTGGCCCGCGGCGCCGGCCCGGGACCGCCGCGCCGGCCCGGAGGAGCGCCCGTGCCCGACTTCGCCCGTCTCACCCAGGAGTTCCTCGACGAGGAGTACGCCGCCGCGCCGGTCATGGCGAGCGCGCTCGGTCTCACCGAGTTCGACGACCGCCTGGACGACCTCTCGGAGGCCGCGATCGCCGAGCGGCGCCGCCGGCACCGGGCCTGGCTCGACCGCTTCCGCGCCGTTCCGGCCGCGGAGCTCGGGGCCGCCGACCGGATCGACCGCGATCTCGTCTGCGCCGTGCTGGCCGGCCGGCTGATCCTGGCCGAGTGGGAGCCGTGGCGGCGCCAGCCGGAGCTCTACGTCGCCCCCGGCCTCCAGGGCGTGTTCGGGCTCTTCCTGCACCGGCTGCGGCCGGAGCCGGAGCTCGGGCGGGCGGCCGCGGCCCGCCTCCGCGCCATCCCGGCGCTGCTCGGGGAGGGGCGTCGCAATCTCGTCCCGGAGCTCGTCCCGCCGGTGTTCGTCGAGCGGGCGCTGGGCCAGGCGCGCGCGGGCGCGCGCTACGTCCGGGACCTCCTGCCAGCCGAGGCGAGCGAGCCGCGCGTCCGTGCCACGCTGGCCGACGCCGGGCGGGAGGCGGCCGAGGCGCTCGACGCCTTCGTGGTGTTCCTGGAGGAGCTCCGGCACCGCGCGTCCGGGACGTTCGCGCTGGGCGCGGACCGCTACACGCGCCTGCTCCGCGAGCGCGAGCTGCTGGGGCTCGACGTGGCGACGCTCCGGGCGCGCGGCGAGACGGAGTACCGGCGGCTGGCGGCGGAGATGGCCGAGCTGGCGCGGCGGATCGCCGGCACCGACGACTGGGCGGCCGTGCTCCGCGACCTGAACCGCGACCACCCGGCGACCCCCGAGGCGATGCGCGTGGCGTACGCGGCGGCGACGGAGCGCGCGCGCCGGTTCCTCCAGGAGCGCCGGCTGGTCACCTTCCCCGACGGCGAGGAGTGCCGCGTCGAGCCCTCGCCCCCGTTCCAGCGGCCGGTGCTCGCGGTCGCCTCCTACATGAGCCCGCCCGCGTTCTCGCCGTCGCGCCGCGGCCACTTCTTCGTCCCGTTCCCGCCGGACGGCGTGTCGGCGGACGAGGTCCGCCAGCGGCTCGAGAACAACAGCCACGCGGGCATCCCGACGACCGCGGTCCACGAGGCCTACCCCGGCCATCACTGGCACCTCGTGACGGCCAAGGCCCACCCGAGCGCCGTGCGCCGGACGTTCCGGACCGCGTACTTCACGGAAGGCTGGGCGCTCTACGCCGAGCACATGATGCGGGAGCAGGACTTCTTCGCGGATCCCCGGCAGGAGCTGTTCCAGGTCGAGGCGATGCTGTTCCGCGCCGCGCGCATCGTCGTCGACACGAGCCTGCACGCCGGCGAGATGGGCCTCGGCGAGGCGGCCCGGTTCATGGAGGCGCACGCGAATCTCACGCCGCCAACCGCCGCCGCCGAGGTGGCGCGGTACGCGGCGTGGCCGACCCAGGCGTCCGCGTACCTGGTCGGCTGCCTGGAGATCCTGGACATCCGCGGGCGGTACCTCCGCGGGACGGCCGGCGCCGCGCCCGCCACGCTGCGTGAGTTCCACGACCGGCTGGCCGGGAGCGGCGGGCTCCCGCTCCCGCTCGCCGAGCGCGCGCTCGCGAGGTCCTGAGGCCTCGTCGCCCGCGCGCCGCGCGGAGCCGCCGACGGCGGGACGCCCGCTTCCGGACGCGCTCGCCGCCATGAACGGCCCCGAGGGTGCGTGTACACTGACCGGGCGACCGCGCGCGCAGACGGCCGCCGCCCGATCACCCGCACGGAGGAACCGAGCAGGATGGACACGCGAACGGCTGGACAGGCCCGCATCGAGCTCGACGATGTCGTCGGCGGCAGCGACGCCCCCGGGCTCCTGGACGTGGTGACCGTCGGCGCCGGACCGCAGGGCCGGCTGCCCCTCACGCCGGAGATGCTCCGGGACGGCCCGAGCGGGGACCTGTTCGGCTGGACCCAGAACGCGGGGATGGGGTGGGATCCCCGCGAGCTGACCCGCCCGCAGTTCCTCATCCTGTCGACCCAGGGCGGCATCCGCGCGCCGGACGGGCGGCCGGTCGCGCTCGGGTATCACACGGGCCACTGGGAGGTGGGGCTCCTCATGCAGGCGGCGGCCGCCGAGTTGCGCGCCCTCGAGTGCCTGCCCTTCGCGGGGTTCGTCACCGATCCGTGCGACGGCCGGACCCAGGGCACGATCGGCATGATGGACAGCCTCCCCTACCGCAACGACGCCGCCCAGGTGCTCCGGCGGCTCATCCGCTCGCTCCCGACCCGGCGCGGCGTCCTCGGGGTGGCGACGTGCGACAAGGGCCTCCCGGCGATGATGATGGCCCTGGCCGCCATGCGGGAGCTGCCGTGCGTGCTGATCCCGGGCGGGGTCACGCTCCCGGCGCGGGACGCCGAGGACGCGGGGACCGTCCAGTCGATCGGCGCCCGCTTCGCCCACGGCGAGATCACGCTCGAGCGGGCGGCGGAGATGGGGTGCCGCGCCTGCGGGTCGGCCGGCGGCGGCTGCCAGTTCCTGGGGACGGCCGCGACCTCGCAGGTCGTGGGCGAGGCGCTCGGGCTGGCGCTCACCCATTCCGCCCTGTCCCCGTCCGGCCAGCCGGTCTGGCTCGACATGGCGCGGCGCTCGGCCCGGGCGCTGGTGCGGCTCGACGCGCGGGGGATCCGGAGCCGCGACCTCTTGACCGACGCCGCGGTCCGCAACGCGATGGCGGTGCACGCCGCCTTCGGCGGCTCGACGAACCTTCTCCTCCACGTCCCCGCCATCGCCCACGCCGCCGGGCTCCGCCGGCCGACCGTGGACGACTGGGCGACGATGAACCGCCGGGTGCCGCGCCTGGTCGACGTGCTGCCGAACGGGCCACGCTACCATCCCACGATCCGCGTGTTCCTGGCCGGCGGCGTCCCCGAGGTGATGCTGCACCTCCGGCGGCTGGGCGTCCTCGAGCTCGGATGCCTCACCGCGTCGGGCGAACCGCTCGGCCGGATGCTCGACTGGTGGGAAGGGTCGGAGCGGCGGCGGCGGCTGCGCGACCGGCTGCGCGCCGAGGACGGGGTCGATCCGGACGACGTGATCATGTCGCCCGAGCAGGCCCGCGCCCGCGACCTCACCAGCACGATCACGTTCCCCCGCGGCAACCTGGCGCCGGAGGGCTCGGTGATCAAGAGCACCGCGATCGACCCGTCGGTGGTCGACGCCGACGGGGTGTACCGGAAGCTCGGGCCGGCGCGCGTGTTCACCACCGAGCGGGCGGCCATCGCCGCGATCAAGAGCACGGGGCCGGACCGCGTCGCGCCCGGCGATGTCCTGGTCCTGATCTGCCGCGGCCCCATGGGCACCGGGATGGAGGAGATCTACCAGATCACCGCCGCTCTCAAGCACCTGTCGTTCGGCAAGCACATCGCGGTCGTGACCGACGCGCGGTTCTCCGGGGTCTCGACCGGGGCGTGCATCGGCCACGTCGGCCCCGAGGCCCTGGCCGGCGGACCGATCGGCAAGGTGGTCGATGGCGACCTCATCCGGATCGTGATCGACCGGAACCGGCTGGAAGGCTCGATCGACCTCGTCGGGCACGCGGGCGCCGAGTTCGGGCCGGAGGAGGGCGCGCGGGTGCTGGCGCGTCGCCCGCCGCGCCCCGATCTCGCCCCCGATCCGGAGCTGCCGCCGGAGACACGGCTCTGGGCGGCGCTCCAGGCGGTCGGCGGTGGCACGTGGGGCGGCTGCGTCTACGACGTCGACGCGATCGTGGGCGCGTTGCGCCGCGGGGCGGCCTGAGCCCCGCGCGTCCCCACCCCCCGGCCGCGGGCGATGTTCCGACGCGGGCGAGCGCCGGGACGGCCGGGGACCCCCTCCTCCTCAGCGTCCTGACCCTGTGCCGGGGGAGCAACCGCCTGCCCACCGCGGTCGCGTCGATCGGGACCCTCGGCATCCCGATCGTCCGTCGAGCGCTTCCACCGACCCCGCCGGCACCTCGTGTCGCGTCGATCGGGACCCTCGGCATCCCGATCGTCGGCGTGTTCACGAGCGCCCTCTTCCTCCGGGAGCCGGTGGGGACCGCCGAGCCGGTGGCGCTCGCCCTTGTCGTGGTCGGACTGGCGGTCCTGGCAGCCGGCCCGGCCCTCGGCGAATCGCGCCACCCGGGTCGGGGCGTCTCAACGGGCGGGAGGACGGTCACATGAGCGCGCGATGGTTCAGCCGGCGCCACCCGTTCTGGCCCGCGACCGGGATCTGGCTCGCCCTGGCCGCCCTCGGGCTGGCGGTGGGCGGCTGCGCGGGGGGGGCGGGGACCCCCCGGCCCCCGGCCGAGCTCCCGCTCTCGACCGTGGACCAGCACTTCCAGCTCCGGTGGCGGCTCGAGCGCGATCCGTCCGCGGTCCGGGCGGTCGGCCTGGCGCAGTCCCAGGCCGACCGCGAGGGGAACCTCACCCTCGCGCTGTACGGCCTCGACGCGGCGGGCCGGATCGTGAGCCGCGGGGTGGGGTACGTCCAGTGGCAGTTCGCCCGCGACCCCGCGCCGTTCGTGGTCACCCTCACCCCAACCGGCCGCGAGGCGCGGTTCGAGCTGCACGTGCTGAACTACTGGCTGCCCGACTTCCACCGTTAGCCGGCCCAGCAACGCCAGCCCTTGCCGGGCCGGTACCACGAATACCACTTCGCGCCGGGGGCACACCCGGCGGTGCGACGCTCAGCGAGCTTCCCCCGGTCGGGGCGCCCGTCGTCTCCCCGCCGGTCGGGCGGTATACGATCGTACATCCTGCCGGCATACGCGGTGAGCCGTGGCTCACAGCGACCATCGCTGCTGTGCGAAGCCACCGCGCCCCGACGTCGGCGGGGGCCGCGACGGGCCGGAGCCCCCGGCGCGACGCCCCCTCCTCCGATCCGGGCGGTCCCGGCCGGTAACCGGAGTCATGGCGCGACGATCGGGCCGCCGGTAACAGTTTCTCTGGGGCGATGCGCGCGGTTGCCCCCTCCGCCGGCGGTCGTCTATCCTGGAACTCCCGTGAGGCTCGAGCCGCCCGCCGCACGCCTCGCCCACATCGGCGGATCCGGCACGTGGGGGTTCCGCTACCCGGACGGCGCCCTCGAAGGGCATCCGCGCCTGTCCGTCGAGGTCGTCGACGGCGCGATCGAGGTCGCCACCCCGTACGGCCCCTCGCCGCCGTTCCGGCTCTGCCGCCTCCACGACCGGGACACGGGCGGGGCCACGGATTACCTCTACGTCTGGATGCACGGCATCGACCCGGCCAACCGCTCGGACGCGCCGGCCGACGGCGGCCGGGCGAGCGAGCGCGTGTTCGACGTCCTGGCGCGGGCCGGCGTCCGCCGGGTGATCGTGGACAACAGCACCGGAGGGATCGCGCCGGAGCTCGCGCCGTGGGATCTCGCCGTCGTCGGGGACGTCGTGGATCTCTCGGGGAGCGTCCCCCGCCCGGCTCCCTCAGGGCTCGTGCGGTTCCGCTCGCCGCTCTGCCCGGCGCTCGCCCGCCACCTGGAGGCGGCGGCGCGCGACGCGCTCCCCCGGGTCGCGGAGCTGGCGGGCCCGGGGGCGGCGCCCCAGGTGAAGCCGGGCGCCGTCTACGTCCACTCCCCCGGGCCGTGGTTCGAGACGCCGGCCGAGGATCGTCTGTACCGCCGGCTGGGCCTGGACGTCGTGGGCAAGACCGCCGGTCCGGAGTTCCGCCTGGCCCGCACGTACGGCATGTGCCTCGGAATCCTCTCGCTGGTGGCGAACCCCGCCGAGGGCCTCGGCGACTTCGAGGTCGCCGACCTCCGCGACATCTATCGCCGGTGCGGCCCGATGATCGCCCGCGTCGTGCTGGAGGCGCTGGCCGCGGCCGCCGCCGAACCGGCCGCGCGGGCGTGCGAGTGCGGGAGCCCGCGGCCGCCGTCGCTCTTCGAGGAGTTCGCCCGCCATGCCCGGTACTCCCGGTCGGCGGACGACGGCCGCGGCGGCGCCTGAGGGAGCACGATGCGCGGCTCCGGGCGGGTGACCGCGGCGCGACCGCCCGCCCCCGTCGGCGCCCGCGGGAGCGGGCGATCGTGACACCGCGGCGGCTCGGGCTCCTCCTCCCCTCCTCCGGCACCGTCCAGGAGACCGATTTTCACCGTCGCGTCCCGCCGGAGGTGACGGTCCACGCCGCCCGGATGTACCTGCCGGCGACGACGGAGGCGGACGAGATCCGGATGCTCGACGGCCACGTGCTCCCGGCCGCGGCCGACCTGGCGACGATCCGGCCGGAGGTCGTGGTGTTCTCCTGCACGTCGGCCGCCGCCCTCCGCGGGCGCGCCTACGAGGCGGGGCTCTGCGAGGAGATCGGGGCGATCGTCCAGGCGCCGGTGGTCAGCACGCTCCAGGCGGTCCGCGCGGAGCTCGGGCGACTGGGCGCGCGCTCGCTCGCCGTCGTCACCCCGTACCCGGACGACCTCACCGCCGCGCTCCGGGCCGGGCTGGAAGCCGACGGGTTCGCGGTCCGGGCCGCCGCCGGCCTCGGGCTCCGCGACAGCCTCGCGATCGCCGCCGTCCCGCCCGAGAGCATCGCCCGCTTCGCGGTCGAGACGTTCCGGCGGGGCCCGGCCGACGCCGTCCTCGTGGCGTGCTGCACCTTCCGGGGCTTCGACGCGCGGGACGCGATCGCGCGCGCGCTCGGCGCGCCGGTCGTCACCAGCAACCAGGCGGCGCTGGCCGAGGCCCTCCGGGTTCTCGGGCTCGACCCCCCGGCGGGGGAGGCCCCGCGCTGACGCGCCCGGCGCGTCAGGGGTGCTCGAAGCAGTAGTAGGCGTAGTCGAGGTCGCCGGGCGAGCGCCCCAGGCGCTCCAGGAAGAGCCCCGTCTCCGCCCGGTGGGCGGTGCCGTGGTTGACCACGTGGGTGATCGCCTGGGCGAGCACGATCTCGCGCGCGTTCCCCCGGAGGTC
>DASRDR010000214.1:0-28885 GCA_035652475.1 Candidatus Methylomirabilota bacterium | reverse complement strand
TGACGGCCGGCTGCCGTTCGACAGCCCGCCGCACGTCTACGCGCAGGCCCAGACGTACACCGTCAAGGCCAGGGCGCCAGGCCGCGGGTGCCTCGGCGAGGTCTCCAAGGCGTTCGCCATCCAGAAGGCGGGCTTCTCCCGCATCGCCGGGGGCGGGTCGCTCGCCGTCCAGGCAGGTCTCGCCCCGTTGCCCAAGATCACGGCCCTGTTTCCGCTGTCGCGGATCACCCCCGGCGGCGCCGTCATCGTCGGTGGGGAGGGTTTCGGCCCCCAGCCCAACCAGTTCCGGCTGGTCGGGAACTTCCCCGGCGGCGCCGTGGCTCTCACCGTTGACACGTGGAGCGACACCGGCGTCTCCGGATTCGTCCCCCAGGTCACCGGCGTCCGTGACCAGCCTGCAGGGCTGCAGGTCATCAACTCCGGGGGACGCGCCTCGGCTCTCTGGCCCGTGAGCTTCACGGCTGCGCGGGAGACCGTTTTCGTCAAGGGCCGCGGCAGGGCCGACTGCAGCAACGAAGGGGGGTACAATCACTGCACGTTCGACGCGCTCAACCTGACGATACGGGGTTCCCATCTCCCCGGAGGTCCTTCCCTGTCAGGTGCTTCCGGAACGGACACGTTCATCCTGACCCTCGAACCGGGGTGCGTGTTCGAGCGGGCCGATGTGTGGGAGGACGTCGGCCGACAGGGGGGGCTCCAGGTCAAGCAGACCCCGGCCTATCTGCTGCTGTCCCAGAGCTGGTTCTACGACGCGGGGCTGACGTCGCGCGCCGCTTACTCGTACCGGGTCTTCGCCAAGGGGCCGGCCGGCCTGCCCTGCTAGGACGCCGAGCGCGCGCCGTGAACGGCTCCGGCCCGCGCGACGCTGGTGGGCCGCCGCGCGCGACACCGCACATGGGGGCCCGGGGCGGACCAGGGCGTTGAGGCGCCGTCCGCCCGCGCAGCCGGCCGCGCCGGTGAGCCGGATGCGGTCGTGCTCGAGGGCGGCTGCCCGCATGAGCATGGCTGCATGGTCCCGGGCGCCACGGCAGGACGATGCGGGCGAGGAGGCCGCGGACCGATCCGTCGGGCGGGGCCGTCACGGTCAGCACCTCGTCAGCTTCTCGACAATCCCCGGGTACCAGTGCCCGTGCGCGCCTGCTCGCGGCCCCGTACCGGCGCGGGTACTTGCGTACCCGCAGCGTGCGCGCGGTGCCCTCCGAGCTCATGCGGCGGACGGTGCCGAAGATCGGGCGGCCCCCAGGGCGGATCGTGGCGGCCGAGCACCCAGAAGATGCCGTTGTCGGAGTTCGGATCCCGACGCCCGTCCTGGGCCAGGCCCTGGGCCAAGCGGACCACTCGAGGATCTTCTTGCCCCACAGCATCCGCACGGAGTTGTGCCGGCGGCCCTCGCGGACGAGCTGGCCCTACCAGGTTCCAGAGGGATCGCGCGTCTCGGCGCGTGGGAGCTGGCCGGCCGCGTAGCGCACGGGCCGGCGATTCCGGGCGTGCGCCGCGAGCGTGCGGAGCGCCCAGGCCGGCAGGGTCTCGAAGGCGTCGTAGTCCTCCCGGTGGGCGCACATGTTGAAGCCGAGCTCGCGTCGAGGTGACGAGCTGGTCGAGGAACGCCTCGGCGGGCTCCGCTCCGCGCCGGAGCGCCCGGTCGTCCTGCCAGGCCGACGGGCCCCGGGGCCGGCGGCGGCCCCGCCCCGCGCGCCCGCCGGGCCTCCGTCACCGCGCGGCCCGATGGGGGCGCGCCGGTCACTCCATGGCCGGTGTGGCGGCGCGCCGCCGCACCCGCCGGAAGAGGAACACCAGCGGCAGGCAGCCCAGCGCGATCACGGTGATCAGCCGGAAGTTGTCCAGGAACGCGAGCAGGCTCGCCTGCCGCACGAGCGTCCGGTAGAGCGCGGCGACCGCCGCCGCGGCGCTGGCCGGCGCCCCGAGCTGGGGCGCCAGCCGGCCCTGGACCTGCTCGAGCCACTGGCGGTACGCGGGGTCGTACGGGGTGAGGTGGGCGACCAGCTGGGCCTGGTGCGCCTGCGTGCCGCGGGCCAGGAAGGTCGTCATCGCGGCGATCCCCACGCTGGCGCCGGTGTTGCGCATCAGGTTGAACAGTCCGGTCGCACTGCCCATCTGCTCGCGCCGGAGCGTCCCCATGGCCGTGGTCGTCAGCGGGACGAAGATCAGCGGGGTGGCGAAGCCGTTCAGGACGCTCGTCCAGACCACGTTGCGCTGCGCGATCTCGAGCGTCATCCGGCTGTAGACGAAGCCTGACAGCCCGAGCAGGGCGAAGCCCGTCGCCATGAGCCAGCGGCCGTCGATCCGCCCGACCAGGCGGCCGGCGATCGTGCTGGCGGCGAGCGCCCCGAACCCGCGGGGGCTCACCGCCAGCCCGCTCTGCAGCGCGGGGTAACCCAGAAGCGTCTGGAGGAAGAGCGGGAGCATCGCGGTCGTGCCGTAGAGCATCACCCCCAGCAGCGTGATCAGCAGGGTGCCCACCGCGAGGTTCCGGTTCGCGAGCACCCGGAGGTCCACGAGCGGGGTGTCGGTCGTGAGCTCGCGGACCAGGAGCGCCACGAACGCGCCGATGGCGATTGCGGTGAACCAGCGGACCCACGGCGCGGCGAACCAGTCGACCTCCTGGCCCTTGTCGAGCACGACCTGGAGCGTCCCGAGGCACAGGACCAGGAACGCGAATCCCAGGTAGTCGATCCGGGTGCCCCGGTGCCGCCGGAGGTACGGCGGGTCCTCGATGAACGCGTTCGCCAGCAGGACCGCGACCGCGCCCACCGGCAGGTTGATGTAGAAGACCCACCGCCACGAGTAGCTGTCGGTGATCCAGCCGCCGAGGGTGGGCCCGAGGATCGGGGCCACGATCACGCCCATGGAGAAGGCGGCCATCGCCGACCCGCGCCGGGCGGCCGGAAAGCTCTCCATCAGCACGGCCTGGGCGATCGGCTGGAGGGCGCCGCCGCCCGCGCCCTGCACGATCCGGGCGACGACGAGCATGCCCAGGCTGGTCGCCGCGCCGCAGAGGGCCGAGGCCGCCGTGAAGACGACGATGCAGGCGATGAGGAAGCGCTTGCGCCCGAACGCGCCGCCGAGCCAGGCCGTCATCGGGAGCACGATGGCGTTCGACACCAGGTAGCTGGTCAGGACCCACGTCGCTTCCTCGGGGGTCGCGGACAGGCTCCCGGCGATGTGCGGGAGGGCGACGTTCGCCACCGAGGTGTCGAGCACCTCCATGAACGTCGCCAGCATGACGGAGACCGCGATCAGCCAGGGGTTGACGCCGGGCTGCCACTCCCCCGCCGGGCCGCCGCCCGCCGCGCCGCCGCCGTGATCCGCCGCTTCCCGCGCCATCTGAACCAGATTACAATAATTGAAACATGGGTCACAGCCGGGCTCTCGCGCCACCCCGCAGCGCCCCCCGCGCCGTCCCCGCGCGCGGTGCGGCCCTGCGCGGGCGCAAGGCGCGCGAGCGGGCCGCCCGGTGCGCCGAGGTGCTCGCGGTCGCCCGGCGCCTCTATGCGCGCAAGGGGTACCAGCGCACGTCCATGGTGGAGATCGCCCGCGCCTCCGAGCTGGCCGTCGGCACGCTCTACCAGCTGTTCCCGTCGAAGGAGGCGATCCTCCGCGCGCTGCTCGAGGCCCAGATGGACCGGCTGATCACGCGCGTCCAGGAAGCGGCCGGCGACGAGCCGGACGTGCGCGCACAGCTCCGGCGCATCGTCCTGACCCACCTGGCGTTCGCCCGGGAGAACGCCGACATCCTCCGGCTCTACCTCTCCGGCTGGATCGGGTACGACGTCACCGTCCGGCAGCGCTACGGGGAGCGGATCGACGCCCGCTACGAGCGATACCTGACGTTCCTGGCGCGCGTGCTGCAGCGGGGGATCGAGACCGGCGCGCTCGGCGCCCACCCGCCCCGCCGGCTCGCGGTGACCGTGGCCGGCATGCTCCATGCCCTGATCCGCCGGTGGCTGCGCGAGCGCCGGCTCGACCTGCTCGCCGAGGGAGAGGCGCTGGTCGACCTCCTGCTGCACGGCATCGAGCCGCGTCCGGAGCCGCGGGAGACGCGGTGATGGCGGACCCCGAGGCGCCCCCGCCGCCCCCGCGCCGCCGCCGCCTCACGCCGCGCCGGCTGGTCGCCGGGCTCCTCCTCGCCGCCCTGGCGCTGACCGGCACGATCTACGCCGTCGCCTGGTGGCGTCACGCCCGCGACCACGTCTCCACCGACGATGCCTACGTGACGGGCCGGATCGCCCCGGTCAGCGCGCGGGTGGCCGGCCACGTCGCTGCGGTCCTCGTCGACGACAACCAGGACGTCCAGGCCGGGGACGTCCTGGTCCGGCTCGACCCGCGCGACTACGAGGTGGCGCTCGCGCAGGCGCGGGCGGCGGTCGAGGCCGCCCGGGCCGACCTCCGGAACGCGATGGTCAACGTGCCCCTGACCGACCAGACGACGCGAGGCGCGCTCGGGCAGGCCGAGGCCGCGCTGGCGGCGATGGAGCAGGGCACCGACCGGGCCCGGCACGACCTCGAGGAGCGCCGGAGCGAGCTGACCGCCAAGCAGGCCGCCGTGGCCGCCGCGCGGGCGGCGGTGCGGGCCGCGGAGTCGGAGCTCGAGCGCACCCGGCTCGACCGGGACCGCCTCGCCGAGCTGTTCCAGCGCCAGCTGGTGGCGCGCCAGGACCTGGACCACGCCGAGGCCGCCTTCCGCGGCGCGACCGCCGCCCTCGATGCGGCCCGCGAGCGTCTCGCGCAGGCCAGCGGCGAGGCCCAGCAGGCGGCGGCGGCGGTGGAGAGCCAGCGGGCCGCGATCGCCCAGGCCGAGCGCCGGGTCGAGGAGGCGCGCGCGGCGGTCGCCAGCGCGCGGGGGCAGCGGCAGCAGGTGCCGGCGCGCGAGGCGCAGGTCGAGGCCGCGCGCGGGCGGCTCGACCAGGCCCTGGCGAACCTGTCGCAGGCGGAGCTGAACCTGGCCTACACGACCGTCCGGGCGCCGATCAGCGGGCGCGTCACGAAGAAGACGGTCGAGCTCGGCCAGGTCGTCCAGCCGGGGCAGCTGCTTCTCGCGGTGGTCGACCTCCGCGACATCTGGGTGGTCGCGAACTACAAGGAGACCGACCTGACCCACGTCCGCCCGGGTCAGCCGGCCACCGTCACCGTCGACACGTACCCCGGCGTCGTCTTCCGCGCGCGCGTGGACTCCATCCAGGCCGGCGCCGGCGCCGTGTTCTCGCTGCTGCCCCCCGAGAACGCCTCCGGCAACTTCGTGAAGGTGGTCCAGCGCGTCCCGGTCAAGCTGGTCCTCGAGCCGGACCAGCGGGCGGAGCGGCTGCTCGTCCCGGGCATGTCGGTGGTCCCGACCATCCGGATCCGCTGACCCGAACGCGGCCCCGGGCGGCGGGAGCGGGCGGGGCGCGCCCGGGCCTTCTCCGCGGATCGCTGCGGCCGCCCGCGCCGGACCGTCGCGGCCGGGCCGCCGAGGCGGCGGCGGTCAGTCGAACGTGACCAGGCTCGCCGCGGCGGCCCGGTCGTAGCCGAGACTCGCCTGGAGGAGCTGGCGCGTGTACGGCTGCGCCGGCTCCCCGGCCCGCAGCTGGCCGACGGTCATCTCCTCCACGACGCGGCCCGCGTTCATCACCGCGAGGGCGTCGCACATGTGCGCGATCACCGCCAGGTTGTGGCTGACCAGCACGAGCGTGAGGCCGCGGGCTCGCCGGAGCCTCGTCAGGAGGTTCAGGATCTCCGCCTGGACGGAGACGTCGAGGGCCGAGGTCGGCTCGTCGAGCAGCAGGATGCGGGGCTCCACGATCAGGGCCCGCGCGATCGCGACCCGCTGCCGCTGGCCGCCGGAGAGCTGGTGCGGGTAGCGGAACCGGAAGGCTTGGCCGAGCCCGACGTCGGCGAGCGCCCGCTCGATCCGGGCGTTCGCCTCCCCCAGCCGGTGGATCCTGACCGGCTCGCCGAGCAGGCGATCCACCGTGTGCCGCGGGTGGAGCGAGGCGTACGGGTCCTGGAACACGAGCTGGCAGAGCTTGTAGAAGGCGCGATCGCGCCGGCGCCCCTGGTCGCGGCCGTCGACCCGGATCCGCCCCTGCCAGTCGTCGAGGAGCCCGACCAGCGCCCGGAGCACCGTCGACTTGCCGGATCCCGATTCCCCGACCAGCCCGAACGCGGCGCCGGCCGGCACCCGGAAGGACACGTCGGCGACGGCCCGCACCCGCGTCGCGCCGTGCCCGAAGCTGACGTCGAGCCGATCGACCGCGATCATGGCGGGCGGCGCGGGCCCGGTCACGCCGACGGCGCCTCGCCCCACGCGGGGTCGCGCCGCAGCACCGGGAGCTCCGGAACCGGCGCGTCGACCCGGGGGAGCGAGGCGAGGAGGCCGCGCGTGTACGGGTGGCGGGCCTGGTGCAGCTCGGAGGCGCGGCACGTCTCCACGATCCGGCCGGCGTACATGATCAGCACCCGGTCGCAGAACGAGGCGACCAGGTTGAGGTCGTGGCTGATGAAGCACAGGCCCATGCCCCGGGCGGTCACCAGGTCGTCCAGGATCGCCAGGATCTGCATCTGCACGGTGACGTCCAGGGCGGACGTCGGCTCGTCGGCGATCAGGAGATCGGGGCCGGGGATCAGCATCATGGCGATCATGATGCGCTGCCCCATGCCGCCCGAGACCTCGTGGGGGTAGAGGTCGAACACCCGCGCGGGGTCGCGGATCCGCACCGCGGCCAGCATCTCGACGGCGCGGCGGGCGGCCTCCCGGCGGGACACGGCATGGTGGACCCGGTACGCCTCGGCGATCTGCCGCCCCACCGTCATCACCGGGTTCAGCGAGAACCTCGGGTCCTGAAGGACCATGGAGATCCGGCGCCCGCGGATTCCCCGCATGCCGCGCTCGTCCAACGCGAGCAGGTCGACCCCGTCGAAGACGAGGCGGCGGGCGGTCACCTGGCCGGGGGGCGGGATCAGCCGCAGCACCGCGCGGCCGGTGACGGTCTTCCCCGACCCGGACTCCCCGACGATGCCGACCTTCTCGCGGCCCAGCTCGAAGCCGATCCCGCGCACGGCCTCGACGATCGCCGGGCGCCCGGGGAAACGGATCCACAGGTCCTCCACCGCGAGCAGGGGCGTCCCCCCGGCCGTCACGCCTTGGGGTCCAGGACGTCGCGGAGGCCGTCCCCGAGGAGGTTGAAGCCGAGGCTCACCGCGAAGATGGCGAGCCCCGGGATCGTCGCCACCCACCACTGGTCGAGGAGGAACTTCCGCCCGGAGGCGATCATCGCGCCCCACTCCGGGGACGGCGGCTGGGCGCCCAGGCCGAGGAAGCCCAGCCCGGCGGCGGTCAGGATGATGCCGGCCATGTCGAGCGTGATCCGGACGATGAGCGAGGACACGCAGAGCGGGACCACGTGGCCCAGGACGATGCGGAGCGGGCCCGCCCCCTGGAGCCGCACAGCGCTGATGAAGTCGCTCTGCCGGATCGTCAGCGTCTCCGCCCGGGCGACCCGCGCGTACGGCGGCCAGGCCGTGCAGGCGATGGCGATCACCGCGTTCTCGATCCCGGGCCCGAGGGCCGACACGAACGCCAGCGCCAGGATGAGCCGCGGGAAGGCGAGGAACACGTCGGTCACCCGCATGAGGACCGCGTCGACCCAGCCGCCGAAGTAGCCGGAGGCGGTGCCGATCAGGAGCCCGGTCGGGGCCACCAGGACCACCACCAGGCCGACGATCACGAGCGTGATGCGCGCCCCGTGGACGACCCGCGTGTAGACGTCCCGGCCGAGCTCGTCCGTCCCGAACCAGTGATCCGCCCCGGGCGGCTGGAGGCGGGTCGAGAGATCCTGGGCGATCGGCGACTGCCGGGTCAGCACGGGAGCGAGCACCGCGACGGCGATCAGCGCCAGCACCAGACCGAGCCCCACCATCGCCAGCCGGTTCCGGCGGAAGTCGAGCCAGGCGAGGTAGGCCTGGCCCAGGCGCGCGTGCCAGCGCGACCGCGGCGCGTCGACCAGGAGCCAGGCGCGGACCCGGCGAGGGGCCGGGATCCGGCCGGAGATCGCCCGCGGCGCGCCGGGGCTCATCGCGTGCGGGGGTCCACCAGCCGGTACAACAGATCGGACAGGAGATTGAGGCCGATGAAGACCGCCCCGACGACGATCGTGCCGCCGAGCACCGCGTTCATGTCCGCGCTGAGGAGCGAGCTGGTGATGTACTGCCCGAGACCCGGCCAGGCGAAGACGGTCTCGGTCAGGACCGACCCCTCGAGGAGGTTCGCGTACGAGAGCGCGATCACCGTGACCAGCGGCACCAGCGCGTTGCCGAGCGCGTGACGCCACACGACGCGGCGCTCCGAGAGGCCCTTCACCCGGGCGGTCGTGACGTACTCCTGGCGCAGCTCGGCCAGCATGAAGCTGCGCGTCATCCGGCTGATGTATGCCAGCGAGAAGTAGCCCAGGATCGCCGCCGGCAGGATCACGTGCCGGAACGCGTTGGCGAAGACCTCCCACTCGCCGGCCAGGGCCGCGTCCACCAGGATCACCCCGGTCACCGCCGGGGCGAGATCCTCGAAGCCCACGTCCAGGCGACCCGGCCCGGCCACCCACCCGAGCCGCGCATAGAACAGCAGGAGCCCCACCAGGCCCAGCCAGAACACGGGGACCGAGTACCCGGCGAGCCCGATCACCCGGATGACCTGGTCCGACCAGCGGCCCCGCGACACCGCCGCCGCCACGCCGAGCGGCACCCCGCCCAGGACGCCGATGAGCGTGGCGACGGTGGCCAGCTCGAGCGTCGCCGGGAAGACCCGCCGGATGTCGACCAGCACCGGGTTGGCGGTCAGGATCGAGCGGCCGAAGTCACCGTGGAGCACCTGGACGGCGTACCGCCGGAACTGCTCGTGGAGGGGCCGATCGAGCCCCAGCTCGACCCGCACCCGGTCGTAGACCTCGGCCGGTGCCCGGTCGCCGACCGCGGCCAGGACGGGATCGATGGGCACCACGCGGCCGATCACGAACGTGACGACGAGGAGCCCGAGGAACGTGAGCGGGACCGAGACGGCCAGGCCCGCCAGCGAGCGGACGCGACGGGGCCAGCGGCGGGGCCGGGTCACCCGCGGGCCCTCGGCCCCGCCGCGGGGCGTCCCGCTACTTCTTGATCCCGGCGTAGAGGTTGTTGTCGAAGCTCGGCCCCATCACGAAGCCGTCGACGCCGCGCGCGTGCGCCGCGACCTCGATCTGCTGGAACATGATCACGAACGGCGAGGTCTTCTGGTGCTCCCGCTGGAGCTGCTGGTACATCGCCTCGCGCTTCTTGGCGTCGCGCTCCCGCACCGCCGCCGCGGTCTGCTTGCTCATCTCCGGGATGTCCCAGCTGTTCCGCCACGCCAGCGTCTTCGAGCGGGCGCCGTCGGAGTTGTCGGGGTTCATCGCGAAGGTCTCGGCGTTGGTGTGCGGGTCCTGGTAGTCGGGGCCCCAGCCGCCGATGTAGATGTCGTGGTTCCGGGCCCGGTACTTGGTGAGCGTCTGCTTGCCGTCCCCGGGGATCAGCTCGAGCTTGATGCCGGCCTTCGCCCAGCTGGCCTGGATCGCCTGCGCGATGTCGGTGATCGGGGACGTGTTCCGGACGTCCATCGTCACGCTGAAGCCGTTCGGCAGACCGGCCTTGGCCAGGAGCGCCCGGGCGCGCTCGAGGTCGAACTTGTAGGGGGTGTCCTCCAGCGCGCCGAGGAAGCCGCGGGGCAGGAACGCCTGGTGCACCACGTACTGGCCCCGGAGGATGTTCTGCTCGATGCCCGTGTAGTCGACCAGGTACTTGAGCGCCTCCCGGACCTCCGGCTTGGCGAGGTTCGGGTTCTTCTGGTTGAGCCCGAGGTAGAGGATCGACCCCTTGGGGGCCTGCTGGACGGCGATGCTCGCGTTCCCCTTGATCGCGTCCAGCTGGTCCTTGGTGAGGTTACGGGCGTAGTCGATGTCGCCCTTCTCGAGCAGCAGGCGCTGGGTCGCCGGCTCCGGCACGTGGCGGACGACGACCCGCCGCGGCAGCGCCTTCGGGCCCCAGTACCCGTCGACCCGCTCGAGCGTGTACCCCTCGTTGGCCTTCCAGCTGACCAGCCGGAACGGCCCCGAGCCGGCCGAGTTGGTCTTCAGCCACTCGTTCCCGTAGTCGCCCGCCTTCTCGTGGGCCTGCACGGTCTTGCTGTCGACGATGCCGCCCACGACCGCGGTCAGGCAGTAGTAGAAGAACGTGGGCGCGACGGCCTCGGCGGTCTCGACGACCAGCGTCTGGTCGTCGACCGCGCGGATCCGCTCCTTCATGTTCTCCTTGGTGAACCCGAACTGCGTCAGGATGAAGCCCGGCGACTTGTTGAGCGCCACCGCGCGCTGCAGCGAGTACGCGGCGTCCTGCGCGGTGACCGGGTTCCCGGAGTGGAAGCGGATCCCCTTCCGCATCTTGAAGGTGTAGGTCCGGCCGTCCGCGCCGACCGTCCAGGTCTCGGCGAGCTCGCCCTTCAGCTGGCTCACGTTCTTCAGGTCGTAGCCGATCAGACGCTCGTAGACGTTGCCGATCGCCTCGCTCCCCGAAAACTCGAACGACTCGGCCGGGTCCATCGAGATGATGTCGTCGATCTGCTTGGCCATCACCACCGTGTCCTTGGGGGTGGCGGCCGGCGCCTGACCGGGGATCGTCGCGGCGACCAGTCCGGCGAGGAGCAGGGTGGCGAGCGTCCTCATGCTGGGCTCCTTTCCTGGATGGGACCGCCTTGCGCGGGGTCCGGCACGGTCCGCCGACCGCCTCCCCGGTGGGGCCGGGGTCGAGCGCGCCGACCGGGCCGCCCGCCGGCGACCGGCGCCGGGGCCGACGAGAGGCCGGCGACGGACGGCAGTAGTGGTAGCCCGTTTCCCCCCCCGGTGTCAATGCGCGCGGCCCCGGGTCGGCCTGACGGGCCGCACCCCGGACGGAGACGACCGGCAGGCCATCGTCGCCCGGGACGAGGCCGGCGAACGACTCGTGCTCGTCCGGAACGCGGCGCCCCGTCACCGGCACGCGATCGCCTGACGCGCGAGTCGGGCGAGCAGCTCGGGTACCGGCTGCGGCACTGCCTCCGCCGGATCGGGCCGCGGATAGCCCGGGGCTGGCGCGACGCCGCGATCATCACCGGGGTGACCGGGGGCCCGCCCCGCCGCCCCTCGCGCGGGCTGGCGGTCGCCGGTCCTCGCCGGGAATCCCGGCAATGCGGGACGACGTCTGGGACTCGGGACTCGCGAGCGTCGCGCCGGCCCACCGCGGCCGCCATCTGTGGGGCGCGCGGGCCGCCGTGGTCGCGGCGGGGGTGGTCTGGGACCTGTCCCGCCGAGCCCCGCGCCGTCAGGCGTCCAGCGTCCGCTCCGCGCGCCAGACGGCCCCCGCCCGGTAATCGTGGTAACGGGTCTGCCGCAGCTCGGGCCGGCGCGCCCCGGCCAGGCCGCCCGGCAGCACGCCGCGGTGGAGGCGGACGACCGTGTAGTGGGCAGGCGCGAGCTCCTGGACCGCGTGGGCGTGGCGCGCGCTCGCGCGCCACTGATCCCGCGCGGCCTCGTCCGCCAGCAGGATCAGGTTGCCCCAGTCCCCGCCGGCGAGCTCGAGCGAGCTGTAGCTCAGGATGCCGGGGTGGCGCGGAAACTCGGCGATCAAGGCGTCGTCCGCGGCGGTGAGCGGTGCCGGGTCCCGATCGCGGCGCTTCTCGGCGAAGAACCCGACCCAGGTCAGGTCCTGGCCCCCGCGAAGCCGCCGCGGATCGCAGATCACCGCGCGGTGCGCCCGACCGTCGGGCAGGCCGGACAGCGTCAGCACCGCCGGCAGCCTCGCCGCGCCGGCGATGCCCGTCGCGGTCGCGCGCCGGAGCCCGGCCAGCATGAGCTCGATCGCCGCCAGATCTTCCTCGGTGCGCGCCGGATCCGTGAACGGGCGGCCCTCCACGGTCATCCCGGGCGCGAGCGCGACCCAGTCCTCCACGGTGTCCTCCTCCGCGGATGATTCGCCGCGCCGCCCGGGGTGTCAACCGGGCGGCGGGAGGGCGCCCGACCTCGATGCGCAGTCCGCGAGCGCGGCCCGGCGGCCGCCGGGCCGCCGGCCGCCCCCCCGCCGCACGGGTACAATGGCGACGTGCTCCGGCTGGCGTCGTTCCTGGCCGCCAACGCGCGCCCGCTCCACGCCGGGATCGCGACGTACCTGGCCGCGGCGCTGGAGGAGCCGGCCGAGCTCCTGACCGGCATCGCGTGGGACGAGCAGCACCGGCGGCTCGACGCCGGCGAGATCGACGTCGCCTTCATCTGCGGGCTTCTGTACATGCAGAAGCGCGCGGCGGGGCGGCCGCTCGAGCTCCTGTGCGCCCCCGTGATGGCTGCGCCCCGGTACGGGAGTGCCCCGATCTACTTCACCGACGTCGTGGTGCGCGCCGACCGGCCGTTCCGCACCTTCGCGGACCTCCGGGGCGCCGTCTTCGCCTACAACGAGCCGGAGTCCCACTCGGGGTACAACGTGATCCGGCACCACCTGCTGACGCTCGGGGAGACGCGCGGCTACTTCGGCGCGGTCGTGGCGTCCGGGAGCCACCAGCGGTCGATCGACCTGGTCCTGGCCGGCCGGGCCGACGCGACGGGCGTCGACAGCACCGTCCTCGAGCTCGAGGCGGCCCGCCGGCCCGAGATCGCCGCCGCGCTGCGGCCGGTGGCGGCCATCGGCCCCGGCCCGATCCCGCCGGTGATCGTGGCCCGCGGCCTCGCGCCGGCGCTCAGGGCGCGCCTCGCCGCGGCGTTCCTGGGGATGGCCGGGGATCCCGCGGGCCGGCCGATCCTCGCCCGGGGCGGGGTCGCGCGGTTCGTCCGCGTGGCGGAGGCCGACTACGCCCCGCTCCTGGCCATGGTCGACCGGGCGCGCGCCGCGGGGTTCTCGACCCTCCGCTGACGCCGTCCGCGGCGCCCGCCGCCGCGCCCTCGTCCGCCCTCGAAGCCGCCGGCGGCGGCGCGCGCGTCAGCGTGCCGCGCGACGCTCCGCGACGCGATCCGGGGCCGACGGCTCAGGCCAGCAGCTTCGCATCGTAGGGGTAGGTGCAGAGGAGCTCGGCCCCGCCCTCGGTCACGAGCACCTGGTCCTCCAGCTTCACCCCGAACGGCGCCCCGCTGCGGCCCGCGTAGCACTCCAGGCACAGGACCATGCCGGGCTTGATCTCGCGGTCTGGGAGGATGCGCCGCGGCCCCCGGTCGTCGTCGACGTAGGGGATGCCGGGCCCCTCGTCCTCGAGCCCGGCCTGGTGCGCCATCGTGGGATACCGCTGGGCCCGATAGGGCTCCGGGAGCCGGGGCGCCCGCGCGGCGAACTGCGCGAAGCTGAGCCCGGGCCGCAGCTCTGCCCGCATTCCCGTCACCGCGTCGTAGGCGACGCGGTACGCCTCGCGCTGCGCGGGGGTGGGCGTGTCACCGCACAGGAACGTGCGCGAGACGTCGATCACGTACCCCTCGTAGCCGTTGGCGTCCGTGTCGACGCCGACCAGGTCGCCGGGCTGCACGATCTTGTCGTGCGCCTCGGTGAGCCAGGGGTTCGTGTTGGTCCCGGACGACACCAGCCGCGTGAACAGGAACTCGCCGTGCCGGCGGAGGAGCGCATCGCTCAGCACCGCCAGGAGCTCGTACTCGCGAATGCCGGGGCGGATCGCCGCCTCGAACTCGGCCAGCATCGCGTCGCCGATCCCCCCGTTCAGGATCATCAGCTGGATCTCCTCGGGGGTCTTCACCTCGCGCGCGTCCACCGTCGCCGGGCTCGAGTCGACGAGACGGATCCCCTCCGCCTGGAGCGCGAGGAAGCCGATCGTGTCCAGCCGGTCGACCGCGAGCGGCTCGCCCTCCAGGCCGAGCTCCCGGAGCACCGCGCGGATCGACCGCGCCCACTCCCGGGCCTTGGCGGCCGATTCCGTCCCGCCGAACTGCCACGTGAACGCCGGTCGCACGTCCCGGACCAGCTTCTGCGAGACGTGCAGCGAGCCCTTGTACTCGAACAGGACCGGCGCGCCCTCGGCGGGGACGACGCAGTAGCGCGCGAACGTCCCGGCGGTCCAGACGCCCATCACGTCGACCCCGGTCGCGTAGCGGATGTTGGCCGTCCCGTAGAGCAGACAGACCGGCAGCCCGTGGCGCTTCATCATCGCCTGCAGCCGGGCCAGCCGGCCGCGGCGGAGCTCGGCGAAGTCGATCTCGCTGAGATTCGGGACGCGGAGCGTGCTGACGCGACCCCGGCCGGCGAGAACGCGGTCCTGGGAAGCGCTCACGGCGCGGTGCTCCTTTCCGGCATGGCGGCCCGGCAGCCGGGCGGCCGGCCCCGCGAGGCCGGCCCCGGCAGTATCCGCGAGCCCGGGGCGCGCGATCAAGGCCCGCCCCACGGCGGCCGGGACGCGGCGGCACGACGCCGGTCCGACCGGTGGCCCAGTGCGCCCGCCGGCCACGGTGGCGACGGTCGGCGCGAGGGGGCGGACGGTGGCGTTGCCGCCTCCCGCGCGCCCGCACTACAATGTGGCGACCGCCGGACCCCGGACCGACCCGACATGGCCCGCTTCTGCCTGCGGCACCTGCTCGCGCTGGTCATCACCCTCGGGGTGGTCTCGTTCCTCGTGTTCGCCGTCAACGAGTTCTCGCCGGGGGACGTGGCGCGGAAGATCCTCGGCGCCTACGCCACCGACGAGCAGGTCACGCTCCTGACCCGCCAGATGGGCCTCGACCGGCCGCTGCTGGTGCGCTACGTCGAGTACCTCCGGAAGCTCGCCGCCGGCGACCTCGGCTTCTCCACCCGCTTCAAGGTCCCCGTCGGCCAGATCATCTGGGCCCGGCTCGAGAACACGCTGATCCTGGCCGCGCTGGCGTTCGCCCTCATCGTGCCGGTCTCGATGCTGCTCGGGATCCTGGCCGGGATGCGCGAGGGCTCGTGGCTCGACCGGGCGATCCTGGTCTTCAGCACCGTCGTGGCCTCGGTGCCCGAGTTCGCGATGGGCGTGTTCCTGGCCAGCATCTTCGTCGTGTGGCTGGGGTGGCTCCCGGGCACCGCGACGCTCGCCGGCGGCGGGGGGTGGTCGACCGCGGCGCAGTTCGTGCTGCCGGTGGCCGTCGTGGTGCTCTACGACGCCGGCTACGTGGTCAGCATGATCCGTGCCTCGATGGTCGAGGTGATGCAGCGGCCGTACATCCGGACCGCCGTGCTCAAGGGCATGGGGTTCCGCCGCGTCGTGCTGGCCCACGCCCTCCGGAACGCCATGATCAACCCCGTGACGGTCATCTGCCTCCAGATCAGCTACCTGGTCTCGGGCGTCGTGGTGGTCGAGACGGTCTTCGCGTATCCAGGGTTCGGCCGGATGATGCTGGAGGCGGCGCTCTTCAAGGACATCGCGCTCATCGAGGTAGGCGCGCTGGTGGCGGTCGGGGTCGCGATCGGCACCCAGATCCTCGGCGACCTGGCCTACATGCTGCTCGACCCGCGGATCCGGACGTGAGCCGCCGCCGGGGCGCCCGGTGACGCCGCCGACGCTTGAGGCCGCCGCGCGGCCGGTCCGCCTGGCGCGCCCGGCGGCCCGTCCGGCCCGGCTCCGCGCGTGGGCACGCGCGCTCGGGCGGGTGACCGAGTCGGCGCCGGCGAGCATCGGGGCCGCCATCGTGCTGGCCTGGGTGCTCGCGGCCTGCCTGGCCCCGGCGCTCTCCCCGTACGCCCCGAACGCGAACGACTTCGCCGCGGTCGCCAGCCCGACGCCCTCCCGCGCCCACTGGCTCGGCACCGACCACCTCGGCCGGGACATCCTCGCCCGGATCCTCTGGGGCGCGCGGACGGTGCTGACGGTCGCGCCGCTGGCCGTCCTCGGCGCGACCGCGCTCGGCGCCCTGCTCGGGCTGACCGCCGGGTACTACCGGGGGTGGATCGACCTGGTCGTGAGCCGGGCCGGCGACATCATCCTGACGTTCCCGGTGATCATCCTCTACATGATCGTGCTGGCGACGTTCGGGTCCTCGGCGGGGAACATCATCGCCGTCCTCACCGTGACCAAGGCGCCCATCATCGCCCGGATCGTGCGCGGCCTCACCCTCGAGCTCCGCGGGCGGGAGTACGTCCTCGCCGCCAAGATGCGCGGGGAGTCGCCGCTCTACGTCATGCTCGTCGAGATCCTGCCGAACGCGCGGGGACCCCTCCTGGTCGACATGTGCCTCCGCATGGGCTACACGATCGTGCTGATCGGCGTGCTCGGGTTCCTCGGCATCGGGCTGCCCCCGCCCGACCCCGACTGGGGCGGCATGGTCAAGGACACCTA
This sequence comes from Candidatus Methylomirabilota bacterium, assembly GCA_035652475.1. Classification (GTDB taxonomy): domain Bacteria; phylum Methylomirabilota; class Methylomirabilia; order Rokubacteriales; family DASRDR01; genus DASRDR01. The sequence continues at coordinate 12,576 of DASRDR010000214.1, read as the reverse complement.
CGGGATGATGTCCGTGTGGCCGCACATGTCCCTCTTCCCGTGCGCCGCGATCTCGTCGCTGGTCATCGGGTTCAACCTCCTGGCGGTGGGGCTCCGGGAGCTCGCGCTCCGTGACTGACCGCGAGCCGCTGCTCGCCTTCGAGCACGTCCGGATCTCCTACTTCACCCGGGCCGGGGAACTGACGGTCGTCCCGGATCTGTCGTTCCAGCTCGGCGCCGGCGAGGCGCTCGGGCTGGTTGGGGAGTCGGGCTGCGGGAAGTCCACCGTCGCCCTGAGCATCGTGCGCTACCTGGGGCGCGCCGGCCGGGTGGTCGCCGGGCGGATCCGGTTCGAGGGCCGGGATCTGGCCGCCCTGAGCGACGCCGAGCTCCGGCGGGTCCGCGGGCGGCGGATCGCGATGGTCTACCAGGATCCGGTGGCGAGCCTGAACCCGGTCCTGACGGTCGGGCGGCAGCTGATGGAGGTCCCGATGCTCCACGACGGCCTCGGCCCGGCCGCAGCCCGGGCGCGAGCCGTGCGGATGCTGGCCGAGGTCAACCTTGCCGATCCCGAGCGCGTGCTGGAGCGGTACCCCCACCAGCTCTCGGGCGGGCAGCAGCAGCGGATCGTGATCGCCATGGCCCTGATCGCGGAGCCGGCGCTGCTCATCCTGGACGAGCCGACCACCGGGCTCGACGTCACGGTCGAGGCGGCGGTGCTCGACCTGGTGCGCGCCCTCCGCCGGCGGCACAACTCGGCGATCCTCTACATCAGCCACAACCTCGGCACGGTCGCCCGCGTCTGCGACCGGGTCGGGGTGATGTACGGCGGCGAGCTGGTCGAGGAGGCCCCCGTCCGGCAGCTGTTCACCGACCCCCGCCATCCCTACACCCGCGGGCTCCTGGATTGCCTGCCGGCCCTCGGCCGCGACCGCCATCGCGCGCCCCTCGCGCCGATTCCCGGCCAGGTCCCCGCGCCGGGCGTGCGGCCGCGCGGGTGCGGGTTCGCCCCGCGCTGCGGCCACGTGGACCCGCCCCGGTGCCTCGGCGGCCCGGTCGCGTTGCTCGAGATCGCCGCGGCGCCGCTCCACCGGGCGCGGTGCGTGCGGGCCGGCGAACTGCCGCGCTGGACGCCGGACCGGGACGGGACGGCGCCGACCGGCGCCAGCGCCAGCCGCGGGGAGGCGATCCTGCGGCTGGAGGGGCTCCGGAAGGAGTACCGCCCGGGCGGCGGGTGGCTCGGGTGGCGCCGCGGCGCCGTGCGCGCGCTGAACGGCGTGGACCTGGCCGTGGCGCGGGGGACCACGCTGGCGATCGTCGGCGAGTCGGGCTGCGGGAAGTCGACGCTCGCCCGCATCCTGAGCGGGCTCGAGATCGCGACCGGCGGGCGGGTCCGGCTGGGCGAGCTCGAGGTCGGGATGCTGCCGATCGATCGCCGCCCGCGCCCGCTCCGCCGGACGCTCCAGATGGTCTTCCAGAACCCCGACAGCACGCTCAACCCGAGCCACACGGCGGGCTACGCGATCACGCGGGCGCTCCGGCGGCTCCGGGGGCTCCCGCGGGAGGAGAGCCGGCGGGAGATGGCGCGGCTGCTGGAGATCGTGCAGCTCCCGCCGGAGCTGGCCGCCCGGAAGCCCCACCAGCTCTCCGGCGGCCAGAAGCAGCGCGTCGCGATCGCGCGGGCCCTGGCCGGCGACCCGGAGGTCGTGGTGGCCGACGAGCCGGTGTCGGCGCTGGACGTCTCCGTCCAGGCCGCGATCGTCAACCTCCTGGGCGAGCTCCAGGCCGGGCGCGGGACGACGCTCGTCTTCATCTCCCACGACCTGGCCGTCGTCCGGTACCTGGCGGACCAGGTCGCGGTGATGTACCTCGGCACCGTGGCCGAGGCCGGACCGGTCGACGCGGTCTTCGCGCCGCCGAGCCACCCCTACACGGAGGCGCTGCTCTCGGCCGTCCCGGTCACGGATCCAGATGACCGGCGCCCCAGGATCCTGCTCGAGGGGACGCTCCCGAGCGCGACCGCGCTCCCGCGCGGCTGCCCCTTCGCCAGCCGGTGCCCCCGCTACCTCGGCGCGCTGTGCGACGAGACGCCCCCGCCGGAGCAGCGGCTCGACGGCGGCCACCGCATCGCCTGCCACATCCCGGCGGCGGAGCTGCGGCGACTGCAGGCGAGCGGGGTCCCGCCCGCGCGCGCCGGCGCGACGGCGGGGCCGCCGCCGACCTCCGCGCGCGCGTAGTGCCGCCGCCCCGGCGGTGGGACCGGCGCACGCGTCGACGCTCCCCTGGACCGGCCGCCGGGGCGGGGCGAGCGTCGACCGGCGCGGTCCCGCTCAGCGCGGCACGACCACGTCCAGGTACGGGGCCGGCGCCCGCTCGCCCTCCTTGGCGTTGGCCGGCGCGGGCGTGGCGACGGCGGGCAGCGTCCGGAGATACGCGACCAGCGCCCTCACGTCCGCGTCGGTGAGCGCGCTGTAGGACGGCCACGGCATCACCGGGATCAGCCGGCGGCCGTCCGGCCGCTCGCCGAACTTCACGGCGCGCACGATCTGCTCGTCGGACCACCGCCCCAGCCCGGCCTCGGCGTCAGGCGTGAGATTCGGCGGGTACACCACGCCGACCCCGGGAACGCGAAAGCCCACGTCCGAGCCGCCCAGCCGCCGCGCGAAGTCGGGTTTCCCGGCGAGCGCGCCCGGCGTGTGACAGCCGCTGCAGTCCATGATCTTGACCAGGTACTCGCCGCGGGCGACCACGTCGGACTGCGCGCTGGACGAGCCGGCCACGGCGAGGGCGGCCAGCCCGGCCACCGCAAGCGCGACCGGCGCCAGCCGACCACGACGGGACCGGTCGATGCGGATCCTGAGCACTGCTTGCCTCCTCTCCCGGCTCCGGCCATCGTGACGGACCGGAGCCGCCTCTCGGGTCCCGGGAACTCCTTTCACCCCGCGCCCGGACGCGCCGCGGCGCGGTGCCGTGCCGGGGGCGGACGGCGGGGCACGCGCCGACCGCGGCCGCGGACATGCCACAGCGACGGAGCCAGGAGTCACGTCGTGACGATCGGACGACGGGATCTTGCCGCCGGGGCCGCGGACCCGCCCGATGCCGGGCGAGCCCCGCGGCCCGGCCGGCGAGGGCTACGCGGTGACCGCGAGCTGGTGGGCGAAGAGGTAGCCCGTCGGGTGCATCCGGAAGCCCTGGACGCGCTTGTCCATGAACGTGAAGAGCGCGCGCCAGACCGGCTGCACGATCGGGCCGTCCTCCTGGAGGATGGCCTCCAGCTTCGCCATGATCTCGCGCCGCTGGTTCACGTCGAGCGTGCCCTCCGCCTGGGTAAGCAGGCTGTCGAAGTCCCGGTTCGAGTACTTCGACTCGTTCCACGGCACGCCCGTGCGGTACGCCAGCGCGAGGCTCATGACCCCGAGCGGCCGATGGGCCCAGGTGGTGAACCCGAACGGCACCTTGGTCCACACCTCCCAGTACTGGGTCGACGGCATGACGTTGATCTTGACCCGGATCCCCGCCTCCTTCCACTGCTCGACCATGGCCTGGACGGCGATCAGCTCCCAGGCCGGCTGGGGACGGCAGGCCAGCTCGACGTCGATCCCGTTCGGGTACCCGGCATCGCCGAGGAGCTTCCGCGCCCGGGCGACGTCGCGCTGGAACGCCGGGAGCTTCGCGTACTCGGGATGGACCGGGCTCACGTGGTGGTGCTCGCCGGGCTGGCCGAGCCCGCGGTGCGAGATCTGGAGCACGGAGTGCGCGTCGACCGCGTACCGCATCGCCTGGCGGACGCGCCGGTCGTCGAACGGCTTGACCGGCTGCATGCGGGCGGTCGCCGTGTAGGCCGTGGTGACCTGGTAGAGCTGGATGTGCGGGAGCTTCTGGAGCGCCTCCAGCTGGACGATGTCGGCCAGGTAGAGCCCGTCGACCTGCTTGCCGGCCAGCGCGGCGACGCCCGCGGCCGGATCGTCGCCGAGGTCGATGAACTCCAGCGTGTCCACGTAGGGCCCGCCGCCCCAGTACCCGGGCTTGGCCTTGAGGACCTGCTTGCGCCCGACCTCGTTCTCGACCAGCGTGAACGCCCCCGTCCCGTTCGAGCCCACCCTGTACTCGCCGTTCTCGGCGGGATCGAGGATCAGCAGGGGGTAGTGGAACAGGTGCTCGGGGATGGCGAGCTGGGCGGTCTTCCCGTTGAGCCGCACCGTGAAGTCGTCGACCTTCTGGATGGCGCTGGCGTCCCACAGCCGCGACGACTTCTTCGGGTTGCCCTTGTCGTCCTTCTCGCCGGTCTCGTACTCCTCCATGATGAAGCCCTTCATCAGGCCGAGCACCGAGGAGCCGGTCTTCGGGTCGAGGACGCGCTTGAGGTTCCACACCACGTCGTCGGCGGTGAACGCCCGCCCGCTGTGCCACTTCACGTTCCGCCGGAGCCGGAGCGTCCAGGTCTTGAGGTCCGGGCTCGCCTCCCACTTCTCGACCAGTCCCGGGCGGGTGACGTTGTCGACGCCGGTGACGGTCAGGTAGTCACAGACCTGGCGGGTGGAGTTCGCCGATTCGACCCAGCTGTACGTGTGCGGGCTCTTGAGGTCCTGGCAGCGCATTCCCAGCCGGAGCGTGCCGCCGCGCGGCATGGCCTGGGCCTGGGCCGCCGGCACGAGCCGCTCGCCGGTGACCTTGGCGGCGAAGGCGTAGGCGGCGCCGGCCGACATGCCGAGGAGCGTCGCCGTGCGCAGGAACTCGCGCCGGTCGAGCTGGCGCTCCGCCAGCTGCCGCTTGAGCGTGGGGATGTAGGGGTGCTCCCTCACCTCTGCCATCGCTGACCTCCCTCTCGCCCGACGGGTCGCTGCCACATCGTCCCGCGCGGCCCGCGGGGCGCGGCCCGCGGGGGGCCTCAGTCTGAGCCGGCCTCGGGAATCTTGTCAAGGCGGCGATGTGCCTCAAGACTCCGGTTACCGAACGCCGGGTTGATGCCTCAGAACTCCGGTTACCGGCCGGGACCGCCCGGATCGGAGGAGGGAGGCCATGTGGGCGCAGCGGCGCGCCGAGAGTACCTGCAGGCGATCTACGGCCGGTACCAAACCGCCACGCGTGCGGAGAAGGGGCGCATCCCGCCGGAAAGTAACCGGCAGAAATGGCTTGACAGGGCCCGGACGGCCCGGGGGGCGGGGGCGGCCCCGGTTGCAGGCGCCGCCCGGCCCGCCTATGATCCCGCGCGAGGCCCCGCGTGGAGCGCGCGCTCGACCCCCGGTCCCTCGCCGAAAAGCCGCTCGCCGTGGAGCGCCACGCCGCGCTGGTCGTGGTGGGCGCCGGGCCGGCTGGAGTCGCCGCGGCGACCGCGGCGGCCCGCGCCGGGCTGAGCGTCCGGCTCCTCGACGAGCACCCCCTGGACCCCGAGCTCATGGCGATGGACATCCCCCTCCATTTCGGGCAGCGGATGGCCCCCCGCGTCCGCGACCGGGGGGCGATGCTCGAGCGGGTGGTGCACGCCAATCCCGCCCTCGAGGCGGCCGCCGAGGCCGGGGTGGAGCTCGAACTCGGCGTCTCGGTCTGGGGCGCGTTCCGCCCCAGCGCGACCGCGCGCGCGCTGCCGGGCCCCGTCCTGGGCGTCGCAGACCAGCGCCGCTCGTGGCTCTGCGGCTACGACCGCCTGGTGATCGCCGCCGGAGCCCGCGATGTCGCCGTCGGCTTCCGCGGCTGGGAGAAGGCCGGCACGATGGGGGCGGCGGGGGCGCTGACGCTCCTCGAACGATACCGCGCCCTCGCGGCCCGGCGCCTGGTCGTCCTCGGCTCGGGGCCGCTCGGGCTCGCCGTCGCCGCGGCGGCGCTCGCCCAGGGAATCGAGGTCCTCGCCGTGGTCGACGTGGCCCCGGATGTCCGCGGCGATCCGGGCGCGCGCGGAGCGCTCGAGCGGGCCGGCGTCGCGTTCCACGTGCGGCACGCCGTCGAGGCCTGCGGTGCCCGCGACGAGCTCGAGGCGGTCCGCCTCCTGCCGCTCGACGGCGAGCTCCGGCCGGTCCCGGGCGGCGGGCGCGAGCTCCCCTGCGACACGCTCTGCCTGGCGCTCGGGCTGGTCCCGAGCGTCGAGCTGCTCCAGATCCTCGGCTGCCGGCTCGTGTTCCGTCCCGAGCGCGGCGGGTTCGTCCCGGAGCTCGATGCCGCCGGGCGGACCAGCCTGCCCGACGTGTTCGCCGCCGGCGACTGCGCGGGCGTCGACGAGCGGGCGATCGCCGACCCGTCCGGGGCGGTCGCCGCCGGCCGGCGGGCCGGCCTCGCGGCGGCGGCGTCCCTCGGCGTCCCCGGAGCGGCCGCGCGCGCGGCCGACGAGCCACCGGCGCCCGCCCGCGCCGGCGCGCCGCCCCCGGCCGTGCACGCGTACTGGCGGCAGTGGCTCCAGGCCTCGCTCGCGGCCAGCGGCTGGGACGTGCTCGCCTGCCAGTGCGAGGAGGTGACCCGGGCGGAGCTCGTCGGGGTGCAGCCGCCGCGCTACCTGGGGGTGCCGCCCCCGACGATGCGCGCGCGCAGCCTGGGCTCGCTCCGGCAGGACGGCCCCGTCCACCCGGACCAGGTGAAGCGGCTCACGCGCGCCGGCATGGGGCCGTGCCAGGGACGGCGGTGCCGGGAGCAGGTGGCGCTCCTCCTGGCCGAGGCGAGCCGGATCCCGGTCGCCGCCGTCCCGCTGGCGAGCTACCGGCCGCCGGTCCGGCCGCTGCCCCTCTCGGTGCTGTGGCCGCACGACGAGCCGGCGGCGATGCGCGAGCACTGGGTCAGCTGGTTCGGGATCCCGACGCAGTTCGCGCCCCACTGGGCGGGCGCGCTGGCCGCGCCGCCCGCCGATCCGGACGGGCCGGCCGTGGCCCCCGGCGAGTGACGCCGATCGTGAGACCGGGCACCGGGGCGAGCGTGGTCGTGGTCGGGGGCGGCGTGACCGGCCTGAGCGCGGCGTGGTGGCTGGCCCGGGCCGGGGTGGACGTCCTCGTGCTCGAGCAGGGCATCGTCGGCTGGGAGGCGTCGGGCCGCAATGGCGGGGGCGCCACGCACGTCTACAGCCCGCTCGGGCTGGAGGAGCAGCGACTCTGGCCGCAGATGGACGGGCTCCTCGGTTACCCGACCGAGTACCAGCCGGAGCGGATCAAGGTCGCTCTCTCGGAGGATCAGCTCGCGCTGTACCGGCAGAACGCCGCGATCGCGGCGGCGCGGGGCTTCCGGACCGAGCCCCTCGACCGGGCCCAGCTCCGGGCCCTGGTGCCGCTGGTCGGCGACAGCGCCATCGGCGGACTCCACCTCCGGTTCGGCGGCCACGCCAACCCGCAGCGCACGGTCCAGGCGTACGCGTGGGCGTTCCAGGACCTGGGCGGACGGATCCTCCAGCACACGCGCGCCACCGGGTTCCGCACCACCGGCGGCCGGGTGGAGCAGGTCGAGACCGACCGCGGCCCGGTCGGGGCGGACGCGGTCGTGCTCGCCGCCGGGCTCCACACCGAAGCGCTCGCCGCCGCGCTCGGGGTCGCGATCCCGCTGGCGCCGGCGCGCGTGGAGATGATCTGCACCGAGCCGGTGCCGCTCATGCCGATCGGCGGCGTCGACGGCAACGGGCTCTACGGGCGGCAGACGCGCCGGGGCAACCTGGTGTACGGCGGCGGCCCCCACGAGTGGCTCGACCCGGCCGACCTCGCGACGGCGGAGCGGCCGGCGACCCCGCTCCTCCGGAACCTGGGCCGGCGGCTGGCCGAGCTCTTCCCCGGGGCCGCGCACGTGCGCCTGATCCGCAGCTGGGCGGGCATCGTCGAGAACACGCCGGACGGCCTCCCGGTCCTGGACCGGCTGACGGACCCGGCGAACGTGGTCGTGGCGACGATGTCGAGCGTCGGGTTCGGGCTGTCGCCCGCCTCGGGAAAGGCGATCAGCGAGCTGGTCCTCCACGGCCGGTGCCGGTTCGCCGACCTGGGCGCGCTCCGGCTCGGGCGCTTCGCCGAGACCCCGCCCGACTGGCGGGCCCGCCTGGGGTGGCTCCCGGTCGGCGCCTCCGCCCCCGTGGCCCGGTGAAGGCCGCCGTCTGCCACGAGCTGGGACGGCCGCTGGCCATCGAGGAGGTCCGGCTGGACCCGCCGCAGGCCGGCGAGGTCGAGGTGCGCATCGGCGCGGTGGCGATCTGCCACAGCGACGTCCACCTCGTGCGGGGCGACTGGGTCAACTGGGCGGCCGCCCCCCCGCTGGTCGCCGGCCACGAGGCGGCCGGCACCGTGACCACGGTCGGGCCCGGCGTGACCGAGGTGCGCCCGGGCGACCGGGTGGTCGTGACGCTGATCCGCTGGTGCGGCCGGTGCCGGGAGTGCGTGGCGGGGGCCCCCTACCTGTGCGAGGCGACGTTCCCGCTCGCCACGGAGCACCGGCTCCGGACGCTGGACGGGACGCCGCTCAACATGGGAATCCGCACGGCCGCGTTCGCGGAGTCCGTCGTCGTCGAGCGCTCGCAGGTGGTGCCGATCCCGGCCGACTTCCCGCTCGATCGCGCGTGCCTCCTGGCATGCGGCGTCCTGACCGGCACCGGCGCGGTCCTCAACACCGCGCGGGTCCCGCCCGCCAGCAGCGTCGTCGTGATCGGGACCGGCGGCGTCGGTCTGAACGCGGTCCAGGGCGCGGCGCTCGCCGGGGCGAGCCCGATCATCGCGGTGGACATCGTTCCCGGCAAGCTCGCCGCCGCCCGGGCGTTCGGCGCGACCCACGGCCTAGCCGCGGAGATGCCGGACCTCACGGGGCGCATCCGCGCGCTGACGGGCGACCGGGGCGCCGACTACGCGTTCGTCACCGTCGGCCACCCGGCCGCGGTCACCCAGGCGCTCGGCCTGGTCCGGCGCGGCGGCACGGTGGTCCTGGTCGGGATGCCGCGGGCCGGCGCCACGGCGCCGCTCACGATCGGGGACCTCGCGTGGAACGGACAGCGGCTGCTCGGCTGCAACATGGGCTCGAGCCGGCCCAGCGTCGAGATCCCCTGGCTGGCCGGCCTCTACCGCGACGGCCGGCTCCGGCTGGACGAGCTCATCACCGCGCGATACCCACTCGACCGCATCAACGAGGCCATCGCCGCCGTCGAGGCCGGCGGCGCGCTCCGCAACGTGGTGGTGTTCCCGTGACCCGGAATCGGCCCGGCCGCCGGCCGGCCCGCGCTCCGCGGGCGCCCGCGCAGACAGGGCCGCCAGGGGAGGGCGTCGCCCGGTGATGCGCGGTGCGCCGGAGGGCGCGGGCGGGCTGGCTCGCACCCTGCCCGGCCACTTCTATCACGACCCGGCGATCTGGCGCCTCGAGCAGGAGCGCATCTTCTCGCGCCTGTGGGTCTGCGTCGGCCGCGCCGACCAGCACCCGGACGCCGGCGACTACCGCACTGCCCCGGTCGGGGACGAGAGCGTGCTCCTGGTGCGCGACCGGGACGGCGCGCTCCGGGCCTTCCTGAACGTCTGCCGCCACCGCGGGGCGCGCCTCTGCCCGGCCGAGCGCGGCCACGCCCGCGCGCTCCAGTGCCGCTACCACGCCTGGACCTACGGCCTCGACGGGCGGCTTCTCCGGGCCCCCGGGCTCCCGGACGGGCCCGACTTCGATCGGGGCGCGTTCGGGCTGGTCGCGGTCCCGGTCGACACCTGGGAGGGGCTCGTCTGGGTCAGTCTCGCGGCGGCGCCGCCCCCCGTCACCGAGCAGCTGGTCCCGCAGATCGCGGCGCGGCTCGGCGACCCCGGGCGCCTGGCGCCCTACCGCCTGGGCGGGCTCCAGGTGGCCCGGCGCATCGAGTACGACGTGCGGGCCAACTGGAAGCTCGTCGTCGAGAACTTCATGGAGTGCTACCACTGCGCCCCGATGCACCCGGAGCTGGTGCGGCGGCTGCCGGCGTTCCGCAGCGGCGCGACCCAGCAGTACGGTCTCGGCACCCGCCTGGCGGACGACGCGGAGTCGCTCACGATGAGCGGCCGGGCGCCCGCCCCGCCCTTCCCCGGGCTCGCCCCCGGCCACGAGCGACACTACTTCGGCCTGGTCCTCCGCCCCAACGTGTTCCTGAACCTCCTGCCCGACCACGCGATCGTGCACACGCTGATCCCGCTCGCCCCCGACCGCTCGCGCGTGCTCTGCGACTGGCTCTTCGACCCCCCGGCGCTGGCGCGCCCGGGCTTCGACCCGGCCGACACGGTCGAGCTCTTCGACCGCGTCAACCGCCAGGACTGGGAGGTCTGCGAGTGGGCGCAGGCCGGGGTGCGCTCGCGCGCGTACCGGGGCGGCGGGGTCTACGTCCCGATCGAGCGCCACATCCGCGGCTTCAACGACTTCGTCCTGGAGCAGCTCGGGCTCGAGGCGGCCGGATGGACGCCGCCCCCCGCGCCACCGGCCAGCTCCTCGGAGCCGGGCTGACGGCCCGCCCGGGGCGAGCCGCCGGAGCCCGGGCCCGTTGGCCGCCCGGCCCGGCTCGTCTCCGCCGCCAGCGCACGACCGCACCGCCCGCCCTCGCGTGGCGTCCGCGGGGCGCCCGGACCAGCCCGTCGCAGGCGCGCCGCGCGGTCAGCCCCCGGCGGGGGGCCGGGCGTAGGTCCGGCCGTAGGCGAGGTTGTCCTGCCGGAGGCGCTTGTCCGTCCCGAAGAGGATGTGCTTCGACATGTCCGGCGAGTACCTGCTCGCCGGCGGCCGGCGGCCGAGCGCCTCGGCCAGGCTCCGCACGTGGTGGGGCCCGGCGCCGCAGCAGACCCCCAGGTACCGGACGCCGAGGGCGTAGGCCGTCTTCCCGAACTCCCCGATCTCGTACCGGTTGCAGAGGAGGGGGTCGAGCGCGGTCGGGAACGGGCGGTCGTCCGGGATCACCGTGCAGCCCGGATCGCTGAGGGTCTGGAAGGTGGGCTCGGCGGGCGTCGTCCGGTACGGCACCGGGAGCGCCGCCACGTGGCACCGCACCGCCTCGCGCACCTCGCGCAGGAGCGGCAGCATCGTGGCCGGCCCCCGCGCGCAGTTGAGGCCGACCACGTCCGCGCCCGCGGCCTCGAGCCGGCGCGCCGCGTCGGCCACCCTCCAGCCCTCGCGTGTCTGGCCCTCGCGGGGGATGGCGAGCGTCATCACCGCCGGCCGGCCGGCCCGCCGGATCGCCTCCAGCGCGAGCAGCGCCTCGCCGCCCCAGCTGTAGGTCTCGCCCACGATGAAGTCGACGCCCGCGTCGACGGCCCAGCCCACCTGCTCGTCGAAGATCCGCCGCGCCTGGCGGGCGGCCTTCGGGTCGTCCGGCCCGTAGATGCTCGTGTTGCAGATGTCGCCGGCCAGGAGCGCGCCGGTCTCGCGCGCGACCTTCCGCGCGATCCGGAGCGCCGTCCGGTTGATGCGCTCGAGATCCCGCTCGCGGCCGACGATCTTGAGCTTGGCGCGGTGAGCGTAGTAGGTGAACGCCTCGACCACGTCCGAGCCGGCGTGGACGAACTCCCGGTGGAGCCCCTCCACCAGCTCCGGGTGCTCGAGCACGATCTCCGGCACGAACGCCCCGGCCTGGAGATAGCCGCGGCGCTCGAACTCGAAGAGGTAGCCCTCGGCGCAGATCACCGGCCCGCGGGCGAGCCGGTCCAGGAGCCCCGTCCGGGCAGCCGGGTGACGCCCGGGCCGGGCCGGGCGCGTGGTCGTCGTGGCCATTGTGCGCGCTCCTCCTCTCCGCAGAGCCGGGCCGGGCGGGCCCCGCCCGGCCGCGCGGGCGCTATCGGGGGTGCGGGGGATCGGACGCCGACGCGGGCGGGAGCAGGACCCCGTCCCGGAACCGGGACCAGCGGAGCGGCCGGAGATCCCAGCCCGGCGCCTCGCCCTCGAGCACGACCTGCGCCACCAGGTCCCCCACCACCGGCGCGTGCTTGAACCCGTGGCCGCTCCAGCCGAAGTCGACGGCCAGCCCGGCCCACTCGGGGACCGCGCCCAGCACGGGCTCGTGGTCGGGGGTGACGTCGTAGACGCCCGAGTACCCGCCCATCGAGAGTCCGTGCTCCATGGCGGGGAAGCGGTGCGCGATCAGCTCGGCGTTGCGCACCACCTCGGCCGGGTCCGCGCCCTCGTTGTAGTGATCCGGGTCGACGACCTCGTCGTACGCGGTCAGGCCGTGGATCGTCAGGTTCCCGGTCTCCGGGCGCATGTAGGTCCCCTGGACCCGGTCCAGGACCCCCGGGTGTCCGGCGAACTCGGGCGGCCGGCGGAAGAAGCACATCTGGTGGCGCTTCGGGGCGATCGGCACGTGGACCCCGAGCGGCTCGAGGAGCCGCCCGGCCCAGAGCCCGGCGCACACGACGACGGCCGGCGCGCTGATGTCGCCGGCGGCGGTCCGGACGCCGGTGACCTTGTCGCCCGCGGTCTGGAGCGCCTCGACGGGCACGTGCTGGAGGACCGTCGCGCCCAGCTCGCGCGCCCGCGCGGCGAGGGCGTTCGTGGTCATCGCCGCGTCGGCGTACCCCGACTCCGGCTCGTAGGCGCCGAGAGCCACGTCGTCCACGGCCATCGCCGGCACCAGGGCGCGGATCTCGGCCGGCGTGAGCAGCTCGACGCGGGCGCCCCACTCCCCCGCCCGCCGCGCGTTCTCGCGGAGGTGGGGCGCGCGATCGGGGC
>DASRDR010000213.1:0-39454 GCA_035652475.1 Candidatus Methylomirabilota bacterium | reverse complement strand
CATCCGCCGGGCGTCGCGGATCTCCGTCTCGGCGACCGCCACGAACCGGCCGCGGCTCTCGAGGACGATCTCGCGGACGTAGGGGTAGGCGCGGCTCGGATCCCCGCGCAGGATCGCGGTCGCGATCCCGGTCGGCCGCTCGACGATGTCGCCGGGCCGGATCACGGGCGAGCCGTCCTCGAACGCGCGCACCATCGGGGCGCACGTGTCCTGCTGCACGCACAGGAGCCTCGGCACCCGCGGGATGCGGCCGAGCCGCAGGAGCTCCCGGGCCCCCTTGTACGTGCCGTAGACGCCCATCGCGCTCGACACCGCCTGCACGTACCAGTCCACCGAACCCGGCACCTGCTCGGTGGCCTCCAGGAAGGCGAGCTTCAGCCCCTCCCGCCGGCCCGGGTTGAAGAAGCCGCGCTCGGACGGGATCTTGTGCCGGGCGGCGAACGTCGCCGCGCAGGCGAATGCGTCGACGAACGTCGCGTCCCGCAGGACGAAGTGGACGACGGGGGCGCCGGCGGTGTGGTTCACCCGCGGCTGGAACGCCTCGGCGGTGAAGAGGAAGATCCGGGTGCCGGGGAACCATCGGCTCGCGTACGCGAACGCCGTTGAGCTGTTGCCGGTCGACGAGGTGCAGAACGTCTGGACGTCGCACTCCCGCATGAAGGAGAGCGCGACCACCGCCATCCGGTCCTTGGTGCTCCCGGTCGGCAGCACCGACTCGTCCTTCAAGTACAGCGCGGGCATCCCGATCCAGGCGCCGAGCTTCTCCGCGCGGAGGCACGGCGTGTAGGCGGGCGCCCAGGGCGGCGGCCAGCCGGCGTCCCTCTCGATCGGGAGCAGATCGACGAACCGCTCGAGGGGATTCGGGGAGTCGCGCAGGGTGGCGCGCTCCAGGTCGTACGCGACGTCGATCAGCCCGCCGCAGGACTCGCAGAAGGCGGTGAACCCGCGCGGGACCCGCCTCCCGCACCGCACGCAGTGGTGCTCGACGCGCCTGGCGGCCACGCGGGGGCGGCTCACCGAGCCGGCCGGTGCCCGGTCGCCGGTTGCTCCGGCTCGATCGTGGCGCTGACGATGTTCGCGACCGGGACGACCGCGTACCGGAAGCCGGCCGGGAAGCGCCGCCGGATCCATGCCAGTCCCTCGTCGACCGACGCGACGGGCCGGAGCCCGAGCCGCGCGACCACGTTCGCGGGGAGCGTGCTGCAGAGGGCGACCTCCGCGCGACGCCGGAGCCGCCGCAGCATGACCGAGTTGTGGCCCGTGAGGTCGTACGCCCGCCGGACCGCGTGGTCCAGCTCCTCGTCGCCGATCACGTTCGCCCACTCGAGGAACCCGGGGTGGATGCCGGCGGGGCACGCGGCCAGCCAGAGCACCGCCCCGCCGGGCCGGACGATGGCCTCGACGTTGAACACGGCCTTCAGCGACTGCATGAAGTTGATGTCGTAGGGGTGGCCGCCGGCGCTCGTGATCAGGACGTCCACCGGGGCCGGAATCGTGCGATGGAACATCTGCCGGGCGAGCCGGCAGGCTTCCTCGTGGCTGGCGAGCACGTCACCCGCCACCGCCCCCACGAGTCGACCGTCGCCGTCGAGGAGCGTGCTGAGGCAGAAGTCGGGCTTCGCCATGAGGCTCGCCTCGAGCATGTCGAGGTGCACCGGGTTCCCCTGCAGCGAGCCGGGCGCGACCGCGGGATGGATACCGGAGTCCGCGGCGAGCGTCAGGCGGTGGTTGGCGAGGATGCTGGCGAACCCGGCCACGCCGGGCAGGAGCGCCTTCCGTCCCCCGCTGAATCCCGCGAAGTAGTGCGGGATCACCCGGCCGGTCAGGATCTTCAGGTCCGCGTCCAGGACGTCCCGGTTCAGGAGCACGGGAGTGCCGAAGCGCGTGGTCCCGAGGTCGCGGAGACGGTCCTTCGCGTGACAGTCGTGACCGAGGCCGCGCACGCGGCCGGCGAGCTCCGGGCCGAGCAGCCGCGGCAGGTCGGCATCGAGCGAGTGCGGGTGCGTGCCGGGCGCCAGCACCACCGTGATGTTGCGGTCGTGGAGGCCGGCGCGGTGGAGCTCGTCGACCAGCGCAGTCACGTACTCGCGGGTCCCCGCGACGCGATCGATGCCGGGGATCAGGATCACCGCCGACCGTCGGCCGCGGGCGAGGTCGCGGAGGCGCGGCGCGCGGATCGGGGTCTCCAGACACTCGCGGAGGATCGCGGAGGCCGGGGCGGCGATCTCGGGCGTCCCGGGCTCGAGCACCCCGGCGAGATCGCCGCCCGCGACGGAGAACGCGTGCTCGTCCTCGCCGATCCGGATCGTGTGTATCGGCACGGCCACTCCATGTAGCACTCCCGGATCGAATCCGCAAGGGTCCAAGGCGTCGTCGCCGCGCCCCGCGCGTGCTAGAATCCGCCCGACACCCCGTGCGTGCCACCCCGACGCCCTCTCGCCGGGCGCCATGACGCGACCCGAATCCCTCCGCCTGGTGCGGCACGATCCGCCGACCGCGCCGGCTCCGGGCGATTCCGCGCCGGCCGCGCCGTCGGTCGGCACGGTCCTCTACATCGCGGGGTACGGCCGCAGCGGCTCGACCGCACTCAGCATCGTGCTCGGCACCCATCGAGACATGGCGGCGGTCGGCGAACTGACTCACCTCCTGGACGACTGGAGCGCGCCGAACCGGGCCTGCGCCTGCGGGCGCGCCTACCCGGCATGCCCGTTCTGGGGCGATCTCTTCGCGAGTCCGCCTGGGCCGTCGCTCTCCGACACGATCAGGCGGATCGACTCGAGCCGCCTCCCCGCGGTGCTGCGGACCGCACCGGGGTCGGCGAGCGACCGCCGGGCCTACCGCGACGTCCAGCGTGCGATCCTCGCCCACGTGCGAGCCCGCACCGGCAAGGCGATCGTCGTGGACTCGTCGAAGTCGGCGCGGCGAGCCGCCGGGCGGGTCTGGGCGCTGACGCGCCTGGCCGGAGAGGACGTGTACCTGCTTCACCTGGTTCGCAGCGGGCTGGCAACGGTCGAGTCGCTGGTGCGGACCGGGGACAACTGGGCGCTCGAGGGGCACACGCCCCTGGGCCGCCTCACCGCGAGCCGCGTGGCCCTGGGCTGGCTCCGGACGAATCTCTGGGTGTCGCTGCTGGGCCGGCTGGTCGGGCCGGAGCGCTACCGCCGGATGCGCTACGAGGACTTCCTCGCCGATCCGGCCACCAGCCTCCGGACGATCGGAGCGTTCCTGCGGGTCGACGTCGAGGAGCTGGTGACCCGGGTCCAGAGGGCCGACGAGTTCGTGGTGTCCCACGTGGTCGGCGGCAACCGGCTGCGGATGCAGCGAGCGGTGCGCCTGTGGCACCCTGCGGCGGCTGCCGCACCCGGGTCGGCCCCTGCGCTCCTGGAGCGCGACCGCCGCCGCTTCCTCGCGCTCGCCGGCTGGCTCGAGCACCGGTACGGGTACCGGGGCGGCACCGGCGCGGCGCCGGCGGGGCGCGCCCCGGCAGGCCCGTCGGAGTCGTGATCGGCGGCGGACGCCCGGGAGTCGTGATCGGCGCCGGGCGGACGCCCGGGGCCGGGGAGCCGTGCGATCCGGACGGTCGGGCCCGGGCGCCGCGGCCCGCTACGGCGGCGGGTCGCTCCCGAGGCGCACGCCGTCAGGCGGACGCCACTCGGGCGCGCGCCAGTAGTTCCGCAGCGATGCGCCCCGGACCTGGCCGGGCGTGCGGCGCACGAGGGCCTCGAAGAACTGCGCCGCCAACGTCAGCACGGCGCGGTCCCACTGCTCCGGATCCCGCCCGGCAACCGGCGGTACTGCGAGTGGCTCGAAGCTCCGAACCTCGATCGCGCCATCGGAGGCCCAGGTGGCGACGACCGGGATCAGCGGCGCCCCGGTCAGCCGCGGCAGCAACGCCGGGCCGCGCGTGACCGCGAAGCCGCGCCCCAGGAACGGCACCTCCACGGTCGCCGTCCCCTGTCGGCCGTCCATCGCGATCCCGACCAGGCCGCCGGCCGACAGGTGGCGCACGGCGCGCGCCAGGTGCGCCACCCGGTGCCGCGATTCCCTGACGACCAGGAACTCGACCGGGGGCGCGTCGGGATGCTCCCGCGATGCCGCGCCGAAGCCGCGGGGCTCGTGGCTGAAGAAGACCCCTCCCATCCCGAGCTGTCGCAGGGCGGCGGAAACGGCAGCGCGGGCGCCGTGGTGCCAGTAGACGATCACCGCCCCCCGGTTGGCCACGCGCACCGCCTCGAGCGATCGGACATCGACACAGCGGATCAGGCGGACGACGCTCGCCAGGCCGGCGAGCCGGATCAGCTGACCGAGGCACCGGTTCCGGAGCTCGGTCGCGACGATCTGGCGGGCAATCGTCATCCGCCCGCGGAGCGAGAGGGGCCCGAACAGGCCGTCGATCGCCTGCACGACCGTCCGACCGTTCAGCGCCCGCAGCCGCACGCACCACGCCAGCGGGAGCGCCAGGAGCGCGACGACATCGAGCAGGGGGGCCCGGGCGACCAGCCGCGCCACCGCGCACAGCGCGCGCTCGACGGCGTCCCGCCCGTACCCCGGACGGGGGTGCGGCCGATCGGGCGACGCCGCCGACCGCGAGGCCGCGAGACGGGGAGTCGCCGCGATCGGCCCGCGCACCCAGATCCTCGTCACCGCTTCGGGGGTAAGGTAGCATACCCCGGCGAGATGGAAGGTCGGCGCTCGCCGTGATCCTCACGCGCGCGGAGGGCGGTCCGCCGTCCGCCGCCGGCCCCGCGCTCCTGCGTTCGCCGTCCTGCTCATCGCCGCCGCCGGGCTGGGGGGGCGGTCCGTCGGCCGCCGGCCCCGCGCTCCGCTCCGCGTCGCACGGTCGCGTCGCGGGCCGCCGATCCGCTCGCGGGCGGGCGGCACCGATCCGGGGCGCCGGTATCGTCCCGAAATCGCATCCCCCCGCCACGGCCGCCGGTCGTTCCGGGTCGTCCACGCCGTGGACCGCGCCCCCCAGCGCGCCACGCCACGCGCGGCGGGGACGCGGGCGGCTGGCAAACCGCTCGAGCCCGGCGCCACCCGCCGGCCGCGCTCCGCGGTGACGAGTCGGCCCGCCGGATCCTGCGGCCCCGGCGCGGCCCCGCCCGGACGGGTCGACGTCTGCCATGTCATCACGCGCCTGATCGTGGGGGGCGCGCAGGAGAACACGGTTCTCACGTGCGCGGGGCTCACGCGCACCGGCCACCGGTCCGTGCTCGTCACCGGGCCAGAGACCGGGCCGGAGGGCGACCTGCGCGGCGAGGCCGAGCAGCGCGGCGTCCCGGTCTGCGTCATCCCGTCGCTGGTGCGGGAGCTGGCGCCCCGCCGCGACCTGGCGGCGCTCCTCGCGCTGCGCCGGCTCTTCGAGCGGTCGCGCCCGGACATCGTGCACACCCACAGCAGCAAGGCCGGCATCCTCGGGCGGCTGGCCGCACGGTGGGCGCGGGTCCCCGTCATCGTGCACACCGTCCACGGCTGGGGGTTCCACGGGAGCACCCCGCCGGTCCGCCGCGCGGCCTACGTCGGGCTGGAGCGGCTCGTCGCCCGCTGGACCACGCGCCTGGTCGTCGTCTCCGAGCGCGACCGGACCACGGGGCTCGGGGATCGGATCGGGACCCCCGGCCAGTACACGCTGATCCGGAGCGGCGTCGATCTCGCGCCGTTCCGGGACGCGCGGCAGCACCGCGCCGCGGTCCGCGCGAGCCTCGGCGTGCCGCCGGCGGCGCCGGTGATCGGCGCGGTCACCCGGCTGGCCGCCCAGAAGGACCCGACGACGCTCGTGCGCGCCGCCGGCGCCGTGCTCCGGGACCTCGGCGAGGCCCACCTGGTGGTCGTCGGCGACGGGCCCTCCGCGGCGAGTGCGAGCGGCTCATCGCGGCGCTCGGCATCGCGCCGCGCGTTCGCCTGGCCGGAATCCGCCGGGACGTGGCCGCTCTCATGGGCGCCTTCGACGTGCTCGCGCTCACCTCGCTCTGGGAGGGCCTGCCGCGGGTGATCCCGCAGGCGATGGCGGCGGGGGTGCCGATCGTGGCGAGCGCGGTGGGCGGCGTGACCGAGGTGATCGAGGACGGGCTCACCGGGCTGCTGGTCCCGCCCGGCGCCCCGGATGTCCTCGCGGGGCGCCTCCGCGAGCTGCTGCTCGATCGGCGCCGGGGCCAGGCGCTGGCGGCCCGGGCGCGCGAGTGCGCCGGCGAGTTCGAGCTCGACGAGATGCTGCGGCGCCTCGACGCGCTCTACCGCGAGCTGGGCGGGGCCGCGGGTCGCGGGGCCGCGGGTCGATGAGGCATGCCCCGGCCGCGACCGCGGCGCTGGCGGCGCGCCTGGGGCCGGACCTCTGGGCGCTCGCCCGGCGGCTAGGCGTCCCCGTCCGGGACGCCCGCCCCCTGACGACGCTGCCGTCCCCCGTGCTCCGCCACGCGTCCTTCCGGCTGCGGCTCGTCGACGGGCGCACGTTCAAGGCCCGGCGCGTCGAGACAGCGGCCCAGGCGAGCCAGATCGTCACGCTCGTCTCCCGCCTGGAGCGGCGGCACTTCCCGCGCGTGCTGGCGCGTCGCGGCCCCGCCCTCCTGGAGGAATGGCAGGCGGGGCGGCCGCTCGCCGCCGCCGCGGCCGGCACGCCGGTGTACCGGCGCAGCGGCCGGATCCTCGAGCGCGTGCACGCCGCGCCGCCGCCCGCGCTGGCCCGCGTGGCGACCGCGACCGAACGCCTCGCCACGGCGGAGGAGCAGGTCGGACGCCTGGCGACGCTGGGGGCGCTCTCCCCGGCGACGGCGCGGCGCGCGCGCCGCCGGCTCCGGGACCACGAGCCCGACCGGGTCACGGTCGGCGTCGTGCACCGGGACTTCTGCGCGGAGAACCTCGTCGTGACGCCGGCCGGCGAGCTCACGGTGGTCGACAACGAGACGGTCACCGTCGACGCCGTGGAGCTCGACCTCGCCCGGACGTGGTACCGATGGCCGATGACCTCGGTTCAGTGGGCGGCCTTCCTGGCCGGCTACGGCGAGACGGCGGGCCGGACGGCGTGCCTCCGGCACTTCCCGTTCTGGGTCGTCGCCGCGCTGGTCGACGCCGCGCTGTTCCGGCTCGTCGCCTGGACGGGCGCGGCGTCGGTCCCGCTCGAGCGTCTGGAGGCCTACCTGGCGGGCCCGGATCGGAGGGCCTGGTCCGGCGCCCGGACCGCGCGCCCGCGGGCCCGCCCCGCGACGGCGCCTCGAGAGGGCGACGCGGAACCGCCGCGCCGGGCGGCGCCCCCCGGGCCGGCGACGCTCAGCGAGCCGGCCGCCGGCCAGCGCCGCGGAGCACGGCCGCGCCGCCACGCCCCGGCCGACTCGCGCCGGCGGCCCACCGCGGGCCCGCGGGGCGCGGCAGGCGGCCGCGCGGGCCCCCGCCGCCGGGCCGTGAGCCTCCGGGAGTGATCCCGGGCGCGCTGCCCCCGCACCGGGTCGGGTTCCGCTTCGCCGGCGTGACGGTCGGGGTCGCCAGCCCGGATCCGGCGCTCCTGGCCTGGCTCGAGGAGTTCCTGCGCCCGGCCTTCGAGCTGACCGACGCCGCAAGCTCGGATCGGTGGGTCGTCCTGGACACCGACGACGCACGCCTCGCCCTGGCACGAGCCCGGGGTCCGCTCCCGGGGGCGCCGCCGGTGCCGGGCTTCATCCGGGACGGCGGCCCCGTGTCGCTCCCCGAGTGGGGCGGCGGCGGGCCGGACGAGCAGGTTCTGTTCGATCCGGACTACCAGGCGTTCTATCGCATCCACGGCCCGACCGGACGGGTGACGGTCCTGGCCGGCGTCCGGCCGAACCTGACTCGCGTCGCGGTGATGCGGGTCGTGCGCGAGCTCGCGCTGGCGGCGACGCGGGCCGAGGAGGGCGTGCTCCTGCACGCCGCGGCGGTCGCGGTGGAGGGCCGCGGGGTCGTCCTGGCCGGCCCCGAGCGTGCCGGGAAGACGACCCTCCTCCTCCATCTGCTCCAGGTCCCCGGCGCCGCGTTCGCGGCCAACGACCGCGTGCTCGTCCACGCGACCGGCGGCGGGGCGGCGATGCTCCGCCCCGTGCCGACGATCGTGACGATCCGGGCGGAAACGCTCGGGACGTTCCCCGCAATCGCCGCCAGGATCCGGGCCAGCGGCTGGTGGCACGCCCGCACGCTGGCGGAGTGCGACGAGCCCGGAGCGCGCCGGCCCGCGCTCACCCCGGACGGCGCGGCGACCCTCTCGCCAGCGCAGCTCTGCCGCGTCACCGGAACGTCGGCGATCGCCGATACACGGCTCTGGCGCGTGATCTTCCCGCGCGTGACCGCGGGCGCCACCGGGATCCGCCTCCAGCGGTTGAGCGCGGAGGAGGCGGCCGGCCGGCTGCGCGCCGCGCTCTTCGGCGGCCCGGCGGGGGCCCGTCGCCGGACGGCGTTCGGCGCGGCCGACCGGGACGGCGCCGTCGCCGAGGCCGAACGCCACCGGCAGACCGCGGAGCTCGCGCGTCGGGTGCCGTGCCACGAGGCCCGGCTCGGCGCGGCCGCCTTCGGCGGGCCGGCGGCGGCCATGGCCCTGGTGACGGCGCTGGCCGGCGAGCCGACCGCGGCCTGGCACGACGACGCCCCAGCCGGGTCGGTGGGGGAGGCGACGTCGCCCGCGCCGCCGGGGCCCGCCGGGCCGTGAGCCCGCCGGGCCGGCGCGTCGCGACTCCGGCGCGCTCCACGGCCGCGATCGGCGCCGGCGCGGCGGAGGGCCCGGGACTCGGGGCGGCGTGCCTCCTGGGCCTCGCCGCTGCCGGGCTGTTCGTCGCGGCGGGCGCCGTGCGCCTCGCGGCCCAGGGGCCGTACTACGACGAGCTCCACCAGGCCGCGCCGGCGTTCGCGTACGTCGGGCAGCGGCCGGAGATGTTCGCCCGGGTGGCGATCGGCGGGCTGCCGGTGCTCAACATGTCGTACAGCGGCGCGCTCAAGACCGCGCTCTACGGCGCCTTCCTCGCCGCCAGCGGCCACTCGTTCCGCCTGGTCGAATGGCGGGGCCTCGGCATCGGCCTCGCGGCGCTCGGGTTCCTGGCCTTCGCGGTCCTCGCCCGGCGAGGGCTCTCGACGGTCCCGCTCGGAGCGTGCCTCCTGCTCCTGCTGACGGACGCCACGGTGATCCTCGCGACGCGCCACGACTGGGGGCCGTCGGCGCTGGGGCTCCTCTTCCGATCGACGTTCCTCGGGGTCTGGGTGGCGGGGATGGGGCGCGGGGCACCGACGCCGGCCAGCACCGCCGTCCTTGGGCTGGTCACGGGACTGGCCGCCTTCGAGAAGCTCCCGTCGCTCCTCCTCCTGGTCCCGCTCGCGCTCGCGGGCCTCGGCGATCCGCGCCGCCGGACGGCGGCCCACTGGTGGGCGGCCGCGGTGGGCGCCGGGGTGGGGCTGCTGCCGCTCCTCGCGGTGAACGTCGGCACGCTCGTGGCGGAGGGCGAGGCCGTGTCGCTGAGCGAGGCTGCCGCCCCGGCCACGCTGACGGTCGGCGGCCTGGGCCGCCACCTCCTCGAGTACCTGGCCCTCGCTCGCGGCCGGTACGTCCGCGCCTTCGTCCTGGGGGAGCCCGTCGCCTGGTCCTCGGCCGCGCTCGAAGCCGCCGCCGCCGGCATCGTCGTCGCGGCCGCGGCGGGGGCGGCGGCGCGTCACGCGCGTCGGGATCCCGCCCTCCGGGGCGCCGCCCTCGCGGTGGCCGCGTACGCCGGCATCGGTGTGGCGGCGTTCGTCCTCCCGCGGCCGCCGTGGAAGAGCGGCCTCGGCCCGCATCACCTGCTGCTGGGCACGCCCTTCCAGTACGCGGCCGTCGCGCTGGCGCTCACCGGGCTCGGGCGCCTCGGGGGCGAGCGGGGGCCCCGGTGGGCCCGGCACGGCCTCTGGGCGGCGGTGGCGGTCTGGCTCCTGCTGCGCGCGCCGGGCCTGGTGTCCGTCGAGCGCTCGCTCGCCCGCGGGGCCGCGGGTCTCCGGTGGGACCCGTCGATCACGCGGGCCGGGGAGTTCGCGGGGCGGCATGCCCGGGACGCCGTGTTCGTCGCGACCGACTGGGGGGTCGCGACCCAGCTCTACTGCTTCGCCGACGGGCGGCCCGGCCTCGTGCACGAGGCATTCCGGCGCCGCGAGGACGGCCTCGCCGCGATCCTGGACCGGGCGGCGGGGCGGGCGGTCTACCTGGTGGCGCTCCGGCCGCCGTCCGGGGTGGCCCGGGACGCGGGCTGGGTCGCCACCGCCATGGCGGCGGCGCCGGGCTGGGTGGAGGTCGGGGTCGAGCCCGAGATCACCGGGCTGCGCGCTGTCGGGTTCAGGAAGTTCGTGCGGGGCGGGCGGTCCAGGGCGCCCGGCGCAGGAGGCGGGTGACCGCGACCGCCACGCCGCGCGCGGACGTCAACCGCCGCGCCTCGCGGAGCTGGGCCAGGCTCGCCCGGAGGCCGCCGGCCCGCAGCGCGCGCCACGCCGACTGCACGGCGTACCGCGTGTACACCTCGCGCGCCCGCCGGGTCACGCCGGGGGCGACGGCAGGCGGCAGCAGGGGCGCGGACAGCTCGATGCTGCGGCGGATCTCGGCGAGGTGCGCCGCTCCCGATCGCCGGAACGCCGCGGACGCCTGCCCGTCGTGCCGGCGCGCGCAGGCGAGCTCGGCGGGCTCGTACCAGAGCGGGTACGCGACGGCGATCCGCTTCCACATGTCCCAGTCGAGCGCGTACCGCAACGCCGGCGAGAACCCGCCCAGCGCCTCGTACACGCTGCGCCGGACCACCAGCGCGGACGCGCGGAGATGGAGGCCGACGAAGACGTGCTCCAGCCAGTCCTCGACGATGCCCGGCGCCGGGCGGATCGGCACCTGCGAGGCGATCCGCTCACCGGCGGGGCCGATCATGACGTCCCGGCAGAACGCCGCCCCGACCGTCGGGCTCCGCTCGATGCCCTCGCGGAGCCGCTCGTAGAAGCCGGGCCGCACCAGGTCGTCCTGATGGAGGATGTGCACCCACCGCCCCCGGGCGCGGCGGATGCAGGCGTTCCAGTTCTCCCCGATGCCCACGTGGCGAGGCTGGCGCGTCCACGCGACGCGATTCCCGCCGGGGAGCCCACCGCGGCGAGTCGCGGCGAGGCGATCCGAGCCGTCGTCGACGACCACGATCTCCATGGCGGCCGGCCCGGGGTCCTGCGCCAGGACCGAGGCGAGCGCCTCGGCCAGGTACCCCGGATCCGGGTCGCGGGTCGGGATCATCACCGACCAGAACGGCCGGGCGCCGTCGCCGGTCGGCACCGGCTCGATGCGGGGCGGCGTCAGCGCCACGCGTCGCCGCGATACGGGCGGTAGTCGAGCCCGTGGAGGAACGCGGCCCGCCCCAGGCGCCGGGCGGCGAGGCTCAGGCGCCACAGCCCGCGCCGGCGGGAGAGGGGGAAGAGGAGCGCCCCGTAGACGCCCCAGCCGACTCCCGTCACGAGGGGCCGCAGGCTGCGCCCCCGCCGGTCCCCGCCCGGAGCGCCGGCCGCATCGAGGCGCGCCGCGCCCATCCCGTCGCGGAAGCGCCGCCGCACGAGCCACCGCACCGTCGTCCGCCCGGGCGTGAGGTGCTCGTGGACGATCGCCGAGTCGACGGCGATGAACCGGGCCCCGGCCGCGATCAGGCGCGCGAACAGATCGCCGTCCTCCCCGCCGGTGAGGTCGAACCGCTCGTCGAACGGCCCCGGCAGGCCCCGCAACGCGCCCCGCCGGACGAGCGCGTTCCCCGTCCGGGTGTCGTGCACGCGCAGCACGGTCCCGGTCGGCGGCCGAGGCCGCTCGAAGAACCGCCCGTCGATCAGCCACCGGGGGGCGCCCTCGGCGAACCGCGGCAGGACGGGGCCGACGCCGCCCGTGGCGCCGTGCCGCACGACCTCGCCCCAGAGGTGCACGAGCCAGCGCGGATCCGCCTCCTCGTCGTCGTCGATGAACGCGACGTGCTCGCCGGTCGCCCGTTCCACCGATCGGTTCCGCGCCCGCGCGATGCCCCGCACGGGCTCGACCAAGTACTGGACCCGGAGCCCCTCCGCGCGCGCCTGCCGGATCGCCGGCGCCGCCGTCGCCGCCGCGTCGTTGTCGACGACGATGACCTCGTGCCGGGGCCCCGCCGGGTCGAGACGGCCGAGCGATCGCAGGAGGCGGAGGATCCCCGACGGCCGCCGGAACGTGGACACGCAGACGCTGACGTCGATCACGCCCCGCGCACCGGGGCGGCGCGCCGCCGCTCGGCCTCCTGGAGGGTCCGGGACTCCCGGCGGACGAACGCCAGGTCGACCTGCTCCAGCTCGGGCCCGTAGCGCGCGAGGAGCAGCCGCCGGGCGACCAGCTTCGCCGCCAGGTTCGCCGACAGCCCGCCGGGCGTCTCGTAGTAGCGGACCAGCGGCACCTCGAGGTGGTGGAACGCGTACCGCCGGGACAGCCGCACGAACAGCTCCAGGTCCTCGAGGGCCGGGAACGCCTCGTCGAAGCCCCCGACCGCCGCGACGCACTCGCGCCGGATCACCGCCGACTGGATCCCCAGCCGGCAGACCTGGTAGAAGCCGGTCCGCGGATCGATGAGGGCGCCCCGGACGACCGCCGGCGAGCGGTGGTACTCGCGCCGCCCGTCCTGCCAGATCCGCTCCATGTCGGAGTAGACGACCCCCATCTCGGGCCCGTGGGCCTCGAACGCGGCGAGGTGCCGTTCGAGCTTCGACGGCAGCCACTCGTCGTCAGAGTCCTGGAAGGCGAGGAACTGCCCCCGGGCAGCGCGGATGCCGACGTTCCGCGCGGCGGAGGCGCCCCGGTTCGCCTCGAGACGGATGCAGACCACCCGCGGGTCCTGGACCCGGGCCAGGGCGGCCCCGGTCCCGTCCGTCGAGCCGTCGTCGACCACGATCAGCTCGAAGTCGCGGTACGTCTGCTCGAGCACGCTCCGGATCGCCCGCTCCAGCGTGGACGCCCGCTGGTAGGTGGGGAGCACCACCGTCACGGTGGGGGGACCGCCGCTCGCCGGCCGCCCGGCGGGCTGACCGCCCGCCCGGGGCACGTCGTGGCGCGACGGCGTCGCCCGAGCCGCGCCCCGCAGCAGACGCCCCGCCGCCTCGGCCAGACAGCCGAGCCAGAGGTTCAGCTGCCAGCGGGCCTCGAACGCCGCCCGCGGGTCGGCGGTCGCCGACGCGCCGGCGAGCCGCGCGAGCGCGCGGGCGAGCTCGCGGCCAATCACCGGCGCCCCGCGCGGGACGTGCGGGCGCCCGGCGGCCGCCTTCTGCCGGGACTCCCGGTACCCGCAGCGTCCCACGCGGAACGCCCGGCGCAGCACGGACGCCCGCGTGATCCGCTCGACGGCGATCAGGTGGTGGACGCGCGCGCCGCGGCAGTGCCAGCAGATGGCCTGCTCCGCGATCGCGAGCCGGAGCGTCAGCTCCGTCTCCCCGCCCATCGCGTAGCGGGCGGACCCGTCCGGGCCGATGCGCTCGTCGAAGCGATGCCCCCGGGCGAAGAGCCCGGCCCGGATGGCCATGTTCGCGCCCCAGACCCGCGTCGGGTCGCACGGGCCCTCGGGCCAGGCGGGATCCGTCACCCCGAACACCGGCGCCGGCCGGACCCACTCCCGCACCCAGGGCGCCGGCTCGCCGCTCCAGAGCGGCAGGATCGGGCCCCCGAACACGGCGGCCTCCGGATGGGCGTCGGCCGCCCGGCGCAGCGCGACCAACCAGTCCGGCTCGGGCACCGCATCGTCGTCGCTGAAGACGGCGAGGTCGCCCTCGAGCGCCGGCAGCCCGGCGTTGAGCGCGCGGTTCTTCCCGCGCCGGGGCTCGGAGAGCGGGATCAGCGGCAGGACGCCGGCGAACGACCGCACGATGCGAGCGGAGCCGTCGGTGCTGCCGTTGTCGATCACGACCAGCCGCCACCCGCCCGGTGGCGGCCGCAGCCGCGCGTGCGACGCCAGCACGCGCGGGAGTGTCGCCGCGCCGTTGCGGGTGGCGATGAGGACGGTCAGCACGGGCGGCGGGGGCTCAGTCCGTCACCCGCACACGTCGAGCGCCGTCAGCGCCAGGACCTTCGCGCAGGCGACCATCTCGGGAACCAGGATGTAGCTCCCGTCCGGGCCCTCCGCGAACAACCCGCCGGCGGGGCCGTAGTACACGCAGGGGATGCCGGCGCGCCAGAGCCACGAGGCGTCCCCCGCCGAGTACGACATCGGGAGCAGCGCGCCGACCGTGCCGGGGGGCTCCCCGGTAACGCGCTCGTGATGGCGGGCGACCGTGCGCACGATCGGCTGGTCGACCGGGACGTCGACCGGCTCCATGACGAGCCGCCGGCTCCCCCGGAAGAACGGCGGCGGCGGGATCTCGATGTCGTACCGGAAGCGTGGGTCGGCGGCGGCCAGCGGGTCGAGCGCGCGGCGGACGTCGGCCACGATCCCGTCCACCGTCTGGCCGGGGACGAAGTGGACGTCGACCAGGATGGTGCAGAGGTCCGGGACGTACGGGGGCTCGGTCAGCACGTACCCGCTCCCCCGCCCGCCGATCACGCTCCCGACGTTGAGGCGAGGGAGCGCCGGCAGGTCGGGCCGGGGCACGCAGGTGAACCGGACGTCCTGGAGCGCCTGGACCACCTTCGCCATCTGCTGGACGGCGTTGACCGTCTTCTCCAGCCGGCTGATGTGGCCGGTGACGCCGTAGGTGTGGACGGCGAAGTGGACGATCCCGCCGTGGACGGTCACCAGGTTCCCCAGCCCGTACGGTTCCGGCAGCACCGCGGCATCCGCTCGCGGGCCGTGCTCGGCGAGGTACCGGCTCCCCTCCCCGCCCTGGGTCTCCCCGACCACGCAGGCGAGGATCAGGTCGCCGCGGAGCCGGGCCCCGGCCTGGCGGAGCGCCTCGGCGGCGGCGATCATGCTGGCGACCCCACCCTTCATGTTCTGCACGCCGTGGCCGTAGAGGCGATCGCCCTCGACGGTCGGCGTCCAGGGATCGCGGGCGACCCCGAGGCTCAGGGAGTTGATGTCGAGGTGGCCGTTGAACATCAGCCGCCGGCCGCCGCCGGTCCCCTGCAGCGTCGCGATCGTCTGGAACCGGCCGGGCTCCACCTCCTGCATCTCGACGGCGTACCCGCGCGGCCGGAAGAAGTCCGCCAGGAAGCGCGCGACCGGCGTCTCGTCCGGGCAGAAGCTGGGGATCCGGACCAGGGCGCTCGCGAGGTCGACGACGTCGGGCGTCCGGACACCGGCGAGAACCCGTTCCGCGAGCGGCTCGTCCATCCACGTCCCCCCGACACTGGGCAGAGGCCCCGTTCGCGCGCGGGCCAGACCGCCGCCGGCACCCCTGGCCGGGCGACGCGCCCCCGCGATCTTAGGCCGGCCCCCGGGGGCTCGGCAACGGAGAAACCTCGCCCGTCACGGGGTGGGCCGCCCGTCTACACTGGCGAGGCGCTCCCCGCTCCGCGCGACGGGTCCGCCGCGTCCGGGGACGCTCACCCATGACCGCCGAACGATCTCGCTCAGACGCCGGCTGCGCGGCCGCGATGAGCCTGCCCGCGGTCGCCCGGGCCGTGCGCGAGCACGCCGATGCCCTCCGCGCGCGGCGGCGGGATCTCCACCGGCACCCGGAGGCCGGGCGGACCGAGTTCCGGACGACGCGGCTGGTCGAGGGCGAGCTCCGGCAGCTCGGGCACCGCGTCCTGACCGGAGCGGAGTGCGTCGACCCCGCGGCGCGGCTCGGGGTGCCGGCGCCCGACGTCGTCGGGCGGCGGCGCGCGGAGGCCGCCGAGCCCGCCGGCGGCGGGCTCGAGGTCCCGGGCGCGGTCGCGCCACGTTCGTCAACGTCGGCGTGCTCCACGCCGGGACCGGCCGCAACCTCGAGACCGCCGGGGCGGCGCCGCGCCGGGGCGCCGGCGCCCGGGGGCGTCCGTGCGGGCCCCCGCTACGGGACCGCCTGGCCGGCCAGGACGCCCGTCGGACGCTCGGCGTCGACCGCCACCTGGCCGTTCACCACCACGAACGGGATCCCCACCGGGAACCGGCGGGGATCGTCGTACGTCGCCGTGTCGATGACGCGGTCGGCGTCGAAGACCACGAGGTCGGCGAAGGCGCCGCGCTCGATCCGGCCCCGGCGGGGGAGGCCGAACCGGCGCGCCGGGCGATCGGTCATGCGGTGGACCATCGCCTCCACCGAGAGCCCGCCGAACGCGCGCCGGAGCCGGCCGAGGAACCGCGGGAACGCGCCGTACGAGCGCGGGTGCGGGAACCGGCCGGCCGGGGTGATGTCGCTGCACACCATGTAGTCGGGGCGCGCGAGCAGCGCCATGCAGTCGCGGCTGACCTGGTCCCAGAGCGCCACGCTCTGCGGCGGGGCCGCCACGTGTCCGACCGCCAGGGCCTCCGAGCGCAGGATGTCGCACAGGGCCTCACCGAGCGTCGCGCCGCGCCGGGCGGCCAGGTCGGCGAGGCTCATGCCCTCGAGCGTCTTGTCGCGCCCGGCGTACGAGCAGACCAGCTGCCCGAGCGGGATCGAGGGGTCGTCGTCCAGCGCCCGGGCGATCCGCCGGCGGTCGTCCGGATCGCCGAGGCGGTGGAGGATCGCGTCGGGCCCCCCCTCCTGGGCCCAGCCGGGCAGGTAGCTCACCGCGATGGAGCTGCCGGCGGGGTACGGGTAGACGTCGAACGTGACGTCGAGCCCCTCCGCGCGCGCCGGGTCGATCAGCCGCATGATGGCGTCGAGGTCGCCCGCGGTCCCGGGCGCCGTCCGGTAGTGGGCGAAGTGGAGCCGCACGCCGGCCCGGCGGGCCACCTCCAGTGCCTCGGCAACCCCGCTGCCGCCGCGGGCCCGGTCGAGGTTCGCCGAGCGCGGCTCGCACATGTAGACGGCGCCGGCCCGGCGCACGGGCTCGCAGAGCGCGATCAGCTCGTCGGTGTCCCCCCACGGCCCCGGGTAGTACTTGGACCCCGTGGAGAGCCCGACCGCGCCCTGCTCGAGCCCCTCGCCGACCAGGCGCCGGGCGCGCTCCAGCGCCGGGCCCCGCAGCGGCACGTCGTGGAAGCCGACGACCTCCAGGCGCACCGTGGCGAACGGGACCAGGTAGGCGGTGTTGAGCGCGACCTTCCGGTGATAGTGCGCCCGGAACGCCGCGACGCTCGACATGTCGAGGTCCTCGGGAGGCTCGCCCAGGAGCCCGGCGAGCCACCGCCGGTAGACCCGGTAGCCGGCGGCGGAGAGCGGGGCGTAGGACATGCCGTCGATGCCGAGGAACAGCGTCGTGATGCCCTGCCGGAGGGCCATCGCGAGCTGGGGGTCGGTGAGGAGGGCGCCCTCGGCGTGGGTGTGGGGGTCGATGAAGCCCGGCGCCACGACGAGGCCCGTCGCGTCGATCGCCCGCCGCGCCTCCGCGCGCCCGAGGTCCCCGATCGCCGCGATGGTCTCCCCGCTCACGCCGACGTCGGCCCGGTACCCGGGGTGCCCGGTGCCGTCGACGACGGTCCCGCCGGCGAGGACGAGGTCGAAGGTCACCCGATCACCGGGAGGTCGCGGGAGAGCCGCGTGAGCCGCTCGGCGCCGGTCGCGGTCACCAGGACCGGGTCGCCGAGCGCGACGTAGAGGGCCTCGCCGGGCGCCCGCACCCCGCTGTGGAGGAGGAACGTCATCCCCTCCCGGAGCACGTGCCCGTCCGTCTCCTTGATCCGGAGGCTGTCGATCCAGGTCGGCGGGTAGCCGAGGCCGATCCCGTAGCCGACGTGCTGTCCCCGGCGCGAGTACCCGTGCCGCGCGAGCTCGCCGTGCACCGCCCGCGCGACGTCCGCCGTCGCCACCCCGGGCCTGACGGCGGCCAGGCCCGCGTCGGTCGCCGCCCGCAGCGCCGCGTGGATCGACCGCATCCGCTCGCCGGGCGGCCCGACCGACGCCGTGCGCATGCAGACCGCGTGGTACCGGCGCACGCAGCCGCCGACCTCGAGCAGGAACGGGTCGCCGGCCCGGACCTCGCGCGTGGTCGCCGCGCCGTGGGTCTGGGTCAGCGTCCGCGGCCCGGTCCCCATCGGCGGCGCGACCGACGGATGCTCGCCGCCGGCGCGGTACATCGCGGCCGCGACCGCGGCGTGGACGTCGCACTCGCGCACCCCGGGCCGCAGCGCCGCCCAGGCGGCCTCGACCCCGGCGTCCATCACCGCGCCCGCCTGCCGCATGTACGCCACCTCCGCCGGCGACTTCACCAGGCGCAGCTCCGTGATCAGGTCGGAGGCGTCGACCAGCTCGGCGCCGGCCAGCGCGTCCCGCAGGAGGTCGTGGTAGTACGGCAGCAGCGCGTGGCTCTTGCGCTCGATCCCGAGCCGGCGTCCGCCCAGCAGGCCGCGCTCGGCGAGCACGTCGGCGGTCTGCTGGGCCGGGTCGCGGCTCGTGTCGTCGAGCCAGACCCGCACGTCGTCGACGATGCCGCCGTCGCGCACGAGCGGCTCGTCGACCTTCCGGACGATGGCGGTCATGGGAGCGTCATCGGCCGGGACGATGAGCACCTGATACACCCAGTACCCGATCTGGTCGTAGCCGGCCAGGTAGAACATGTGCTCCTGGTGGAACACCAGCAGGGCGTCGAGCCCCGCCGCCCGCATGGCTGCGCGGGTCCGCCGGAGCCGCGCCGCGTACTCGGCCCGCTCGAACGGAGGCGTCACCGGTCCCCTCCGGTCTCCGGCGTCAGCGCGGCCGCGAGCCGGTCGACCCGGTCCACCTGCTCCAGCGTGTCCACCAGATCCCGGACGCGCGCCGCGCCCCGGGGGCCGAGAACCGGCTCGGCCAGCTCGCGGTACTTCTCCGCGACCTCCGCGTCGGTGAGCGGCTCGTCGACGCCGCCGCGCGCGTGCCGCCGCGCGCGCTCGAGCGTCCGGGCGGCCGTCTCGATGGTGACGGCCACCGGGATGCGGGCCGAGTGGCGGAGCGTGAGCCAGGCCGCCTGCGCCTCCGGATCGGCGTCCAGCGTGATCCGGTCCATCAGCGCGAGCACCGCGGGGTCGCTCCGGTTGGCGTCCTCCCACCACCGGGCGCGCGGCCGGCCGAGCAGCGTCATCGCGACCGCGTGCGGGACGCTGAACTGCGCGTCGACCATGGTCGGGGGCCGCCGGCCGCCGAACCAGGCCGGGAACGCGTCGATCGAGGCCACCCTCACCCGCCCGACGTCCTGGGGGCGGATCCCGTCTCGCCCCGTCAGGTCGCGCACCGCGTCCAGGGTGGAGTGGATCCACCGACAGCACGGGTAGGGCTTCAGCGAGAGCTCGAGGACGCTCCACTCGGTCCCGAGGCCCCGGACCAGGCGGTCGGGATCGTAGCGGTCGGAGCTCATCATGCGGGCCAGTCCGCGCTCGCCGTCCAGGATGGTGTGCGTCGCCCGGAACCCGCGGGCAGCGAGGCGGGCGGCGCGCACGCCGGCCTCCGCGGGCCAGGCGACGTTGTCCTTGACCCAGGAGAGCCGGTCCTCGTCCCAGCCGAACTTCGCCTCGTGCGGGAGCGGGGCGAACGCGCCGGCGAGGCCGAACGCGGAGAGCGCCTGCTCGACCGGGAGGCCGAGCAGGCGGCTGGCGGCCGCGACCGCCCCGAAGGTCTGGGTGGTGCCGCTCCCGTAGACCTCGACCCGCCGCGCCCAGGTCGGCTGGACCGCCTCGCCGATCCGGACCCAGACCTCGTAGCCCGCCAGGACCGCGACCAGCAGGTCGGCCCCCGACCGGCCCAGCGTCTCCGCGAGCGCCAGCGCGGCCGGGATCACCGTGGCGCCCGGATGGCCGGTCGCGCCGGTGTCGTCGTAGTCCAGGGCGTTCGCCGCCATCGCGTTCACGAACGCCGCCGGGCCGGGCGCGGCGCGCTGGCCCGTCCCGACCACCGTGGCCCCGGTCCCGCTCTCGTCGCCGACGGCCGCCGCGGCGGCGCGGGCGAGCGGGGTCCGGCTCCCGCCGAGCGCGCACCCCAGGTGGTCCAGGATCAGGCGCTTCACCGCCCGCACCGCGGAGGCCGGCACCTGCTCGAGCGACAGGCTGCCCGCGAATCCGGCGAGGGCGGCCGTCGGCCCGGCGGCGGAAACGGGCGCGGTCATACGACGGCCAGCTCGCGGCGGTGCGGCGTGAGGATCTCGCAGCCGGTCTCGGTCACCGCGATCGTCTCGCTGAACCCCGCGGCCATCAGCCCCGGGATCCGCAGCGACCGGACCGCGTGGAAGGTCATGCCCGCCTGGAGGACCTCCTCCGATCCCTCCACGATCCAGATCGAGTTCTCCGGCCACTCCGGCGGGAACCCCAGCCCGACCGGGTAGGCGTGGTACTCGCTCAGGTAGACCTCGGGATCGACGCCGGCCAGCCCGCGGGCGGCCGCCCGGGCGACCTCGTGGGCGGTCCGCCCGGCGCGGACGTGCTCGTAGAGGAGCGCGAGCGTCGCCAGGGCGGCGTCGGCCAGGCGGCGGAGGCGCTCCGGCGGCCGGCCGAGCACCGCGGTGCCGTAGACGGGGGCCGTGTAGCGCTGGTAGACCGCGCCGAGCTCGATGATCACGGGGTCCCCCGGCTTGATGAAGTGCCGCTTGTAGGTCGCGTGGATGATCCCCGACCGATGGCCGGCCCGCACCCACGGGTCGGAGCAGAAGAACTCGCTCCCGGCCGCGATCATCGCCTCGGCGGCGGCCGCCGCGAGGGCGTTCTCGGTGACCCCGGGGCCGAGCGCGCCGACCGCCGCCTCGAGACCCGCCACCGAGAACCGCCCGGCCTGCCGGAGGCAGTCGAGCTCGGCCGCCGATTTCACGGCCCGGATGCGCGGAACCAGATCGGAGGCGTCGACCAGCCGCGCCCCGGGGAAGCGGTCCCGCAGCAGCTGGTAGGCGTGCGGCGTCAGGCCGGTCCGCCGCAGCTCGATGCCGATCCGCTTGCCGTCCACCTCGACCTCCCGCAGGAGGTCGACGAGCTGGGCCGCGGCCTCGTCCATGCGGTTCCAGCGCACGCTCAGGATCCGGTCGATCGTCGAGTGGACGAGCGCCAGGCCCACCTCGAAGTCGCAGACCTGGAGCGTGAGGTCGCCCTCCGGCGGCACGACCAGGCAGGTGTACCAGTCGGCCACCGGCGTCTGGTACCCGGTCAGATAGCACACGCTCGGCAGATGGTGGAGCAGGAGCAGGTCGAGCCCCTGGGCGGCCATCGCGCGCCGGACCCGGGCCAGGCGCTCCCGGTACTCCGCTTCCGGGAACGCCATCTCCTTCGGCACCGGGTGCGCACGGTACCGGGCGAGGATGTCCACGGATCCCTCTCTCATCCGCGCGGGGCTCCGGACGCGCCGGCCGCCGGCCCGGCGCCCGGCGCCTGGAGCCGCAGCAGCTCCTCCCGGGCGATGTGGCAGGCGATCGCGTGGCCGCGCGGGCCCACCAGGAGCGGCGGCGCCTCGCGCTCGCAGACCGGGCCCAGCTTGCGCGGGCAGCGGGGGTGGAACGCGCAGCCGGTGGGCGGCGCCGCGGGGCTGGGGGGCGGACCCTCGACCCTGATCCCGGTGGCGACGACCGGCGGGCCGAGCGACGGGACGGCGGACAGGAGCGCCTCCGTGTACGGGTGCCAGGGCGCGCGGAAGACGTCCTCCGTGTCCCCCGTCTCGACGACGTGCCCGAGGTAGAGCACCGCTACCCGGCCGGCGATGTGGCGCACCACCGAGAGGTCGTGGGAGATGAAGAGGTACGAGGTCCGCGCCCGGGCCTGCAGGCCCGCGAGGAGGTTCAGCACCGTCGCCTGCACCGACACGTCGAGCGCCGAGGTCGGCTCGTCGCAGACGACCAGGTCCGGCCGGGGGGCGAAGGCGCGCGCGATGGCGACCCGCTGGCGCTGTCCCCCCGAGAGCTGCCCGGGGTGGAGGTCGAGGTGCCGCGGCTCGAGGCCGACCGCCCCCAGCAGTTTCGCGGCGGCGGCGCGGCGGGCGGCCCGGCCGGCCAGCCCGAACAGCGCGAGCGGGCGCGCGACGGCGTGGAGCACCGTGCGGCGCGGGTTCAGGGTGACGTCCGGGTTCTGGAACACGATCTGGAGCCGTCGCCGGAGCGCGCGGGACCACGCCGCCGGCCGGCGAGGCACCGCCCGGCCGTCGACCCGGATCTCCCCTCCGGTCGGCTGCACGAGCCCCACGACGCACCGGGCGGTCGTCGTCTTCCCAGAGCCGCTCTCGCCGACGACCGCGAGCGTCTCGCCGGCGGCCACGGCGAGCGACACGCCGTCGACCGCGCGCACCGGCGCGGCCCGGCCGAAGAGCCCGGCGCCGCCCGCGCGCGACCGGTACTCGTGGACCAGATCGACCACCTCGAGCAGCGGCTGGGATGGCGGGCCGGGCAGCTTGGCGGCGGGGCCGGCATCCGACGCCGGCGCGCCCGGGGCCCGGACCCGGGCCCAGTAGAAGCACCGCGCGCCGTGATCGGGGGCGGTCTCGAACCATCCGGGGTGCTCCCCGCGGCAGCGGGCGTCCGCCAGCCCGCAGCGGGGCGCGAACAGGCAGGCGTCGGCCTCGGCGCCCGGGTCGGGCAGCGTGCCCTCGATCGCCGGCAGGAGGCGCGCGGGCGGCGGTCGATCGACCCGGGGCAGGCAGTCGAGGAGACCCACCGTGTACGGGTGGCGCGGCCGCGCGAAGACCGCCGCCACCGGCCCCTGCTCCACGATCTCGCCGGCGTACATCACCGCGACCTCGTCGGCGAGGCGCCCGATCACGGCCAGGTTGTGGGTGATGTAGAGGATGCCGGCGGCGGTCCGTCGGCGCAGCGCGTCGACCAGGTCGAGGATGCGCGCCTCGGTGGTGACGTCCAGCCCGGTGGTCGGCTCGTCGAGCACGAGCAGGTCCGGGTCGCAGGCCAGCGCGATGGCGATCGCGACGCGCTGCTGCTGACCGCCCGAGAGCTGGTGGGGGTAGCGGCGCGCCAGCGCCTCGGGATCGGGGAGCTGCACCGCGGCGAACAGCTCGCGCATCCGCGCCCGGGCGGCGGCCCGGCCGAGCGACTCGTGCTCCGCCAGGACCTCGACGACCTGGTCCCCGACCGGGAGGACCGGGTTGAGGGAGCCGCCCGGGTCCTGGAAGACGATCGCCAGCCGCCGGCCCCACAGCCGGCGCAGCGCGGCGGCGGGGCGGCCGAGCAGGTCCTCGCCCCGGAACCGCACCTCTCCCGAGACGCGCGCCTCCTGACCGAGCGCACCCATGACGGCCAGCGCCATCGTGCTCTTGCCCGATCCCGACTCGCCGACCAGCCCGAGGACGCGGCCGGCCGGGAGCGCCAGGTCCACGCCGCGCACCGCGTGCACGGGGCCGCCCGCGGTCCGGTACGCGACCCGGAGCGCGCGGACCGTGAGGACCGGCGCGGTCGCCGCCGTCGTGGAGGTCATCCGGCACGACTCACGCGGACTCGTCGAGCCGCCGGAGCGCCAGCGCCTCGCGGAGCGCGTCCCCGATCAGGTTGGCCCCGACCACCACGGTCGAGATGGCGATCGCCGGCAGGATGGCGAGCCACGGCGCCTGGGCCAGGAACGGCAGCGCCTCGTTGATCATGAGGCCCCAGTCCGGCGCCGGCGGCTGGGCGCCCAGCCCGAGGAATCCGAGCGAGGTCGCGAGCAGGATCGCGTAGGCGAACCGGATCGTGAGCTCCACGATGATCGGGGGCCAGGCGTTCGGGAGCATTTCGGCGACGATGATGTAGACGCCGCGCTCGCCGCGCGCCCGGGCGGCGTCGACGTACTCCGAGGCCGCCAGCGACAGCGCGACCCCCCGCACGACCCGGGCCGACCGCGGCATGAACACGACGCCGATCCCCAGGACCACGTACACGGGGTCCGGGCCCACGGTGGTCAGGAGCAGCATGGCGAGCAGGAGGGCCGGGAGCGCCATCAGCGCATCGACGATCCGCATCAGGACCTCGTCGACGACCCCGCGATAGAACGCGCCCAGCATGCCGACCAGGACCCCGAGCCCCACCCCGAGCAGCGTGCTCGCCGTGGCGAGGACGATGGTCGCCCGGGCGCCCCACATGACCCGGCTGAGCTGGTCGCGCCCGAACTGGTCGGTGCCCCCCCAGAACTCGCGCGAGGGCGCCTCGAGGGTGTGGAGGATGTTGAACTGGGCGAAGTGATAGGGGGCGAGGACCGGGCCGGCGACCGCCAGGCCGAGGTGCAGCCCCAGGAGCGCCGTGCCGGCCACCGCGGTCGGCGAGCCGAGGAGCACCCGCCGGGCGAACCCGGCGGCGCGCCGGAGCGCGCCGGGCGGCAGGCCAGTCAATACCGGATCCGCGGGTCCAGGTACGCGTACGTCAGGTCCGCGGCGAGGTTGGCCAGCGCGTAGGTGAGCGCGATGAGCAGCGCGGCGACCTGGATCACCGGGACGTCGCGATGGTTCACCGCGTCCACCATCAGCCGGCCGAGGCCCGGGTAGGCGAAGACCGTCTCGACGACCACGATCCCGCCGATCAGGAAGCCGACGTTGATGGCGACGATCCCCACCGTCGGCAGGAGGGCGTTGCGGAGCGCGTGCCGGAGCACGACCCGGCGCGGCCGCAGCCCCCGGAGGCGCGCCGCGCGCACGTACGGCTGCTCGAGGACCTCCAGCATGCTGGCCCGCGTCATCCGGGTCATGTGGGCGAGGAGCGCGAGCACCAGCGTGGCGGTCGGGAGCACGAGGCTCGGCGCCGCCTGGAGCAGGCTCGCCCGCGGGTCGACCAGGCTCGACGGCGGCAGGAGCGGGAACCGGAACGCCAGCAGGAGGATGAGCACGGTCCCGGTGATGAACTCCGGGAGCGAGACGGCGACCAGGGTGACCACCCCGATCACCTGGTCGAGCACCCGGTGCCGGCGGAGCGCGCCGACCACGCCGAGCCCGATCGCGAGCGGCACCGCGGTCCCCAGGGCCAGGACCCCCAGGACCGCGGATCGCTCGAGCCGCTCCAGGACGAGCGGCCGCACCGGCACCTGGTAGAGGAGCGAGGTGCCCCACTCGCCGCGGAGCACCCCGCGCACCCAGTCGACGTAGCGGAGGGCCGCCGGCCGGTCGAGCCCGAGCTTCTGCCGGAGCGCCGCCAGGTCGGCGGGCGTCGCGGACGTCCCCAGGATCATGACCGCGACGTCGCCTGGCAGGATCTGGACGATCCCGAAGATCAGGACCGAGACGATGGCCAGCACCAGCGCCAGCAGGAGCAGTCGCCGGCCGACGAAGGCGACGGCCCGCATCGACGCGCGGTCCGGGCGCTCAGGCTTCCAGGTACGTGTTCCGGAAGTCGCACCAGCGGAGCGGGTGGAGCGTGTACCCCTTCACGGCCGTCCGCATCGCGCTCACGTACTGGGTGAAGTAGCTGACGATGTAGTGGCCCTCGTCGGAGATCAGCCGCTGCACCTCGGCGTAGGCTTCCCGCCGCTTGCCGGCGTCCGTCGAGGAGCGGCCCTCCTCCAGCAGCCGGTCGAGCCTGGGGTTCGAGTACTTGCCCTCGTTCCAGCTCCCCGAGGTGTGGAAGTACGGGTAGACGGTCTCGTCGATCGTCGCGCGGCCGAACCAGTTGTTCACGTAGAGGGCCTTCTTCTTGTACACGGTCGAGTTGAACACCGACCACGGCACCGTCTTCACCTCGAGCTTGATCCCGGCCGGGGCGACCATCTGCTGGACCACGACCGCCAGCTCCTGCATCCCGACGCGCTCGTTCGACGTCCAGATCTCGTCGCTGAACCCCTGCGGGTGTCCGGCCTCGGTCAGGAGGGCGCGAGCGCGCGCGACGTCCTGCGTCCGCTGGGGGAGCGCCGCGTGGAACGGGTTGATGTCCGGCACCGGGTGGTCGTTCCCGACGGTGCCGCGCCCCTGCCACACCGCCTTGATCACCGCGTCGCGCGCGACGAGGAGCTTCATCGCCAGGCGCACCCGGTTGTCGTCGAACGGCTTGTGGTCGGTCGCCAGGACCACCGGCTGGAAGGACGTGCTCTTCACGGAGACGACCGACACGCCGGGCGCCTTCTCGAGCGCCCCGATGAACGCCACCGGCACCTCGAACATGACCTGGACGTCGTTCCCGCTGAGCGACGCGACCTGGGTGGGGTGCTGGGGCATGTTGACCTGCCACAGCTCGTCCAGGTACGGCCGCGGGCGGTCCCAGTAGTCGGGGAACCTGACCATCCGCGTGCGCTCGCCCGGCTTGAACTCCACCAGCCGGAACGGGCCGGTCCCGGACGGCTCGCTGACGATCCGGTCGGCCCGGTCGGCGGGCAGGATGCGGCCGAACGTCACGCCGAGGTTCACCGGCAGGTCCGCGTACGGCGACGACATCCGGAAGCGGACGGTCGAGTCGTCGACCGCCTCAACCTTCTCGATCGGCCCCAGCGCGGTCCGCCCGGGCGAGCCGGTCTTGGGATCGAGGATCCGCTCGAAGGTGAACACGACGTCGCTTGCCTTGAGCTCGCGCCCGTGGTGGAACTTCACCCCCGGCCGGAGCGTGAACGTCCAGATCCGCGCCTGGGGGTCGGAGCTCCACTTGGTCGCCAGCATCGGCTGGACCTGGAGGCGCTCGTCGACCCGGGTCAGGTTGTCGTAGACGTTCTGGGTGATCATGTACTCGTCGCCCTGGATCGTGAGGGCGGGGTCGATCGTCCGCGGCGAGCTGGCCCAGGCCATCTTCAGGGTGCCGCCGGGCCGCGGCGCCTGCGCCCACGCCCGCTCCCGGCCGGCGCCGAGCGGCAGGGTGACCCCGATCGCGCTCGATGCCGCGGCCAGCTGGAGGAGCTGCCGCCGCGTCAATCTGGTCTCGGGCCGCTCCGTGCGCGCGCCGTCACGCCTCATCCCCGCTCTCCTTTTCCCCGCTCACGAGTTCTCTCCGCTCACGTGGCGGTCCGGCCGCCGTCACGATCGATCACGGCGAACGCGTCGATCTCGACCAGCAGCTCCGGGAGCGCCAGCCCCTGCACCACCACGCCCGTGCTGCAGTGGTGCACGCCCTCGAAGTACCGCTCGATCATCCCGTACACCGCCGGCCGGTACGCCACGTCCGTGACGAAGACGGTCAGCTTGCAGACGTCCTTGATCGACCCGCCGGCCTCCTCCATGAGCTGCTTGATGTTCCTGCAGGCCTGCTCGGCCTGCGCGCCGGGGTCCCCGCGGCCGACGAAGCGGCCGTCCAGGTCGAACCCCGTCTGGCCGCGGAGGAAGACGAGATCGCCCCGCGTGCGGATCGCCATCGAGTAGATGCCGCGGGCGCCGTGCTTGTAGGCGGAGGCGTCGAACTGCCGGATGAACTGTTTCGGCATGGAAGTCGTCCCCCGGGGGCGAGGCTGGGCTCAGCCGGAGTAGACCACCCCTCGCGGGGGCCGTCAACGCCGGGGCGCGCGGGCGTGACCGGCATCACGCCAGCCGGATGGCGCGATGCCCGACCGCCACCGCGGCGCGCACACCGGGCGCGGGCGCGACCGGCGTCACGCCAGCCGCACGATCAGGTCGCTCGGGCGGCCCGCGTTGGTCGGCGCGAGATCCTGCGGGCACGCCGAGCAGGCGGCGATCAGGTCCATCCGCGCGACCAGCGTCACGTAGTCGCCGGCCCGGGCCGGCGACGGGGCGCTGAGATACCCGCCGTCGGGCAGGACCGGCGAGTGCTGGAAGAGGTTGACGGGATCGGGGATCCGCCACGGCGGCAGGTCGAGGGGCGCGAGCGCCTCGACGAGGTTCATCCGGCAGCTCCGGTGCTCGGCGACCCCGAAGTCCCGCCGGTACCGGTACGGATCGCACGCCGGGGCCAGGAAGTCGTGGACGCCGACCGTGTCCTCCACCAGGTCGAGGATCGGCTCCCGGTGGTTGGTGAACAGGCTGGCCCCCCGCGTGAGCCGGATCGAGCTGAGGCAGCGGCGGGTGTGGCTCGGGCTCAGGAACTCGGTGACGTCGGCCGCGTTGAACGCGACCAGGTCCCCGACCTGGTGGCCCTCGGTCTGGGCGATGGTCACTCGCTCGCCGGCGCGCATCCGCCACATCCGGGCGTGCCCGGCCGGAATGACCAGCTCGTGCGCCGCCGAGCTCACCGGGCGCCGGCCCGCATCCGCCCCGTCCGGGCGTGGCCGGCCGGGACGACGAGCTCGCGGGTCGGCGTCAACGGGCGCGCGCGACCCGACGCCGTGGCCCGGAGTTCGTGGCCGCCGCCGCTCCCGCCGGGTGCCGCCGGCGGTTGCCCGCGCCGGACGCCTGGCCGGCGCCGCGCGCGCGCATCGGATGGCGCGCCCGGTATCCCGGGTGCTCCACGATCCGCCCCAGGAACTCGAGCGTGAGCTGGGCGGCGAGCAGCGAGGTGTTGTCGGACGCCACGTCGAGCATCGGGTTGACTTCGACCACGTCGAAGCCGATCACCTCGCGGCCGCGCGCGATCGCGAACAGCGTCTGCCGCAGCTCGTCGTAGGTGAGCCCGTTCGGCTCCGAGGAGGCGCAGCCCGGCACCAGCGGCAGGTCGAGGACGTCGATGTCGATCGACACGTAGACCGGCTCGTTCGCCGGGAGCCGGTCGACGATCGCCGTGACGCCCCGGCGGCGCAGCTCCGGCACGGTGACGATGTCGTTGCCGCGGGCGCGGGAATCCGCCACGTCGGCCTGGCTGGTGCGGAGGCTCCGGATCCCGACCTGGATGATGTGGTGGCAGGTCTTCAGCTGCGAGACGTTGCGGATCGGGTTCCCGTTCGCCCACTGCACCCCGTGGACGAACGGCCGGTAGTCCAGGTGGGCGTCGAAGTGGACGACGTTCAGCCGCTCCTCGTAGGCGCGCACCACCGGGTACGTGATCGCGTGGTCGCCCCCGAGGACGATCGGGAACGCGCCGGCCCGCAGGATCCGCTGGACGTCGCGCGTGATGTTGTCGAAGGTCTGGCGGACGTTGGTGTAGACGATGTCCGAGTCGCCGCAGTCGACGATCCGGTCGTGCTGGCGCTCGTGCTCGAGGTACCGGCGATCCTCCTCGATGTCGTAGTAGCCCTTCTGCGCCTGGACCGGCCCGTACCCCGCGTACCGGACCGAGACCTCCCGGATCTTCCGGGGGGCGAACCGGGCGCCCGGCTTCCACGGCGAGCCCTCGTCGGTGGGCGCGCCGAGGATCGCGACGTCCGCGTCCAGGCGGGTGAAGTCGGTCACCGCCGGGACCCGCATGAACGAGACGAGCCCCGTGAACGGCAGGTTCAGCCGGTCCTCCGCCATGCTCGCTCCCCTCCTGGCCGGAAGTCCTCGGACGAAGACGGCGGGGCGATCCTACCACGGCCACGCGGGGCTGGTGACGGGCCGGACCCCCCGGGTGCATCCTGGATGGCGCCGTGGACGTCCCGCTGACCCTGCTGCTCGCGCCCGCCGAGCCGGGCGCCGGCGCGTCGCTCGCCGCGCTCGGGCGGCGGCTGGCCCGCCGGCTGGGCCACGCGGTCGTCCCCGTCCAGGCCGACGCCGCTGACGCCTGGCCGGCCGGTGTGCCGCCGGCGCTCGCGGGAGGCGTCCGGCGCGTGGTGACCCTCCCGCTCGTCCTCGACCCGGCGGGGACGGCGCACCGGGCGGTCGTCGCCGCGGTGACCGAGCTCCGCCGGCGCTGGCCGGAGCTCCACGTCCACGCCGGCAGCCCCCCGGCGACCGACGACGTGGCCCGGATGCTCGGCGACCGCGCGCGGGAGGTCCTGCGGCGGACCGCGCCGGCGCCGCTCCGGCCGGACGAGGTCGTGGTCGTGCTGGTCGGCGCCGGCGACGCCAATCCGACCGCGAACGCCGAACTCGCGCGAGTGGCCCGGCTGGTCGGCGAGGCGGACCGGTTCGCCGAGGTCGGGTACGCGTTCCTGGCCCTCACCGCCCCGAGCGTCGGCCAGATCGTGGCGCGCTGGGCGCGGCTCGGCGCCCGCGCGGTGGTCGTCGTCCCCTACGCCCTCCTGGGTGGGCGGCTCCAGCGCCGGCTCGTCGCCGCGGCCGCCGACGCCGCGCGGGCGTCGGGGATCGCGGCGCCGGTGGCGCGGCCGCTCGCGTCGCACCCGGCCCTCCTCTGGGCGCTGGTGCGCCGCCACCTGGACGCGCTCGGCCCGGCGGCGGGCGAGCCCGGCGGCGCATGGGTCGCCCCCGGCCTGCTCGAGGTCCTGCGCGGCGCCCATGGGCACGGCACGGCGCCGCTCGCGGACCTCGCGGCGCGGATCGCGGCGCTCCTGCCGCGGCGCTACCAGGACGGCGGGGCGTCCGTCAGCCCGGCCCCGATGGGCGCGGCACCCCTCGCGTTCGACGGCGACGGC
This sequence comes from Candidatus Methylomirabilota bacterium, assembly GCA_035652475.1. Classification (GTDB taxonomy): domain Bacteria; phylum Methylomirabilota; class Methylomirabilia; order Rokubacteriales; family DASRDR01; genus DASRDR01. The sequence continues at coordinate 9,257 of DASRDR010000213.1, read as the reverse complement.
GCCGTGGCGTGGGACCGGATGTGGCAGGGGTTCTGCGAGCTGGCGCTGGCCGGCGGCCCTCCGCACCGGGACACGCTGCTGGAGCCCGCGCCGCGGGAGCGCGTCCTGGCCGAGCCGGCGCGCTACGCCGCGGTCGTCCGCGAGCTCGAGCGCGGGCTCCGGATGGTGACGGGGCTCGAGGTGGTGACGGGCGGGACCCCGGGCTGGATCGGGCTCGTCTGCGCGAGCGAGGCGATGGCGATCTGGCTTCTGCGCGCCATCGTGGTGGAGAACGTGCTCGCCCGCCGCGAGGGCGCGGTCCTCTTCCTGCCGGCGGCCCCCGAGTTCACGCTCGGCGGCGAGATCAAGAACGTCGTGACCGCCGTCGCGAAGACGTATCACTACTGGCTGGAGCACGCCCGCCAGTAGCCCGGCCCGAGGCCGGCCCGGCAATCCCATGCGCCTGGCGCCCGGCGGTATCAGGCCACGCTGCCGCGCCGGGATCGCGATCCGCTCCGCCCGCGACCGTCCCCCGACGCGCCCCCGGCCCGGGGGTCCGATCCCCCGCGCCCCCGGCGGTGCCTCGGCGCGCTGCCGCGCCGAGAACCCGCCCCCGCGCGCGCCCGGCGGTCCCCGGGCGCGCCGCCGCCCGGAGCGCTGGCCCCGCCCGGCGCCTCGCGGGCCCCGGGCTCGCCTCGCGGTCCGGCCCCGGTCGCGGCCGGCCGTCGGTTCCGGCCTGCGCGGCGTCGCTCGCGACCCAGCCGGCCAGCTCCCGGCCGTGCGTCAGCCACACCCCGGGCAGCGTCCGGGCGTACTCGACGAGCGCCTCCAGCATCACGACTCGCGACGGCCGGCCGATGAACTGGGGATGCAGGATCAGGGTGACCGCCCCGCCCACCGCGTGCATCCCGCGGAGCTCCTCCGTCCACGTCGAGAGGACGGCCGCCGGCGGGTAGATCTGCCGGTAGAGCGGCGGCCGGATCCCGTACGCGAAGTACGGGCCGTCGTCGAAGATCCAGGTGGTCGGCAGCTCCACCAGCGCCGGCGTGCCCGGATGGAGGTAGGGCCAGAGCGTGTCCTGGAGGTTCGACGCGTACCGGAACCCGTGCGTTCGCAGAAGGCCGATCGTCTCGCGGGTGATCTCGTAGCGGGGCGCGCGGTAGCCCACCGGGCGCTCCCCCGTGATGCCCTCCAGGATCTGCACGCCGCGCCGGAGGATCTCCTCCTCCTCGTCGCGCGACCGCCCCTCGAGGGGCTCGTGGAGGTACCCGTGATGCCCGATCTCGTGCCCGCGGCGGTGGACCTCGGCCACGACGTCCGGGTAGCGCTCGGCCGTCCAGCCGGGAACGAAGAACGTCGCGCGGAGCGCGTGCCGGTCCAGGAAGTCGAGCAGCAGCGGCACCCCGACCTTCGGCCCGTAGGCGCCCTGCGACATCACCGCCAGCCGGTGGAGGTTCTCGGGGTCGCGCGAGATCCACGCGGTCTCGGCGTCCAGGTCGAAGGTCAGGCACAGGGCGGCCTGCACGCCGCGCGGCCACGTGATCGGCGGGCGGACGCCGGGCCCCGGTCGTCCCCTGGCGGGCTTCTTGTTCATCGGCGCCTCCCGGCCCCGAGCATACCCCGGTCGGCGGACGCCAGCCGGAGTCGCGGCGCCCGAGCGCGGACCGCCCCGCGAACCGCCGGCGGGCCGCGCCGCTACTTCTCGAAGTCGCGCACGGCCATGCTGCCGCCGTCCGTGCGGATCATGTGACCGCGCTTGCCGTCCGGGGTGACGTAGACGTCCCAGTGGATCTCGGAGCCGGGACGCGCGACGGAGCCGAACGTCATCGCCCCGGTGCAGTCGGCGTCGAGCGCATAGGTGCCCTGCAGCTTCTCGTGCCCGATCTTGCCGCCGCGGCTCGACGACTGCTTGCCAGTGACCTTCCCTGCCCCGTCGAACAGCAGGACGCCGTCATGGGGCCGCCGGCTCATTGCCAGAGCGTGGGCCCCCGCGGCTGTCGTAATCTGCCCGGCCACCGCCAGCTGCACCAGGCCCGGCTGCGCACTGCACGCCGGGATCGCCGGGCTCGATGAACCCTCTGCCCGTGAACACGTACTGACCCTGCAGCGTCCGGGTCGCGCACGGCGGCTGCGCCGCGGCGCCCGGGGCAAGAAGGGCCAGCAGCCCCAGGCCTCCCGCGAGCGGTCCGAGGATCATGCGAATGGCGTCCACGCAGTGCCGCTTCATGTCGCTTACCTCCTGCACTCCGGCTCGACGCGGGCACGTCGAGCCTACATCACGACGCCGCCGTTCGGGCTCAGGACCTGCCCCGCGTAGTAGTCGCTCTCGGCGGAGGCCAGGAAGAGCACCGTGAGCGCGATGTCGCGCGGATGCCCCCAGCGCCGGAGGGGCACGTTCTGGCGGTTCTCGTCCCGGAACTCCGGGTTCGAGCGGAGCATCGTGGTGTCCACCGGGCCGGGCGCCACGGCGTTGACGTGGATGCCGAGCGGCGAGAGCTCGCGAGCGAGGGACTTCGTGAGCCCGACCACCCCGGCCTTGGAGGCGGCGTAGGCGGCGGCCCCGGCGCGCCCGATCAGCGCGAGCTCCGAGGCCACGGTCACGATCTTCCCGCGGCCCTGGCGGAGCAGGTACGGCAGCACCGCCTGGATCGCGTTGAAGGTCCCCTTGAGGTTGACCGCGATCACCCGGTCCCAGTCGGCCTCGCTCGTCTCCACGAACGGCCGGCGGTCGATGATCCCGGCGTTGGTCACCACGATGTCGACCCGGCCGAGCGCCTCGACCAGCCGGTCGCCCGCGGCGCGCATGGCCGCCCCGTCGGTCACGTCGGCCGGCAGCGCGACGGCCCGCGCGCCGGCGGCGCGGAGCTCGTCGAGCAGCGTCGCCGCCAGCGCCGTCTGCTCGGCGTCGGGGAAGTGATTGACCCCGACGCCGGCGCCCTCGCGGGCCAGGGTCAGCGAGATCTCGCGCCCGATCCCCCGGCTGGCGCCGGTCACCAGCGCGACCTTCCCCGCGACCCGCCCCCCGCCCGTCACGCGGGACCCATAGCCACCGCGTGCGGCCGGTTGGGTCCGCGAGGAGCCTGGCAGGGCGCGGTGCAGTTGACAGCCATGCGCCGATCTCCCCGCCTAGCCCTCGTGGGGGCAGACCCCTTGGGCTGGTCGCTCGAGCCCACCGGCACGAAGTCCTACGTCGCGGGCTCGGGCACCGGCGTGACGGCGCGGCGCCGGACCGTCTCCAGGTACTCCCGCACCTCGGCGAGCGGCAGGACGTCCCCGTACTTCATGTGGATGTCGAACAGGGTCACCTTGTGGGAGGTCGGGCCGCGGTCGCAGACCGCCTCCACCGGCACGATCACCCGGAAGTTGTGGCTGAAGGCGTCGAGCACGGTGTCGCGCACGCAGCCGCTGGTCACGGTCCCGGTGACCACGACGGTGTCGATCGCGTGGTAGACGAGGTAGCTCAGGAGGTTGGTGCCGGCGAACCCGCTCGGGAACGACTTCACCAGCACCGGCTCCTCGGGCCGCGGCGCGAGCTCCGGCACGACCTGGTAGGCCTCCGGGCGCTCCATGATCGGCGTGTAGACGCCCCGGGTCTTCCAGCGGCCGCGCTCGACCTCGCGCGTCGGGCGCTCGGCCCGGGTGTAGAAGACCGGGTGCCCGTGCGCCCGCGCGGCGTCCAGGAGGACCCGGATGCTCCGGGCGCATGCCCGCGCGTCCGGGCTCGCGAACGGGTAGGCGGGGTCCACGAAGGCGGTGTACATGTCGATCACCAGCAGCGCCGGCCGCTCGCCGAACCCGACCCGGCCGCCCCAGCCGCCCCGCTCGTACAGCGCCCGCTCGGCGGGCGGAACGACGTCGTCCCAGATCGCCATCGTGGATCCCCCTCTCAGCGCGTGATCTCGACGGAGCGGAAGGGGCCGAAGCCCAGCCCCAGCGGGACCAGGACCAGCCCCTTCACGCGGGGGCTGATCAGGTACACGAACCGCGTGTACATGAGCGGGATCAGCGGCACCTCGCGGGCGATCAGCTCGTCCGCCTGCCGGATGGCCGCGATCCGCCGGGCCCCGGTGCTCGCGTTGGCCTGGTCGATCAGCCGGTCGAACGCGGGATTCTCGTAGTTCACGCGGTTCATCGGCGACTTCCCGTAGAGCCAGAGCTCCTGGAAGTAGGCGGGGTCCAGCGTGCTGGCGCTCCAGCCGGTCACGAACGCGGCCAGCGCGTCGCGCCGGTTCATCGCGGCGGTGAAGCTGGCGAACTCCTGCAGCTGGACGTCGATGGCCACCCCGAGCGTGTCCTTCAGCATCGCCGCGATCGGCTCGGCCATCATGCGGTAGTCGGCGGTGACCGGGTTCACCGCCAGCGTGAGGCTCGGCAACCCCTTCCCGCCGGGGAATCCGGCGTCGGCGAGGAGCTGCTTCGCGCGGGCGGGATCGTGCGGGAGCCCCTTGAGCTGGGGATCGTGGCCGGGCACGCCCGGCGGCAACATCCCGCCGGCCACCGTGTAGAGCCCCTGGAACACCTGGGCGATCACCTTCGGCCGGTCGATGGCGTGCGCGAAGGCCTGCCGCACCCGGACGTCCCGGAACGGCGCGTAGACGCGCGGGTTGAAGGCGAGGAACTGGACCTGGGCCCGGTCCCACGTCCTCATCTCCTTCCCCCACCGCGGGTCGGCCTTGAGCCGGGCGTAGTCGCCGAGCGGGACCAGCACCACGTCCAGCTCGCCGTTCTGGTACATGGCCAGCTGGGTCGCCGGCTCCTGCACGATCGGCATCTCCAGCTGGTCCACCTTCGGCTTCCCCTCGAAGTACTGGGGGAACGCCTCGTACGTGACCCGCGAGCGGTGGACCCACTCCTTGAGCCGCCAGGGGCCGGTGCCGATCGGCTGGGTCTCGGCCCAGTTCGCGCCGCCGGCCTCGACCGCCTCGTGGGCGATGATCGCGGTGGAGATGTGCGACAGCCGGGTGAGGAGGTCGCCCTTCGGCGGCGACTGGAGCCGGATCTCGACCGTGAGCGGGTCCACCACGCGCACGCCGGCCAGCTCCTTCGACTGGCCCTTGTTCACCGCCTCGAACCCGACGACGTCGGCCAGCAGGAGGGCCGAGCTGGGCGAGCGCGAGTCGGGGGAGGCGAGCCGGGTCAGCGAGTACTTGACGTCGTTCGCGTCGGCCTTGCGCCCGTTGTGGAACACGAGGTTGTCGCGGAGCTTGAACGTCCACACCAGGCCGTCGCGGGACACCGACCACTTCTCCGCCGCGTACGGGACGAGCTGGAGGTGCTCGTCGAGGGTGACCAGGGTGGAGTAGACCTGCGAGGCCACGGTGTAGGAGCCGAAGTCGGCCATCCGCTGGGGATCGATGTGCGGCGGCTCGCCCACCAGGGCGGACCGGAAGACCGTCGCGGCCGGCGCGCCGGTCGGCGCCACCAGCACGGCGGTCAGCACGGCGAGAAGGACGCAGCGGGGGCGGGTCAGGCGGCGCATCGCGATCCTCCGTTCGGGCGCATGGTCGAGAGCGAGCGGGAGCCGGGTTCCGTGCGGGACAGCCTGAAGCCGCTCCCCGGCGCGGTCAAGACGCCCCCTCGCGCACGCTCGGGTCCATGGCCTCGGCCAGGCCCTCGCCGAAGAAGTTCAGGGTCAGGATCGTCGCCGAGAGGGCCACGCACGGCACGATCGCCAGGTAGGGATAGCTCTGGAGGTGCTGGAACGAGTCGGCGATGAGGACGCCCCACGACGGGATCGGCCGCTGGATGCCGAGCCCGAGGAAGCTCAGCGTCGCCTCGGTGAGGATGATCGGGCCGACGTCGAGCGTCGCCCGCACCACCAGGAGGTGCACGGTGTTCGGGAGCAGGTGCCAGAGCAGGATGCGCCGGGGCGGCGCGCCCTGGGCGCGCGCGGCCACCACGTACTCGCGCTCCCGGAGGCTCAGGACCTCGCTGCGGACGGTCCGCGCCATCCCCGGCCACCCCGCGAGCGCCAGGGCCGCGATCACCGTCGTGGTGCCGGGGCCGAGGAAGGCCGCCAGGAGGAGCGCCAGCAGCAGGGCCGGGAACGCGAGCATCACGTCGGTGAGCCGCATCAGCCAGTCGTCGATCGCCCCGCCGGCGTACCCGGCCACCCCCCCCAGCGCGGCCCCCAGCACCAGCTCGGCGAGGACGGTCACGAACGCGACCGCCAGCGAGATCCGCCCGCCGTAGGCGAGCCGCGTCAGGAGGTCCCGACCGTACTGGTCGGTGCCGAGCGGGTGCCGGGCCGACGGCCCCTCGAACTGGTGCTCGAGGCTCTGCTGGTCGTACCGGTACGGCCAGGCCTCCGGCAGGACCAGCACGCCGGCCAGGATCACGGCCAGCAGGAGCGCGGACGCCACCGCGGCCGGGTCGCGCCGGACCCGGCCGAGCAGGCGGCGCCGCCGGAGGACCGCCGGGCGAAGCACGCCGGCCGCGGCCGCCGCGTCGGCGCCGGTCACCGGCGATACCGGACCCGCGGATCGACGACCGCGTACCCCACGTCGGCGAGCAGCCCCGTGCCGAGGAAGATCGCGGCGTACAGGAGCCCGACCGCCTGGATCATCGGGTAGTCCCGCAGGAAGAGCGCGCCCACCGCCGCCTGGCCCAGCCCCGGAATCCGGAAGATCGTCTCGACGACGAACGCCCCGGTGAGCGTGTAGCTGAACGCCAGGCCGGCCACCGTGATGATCGAGATCAGCGCGTTCGGCAGCACGTGCCGGACGAGGACGCGGCCCGGCGACAGCCCCTTGCTCCGCGCCGTCCGCACGTAGTCCTCCGGGAGGACCCGGAGGATGCCCGCCCGCGTGACGCGCGTGACGTAGGCGAGCGGCTGGAGCGTCAGCGCCGCCACCGGCAGGAGGTAGTGGCGAGGCTCGCCCCACCCGGAGACCGGCGCCACGTGCCAGCCGAGCGCCAGCCACTGGATCAGGACGACCGCGACCACGAAGCTGGGGATCGACATCCCGCCCAGCGCCACGAACCGCGTCACCACGTCCGGGAGCGTCCCGCGGCCGACCGCGGCGAGCAGGCCGAGCGGCAGCCCGAGCAGCAGCGCGAGCCCGACGGCGGCGGTCGCGAGCGCCGCGGTGACGGGGAGCGCCTGGCCGATCATGCCCGCCACCGGGCGGCCCGGGTTCGCGTAGGACTGGCCGAAGTTCCCGCGGACTGCCCGGCGGGCGAACCGGAGGTACTGCTCCCAGACCGGGCGGTCCAGGCCGAGCTCGCGCCGGATCCGGCCCTCCACGACCGGATCGCGGAGGTCGCCCATCAGCAGCTGGACCGGGTCCCCCGGCGCGAGGCGCCCCACGACGAACACCACGACGCTGCTCGCGACCACGAGCAGCAGGGTCAGCGCGAGGCGCCGGAGGACGAAGCGGGTCAACGCCGGGCGGCTACTCCCACCACCTCTCCGGCGCCTCCGAGAGCCGCTCGCACCCGTCGGCGGTGACCACGTAGAGGTCCTCGACGCAGGCGGTGCCGAACCCCTTCCGCACGAACATCGGCTCGTAGGCGAACGTCATGTTCCGCTCGAGGACGACGTGGCTGCCCGGCACGAAGCTCGGCGGGATGTGGGTCGTGGCGCCGATGCCGTGGCCGCGGAAGTAGAACCACTCCTCGTACCCGAACGCCTTCGCCATCTCGAGCGCCCGCGCGGCGAGGTCGCCGATGCGGACGCCGGGCCGCACCATGGCGATCGTCTCGTGCACGATCTCGATCTGGGCGTTCAGGAACCGGCGCTGCTCGGCGCTCGGGGCGTCGCCCACGACCCGCCCGCGGGCGGTGTCGCTGCAGTAGCCCTTGAGCCGCGCCCCCAGGTCGGTGAAGACGATCTCCCCGGCCCGGAGGCGGCGGTCGCTCGGCACGACGTGCTTGAACCCGGCCCGCGGTCCGCCGCACGCGGCGATCGGGAACGCGGTGTCCTCCGCCCCGGCCTTGAAGAGCGCGTAGTTCGCCTCGGCGGCCAGGTCGTGCTCGCTCACGCCGGGCCGGGCGGCCTTCATGAGGGCGATCATGCCGGCGTCGCTCATCCGGGCGACCTCCCGCATGAGCGCGACCTCGGCGTCGCTCTTCCGCATCATCACCTCGCCGAGGATCCCGCCCGCCTCCACCTGGGTGAGCCCCGGGAAGCGGCGCTTGAGGAACTCGCGGGCGTGATAGGCGTACTCGCCGGAGATCCCGAGCGTCCCCTGGGCGAGCCCCCGCTCGGTCAGGAGGTCCTCCAGGTGGTCGTAGATGGTCGTCGTCTGGTAGTCGACCGTCCGCGGGTGCGGGGCGCAGCGGACGTCGTGGATCCACGTGTCCTGGATCCCCGAGTGCATCGGCTCCCCGTGCATCACGGCGTTGGTGGTGAGGCCCACCGCCCCGGTCAGGGGGATGACGATCAGCGTGTCGCCGCCGTAGTAGTCCTCGAAGTTGGAGAGGTAGCGGACCGGCGCGCGCTCGGCGCGGTTGCCGTGGACGACCAGGCCGTCGAGCCCGCGCTCCCGCATCGCCCGGCGGACCTTCTCGATCCGGTGCTCGTACTCGGCGACCGGGAACGGCAGCTCGAGCCACGGCTCGCGCTCCGGCCACGAGTACCCGACCCGCCCCCATCCGTACGGCCACTTCACCTCACGCATCGGCGCGCCTCCTGACCCGTGGCGCCCGGCCGGGGCCGGACGCCACTCGTCGCCATCGGTCGGTTCGTGTGTCTTCGCGGGAACGCGCCCAGGATACGAGGGCCCCGGCGGGCTCAGCAACCGGCCCTCCGGGCGAGCGCTCCGATCGGTGCGCGCCCCCGCGCCGGAGGGCCCGGGGCGCGTGTGGACAGCCCCGGGGCGCTCGCCACAATGGTGCGCCCGCACGGGGGCGGCGCGTCCAGGTCGCCGCGATTGCGGCGCCGGCCGGGGCGTCCGGAGCTCAGGGCGCTCACGCTCCGAGCGGTATCCCGACGCCCGGGGCTATGTGTGAGGGGCGGCCTCGTAGGTTCTTCGGCGACGACTCCGCCTCCGGCTCGCCGGCGAGCCGCGCACCCCGCCGGGACGCGTTCCGCCTCGCGATGCGGGAGCTCGGGTACGTCGAGGGGGCACCCCGTCGGTGCCGGACGGCCGCCGGTGGCCCGGGACCGGGGCGGGCCGACGCTACCGCGCCGCGCGGGCCGGGACGCGGGACAGGCCGAGGAGGACGGCGAGCGTCACCGCGATCAGCAGGATCGTCAGCGCGGCGCCCGCGAACACGTCGCCGCGGTCGGTCAGGCCGAAGATGCCGACCGGCAGCGTGACCCAGCCCGGCGGGTA
>DASRDR010000212.1:0-4613 GCA_035652475.1 Candidatus Methylomirabilota bacterium | reverse complement strand
GCGTGTGGCCGGACCCGCAGCCGCTCACGCTGACCGAGTCCATGGCCTGCGGGGTCCCCGCGCTGGCGAGCCGGATCGGCGGCATCCCGGAGATCCTCGGCCCCGACTTCCCGGAGCACCTGTTCGAGCCTGGCCGGGTCGACGAGATCGCGGCGCGGCTCGGGCGCTTCGCGGAGTGGCGGACCCACGATCCGGCGCTCGGCGCGCGCTGCCGTCGCGTGGCCGAGCAGAAGTTCAGCCTCGAGGCGTGCATCGATCGCGTCGAGGCGGCGCTCGGGCACTGCGCCGCCGGCGGCCCGGGATGACCGGCGCCCGCTGCCCGCGCCCGTCTCGCGCGCCGCGGCTCGCGATCTTCCGCACGAGCACGTACGAGAACATCGTGGAGCCGTGTCGGGCGATGCGGCGCCCCCGGCGGCGCCCGGCCGCGGTGCGGGCGCATCGCGCGCCGGTTCGTGACCGTCCGGCTTCGTTCAGGGCGCCAGGCCGAACGCCTCGGTGGCGAGCCCCGCGATGTGGCGCCCGATCGCGAGCGACGCGGTCGCGCCGGGCGAGGGCGCGTTGAGGACGTGGATCGCGCTCGGCGACGCCACGATGCGGAAATCGTCGACCAGCGTGCCGTCGGGCCCCACGGCCTGGGCCCGCACCCCGGCGCCGCCCCGCCGCACGTCCTCGGGGCGGATCTCGGGGACCAGGCGCTGCAGCGCCCGCACGAACGCCCGCTTGCTGAGGGACCGGTACATCTCGTAGGTGCCGGTTCGCCAGTAGCGGCGGGCCATCGCCCAGAACCCGCGGTAGGCCAGCGTCCCCGCCAGCTCCCGCGGATGGATCCGCCCGAAGCGGTACCCTTCGCGGGCGAACGCCAGCACGGCGTTCGGCCCGGCCTCGACCTCGCCGTGCACCGTCCGGGTGAAGTGGACGCCGAGGAACGGGAACTCGGGATCCGGGACCGGGTAGATCAGGCCCCGCACCAGGTTCCGGCGCTCGGGCCGGAGCAGGTAGTACTCGCCGCGAAACGGCACGATCCGCACGTCGGGCCGCGCGCCGGCCATGCGCGCGACCGCGTCGGAGTGGAGGCCCGCGCAGTTGACCAGCCTCCCCGCCCGCACCGGCCCGGAGGCGGTCGCGAGCTCGAACGCCTCGGCCGCCCGCTCCACGCGCGTGACGCGGGCGCCGGTCCGGATCACCGCGCCCCCGGCGAGGAGCTCGGCGGCGAGCGCCTGGGCGACCTCGCCGAAGTCGACGATCGCGGTCGCCGGGGAGTGGATCGCCCGCAGGCCGGCGGCGTGCGGCTCGAGCTCGCGGAGACGATCGGGGGCGACCCAGGCGAGGCCGGGGACGCCGTTGGCGGTGCCGCGCTCGAACAGCGCCTCGAGGCGCGGCAGCTCGGCCGGGTCGGTGGCGACGACGACCTTGCCGACCTGCTCGACCCGGATCCCGTGGGCGGAGCAGAACTTCCGCATGAGCTGCGCGCCCTCGACGCACAGGCGCGCCTTGTGCGAGCCGGGGCGGTAGTAGAGGCCGGAGTGGATGACGCCGCTGTTGTGCCCCGTCTGGTGGGCGCCCAGCCGGGGCTCCTTCTCGAGGACCACCAGCCGGCGCCCGGGGACCCGCGGCAGGAGCGCGCGGGCGGTCGCCAGGCCGACGATGCCGCCGCCGATCACCGCGACCTCGAACCGTTCGCTCACCGGCGCGATCCGATCGGGTGACGGCGCAGGCTCACAAGGCCCCATAGATACGGGCCCGCCGCGGCCCTGTCAAGCGCGGCCGGCGCCGCGCCGCGTCCGGCCGGCGGCGGGCCCGGGCCGGGGAGGGCGGGCGTCATGGTGGTTGGCACGGGCCGGCCGGACGCGGTAAGGTGAAACCACGATGGTGGGGATCCTGACCCGCCCTCCGGGCCTCGCCGGGGCTGCCGGGCGGTTCGCGTGACGCGGTCCCGGTCGTCGGAGAAGATCCTCCGCGGACGCACCGTCCTGGTCGTCGAGGACCACGCCGACTCCCTCCACGTGACCGAGCTGATCCTGCGCGCACAGGGCGCGCACGTGCTGACCGCGACGAACGGCCTGGACGCCCTGGCGATGCTGGAGACCGGGCGGCTGCCCGACGTGGTCCTCTGCGACCTCCGCATGCCGCTCATGGACGGCTTCGAGCTCATGCGGCGGCTGCGCGAGACCCCGCGCCTCTCCCGGCTGACCGTGCTCGCGGTCACCGCGTACGGCGAGTACCCAGACCTGCTGCGGACGTGGTCGGCCGGCTTCGACGGCCACCTCACGAAGCCCGTCGAGCCGGACGAGCTGACGCACGCGATCAAGCGCGTGCTGTGGGCGCATCATCCCTCGCGCGCCCGCCGGAAGAAGCCGGCCTCGCCGGCCGCCCCGCGGCGCCCCGCCCCGCGGGGGCGCCAGACGCCGCCGGCCGGCACCCCTTGACGGGCTTCGGCCCGCGACGGTAGAGTCCGGCCACTCAATCCGCTGGAGGCCGGCATGCGTCACGGATCCGCCGCCCCTCCCGCGCCGGGCCTCCTCGGCGGCGCGGCATCAGGCTCGAGGCGCGCGCGAGTTCCCGCGGGAGCCGCGCCGGCTGTTCCTCATCGTCCGAGCGTTCCCCGTCGATCGGGGAAGGAGAGCGCGTGATGGCCAAGATCAAGTACCGCGTGCAGGGTTCGCTCCTGGAGGCATGCTCGTGCGGGGCCCCGTGCCCGTGCTGGATCGGCGAGGATCCGCACGGCGGCGTCTGCGACGCCTTCCTCGCGTACCGGATCGACAAGGGCACGATCGAGGGCGTCGACGTCAGCGGCACCACGTTCGCCATCGTCGCCCAGATCCCCGGGAACGTGCTCAAGGGCAACTGGCGCGTGGTCGTGTACGTGAGCAACAAGGCCAAGCCGGCCCAGAAGCAGGCGGTCCTCGACGCGTGGACCGGAAAGCTCGGGGGTCCGCTGGCGGACCTCGCCAAGCTCATCGGCGAGGTGAAGGGCGTCTACGACGTGCCGATCCAGTTCAAGCTCGTGAAGGGGAAGGGCACCATCAAGATCGGCGACCGGGTCCAGGCCGCGATGGCGCCGTACACCGACCGGGACGGGAAGCCGACGACGATGGCCAACTCCATCTTCTCGACGATCCCCGGCTCGCCGGCCTACGTGTCGAAGGCGACGTACCACCGGGTGAGCATCCCCGAGCACGGCATGCAGTGGTCGTTCGAGAACCGCAACGCGATCGAGGGCCAGTTCCGGTTCGTCGCGTAGCGGCCATCTCCATGGCCGACCCGTCGGCGGCGGCCGACCGGCTGGAGCCCTGGGTCTACGGCGGCCTGCTCGCGGCGCTCGTCGCGGCGGCGTGGGTCGCCCTGGGGCTGGTCGGCGCCTCCAGCGTGGCGCCGCGGCTCTCCCACGCCACCCTCGGAGAGCCCGGCGGACTGACGCCGGCGGGGATCGCCATCTTCGTCGCCGGCTGGACGCTGATGTCGGTCGCGATGATGCTGCCGACGGCGTTCCCGCTGGTCCAGGTGTTCCTCACCATCACGTCCCGGTCCGCCGTGCTCCTGGCGTGGCTCTGCGCCGCCTACCTCGGGGTGTGGGCGCTGTTCGGGGTCGCCGCGGTGTGCGTCGATGCCGTGCTCCACCGGGTCCTGGGGGACCCGGCCGGGCTCGCGACGGCGTCTGCCCGGCTGCCGGGCGCGCTCCTCCTCGGGGCGGGGCTCTTCCAGTTCTCGCCGCTCAAGTACGCGTGCATGCGCGAGTGCCGCTCGCCGGTGGGGTTCGTGGTCCAGCACTGGCGGGGGGGGTCGCGGGTCGGCCGCGCGCTCCGCCTGGGCGCCCTTCACGGGCTGTACTGCGTCGGCTGCTGCTGGGCTCTCATGCTGCTCATGTTCGCCGTCGGGGGCGTCCACCTCGGCTGGATGCTGGGCCTGGCCGGGGTGATGTTCGTCGAGAAGACCCTCCCGTGGGGTCGTCGGGTCACGTGGGCGACTGGCGTGGCGCTGAGCGTCTGGGGGGTCGCGCTGCTGGCGGCTGTCCCGGGGGTGCCGCGCCCGTTCTGACCGCCCGGCCCGAGCGCGGGGGATCCCGCCCCCGGTCCTGACCCCCCCGGGCCGGAGGGCCGCGCCCGTTCCTGGCCTCCGGCCCACCACGTCACGGCTGACGAACTTCGTCCGCCCACCCCGGCGAAGCGTCACCGGCCAGGGTGGCAGGGCTGCCATTCCCGGCCGAGCCGAGGGGCCGTTGGCCACCCCGGTTGGCCCCGCTGGGAGCCGGTGGGAGCCCGCCTCGGGGCTCCGGAGATCGGGCCGGAGTCGGCACAGGATTTGCGGTTCCCCTTCCGACCCGGGTGGTCTGGCCACTCAAATCTGGTCCCTGGAGACGGCATGGGGCGTCCCTCGCTCGGCGCGCTGAGCGTGCTCGGGCGCCGGCGCGCCCGGTCGCGGCGCACGTCGCCCCGGCCGCTTCCCGGACCGGGCGCCACGGCCGCTCCCCGGCCGCTGCCGGATCTCGGGATGGCCGAGCGCCTGGCGATGGCCGGCGTGGCCGGGCTGGCGCTCCTGGCGGCTCTCGGGGCGACCGTGCTGTTCCGGCAGGTCTCGGCCGACCGCGAGGCCCTGGCGGTCCTCCGCGAGATCGA
>DASRDR010000211.1:0-7016 GCA_035652475.1 Candidatus Methylomirabilota bacterium | reverse complement strand
GGGCCCGAGCAGGGTCAGGAACTCGCCGCGCCGCACGCTGAAGGAGACGTCGTCCACGGCCCGCACCCGGCCGTAGTGCTTCGAGAGGCCGCGGACGTGGAGGCTGTGGGCGTGGCCGCTGAGCATCGGCGCGGTCCGGGGCCATTCTAGGGTGTGGGCCGCGCGGCCGGCAAGGACGGACGGACCGAGCCGCCGGCGGATCGGGCCGCGGTGCCTACCTCGTCTCCCGGGTGACGATGACGCTCGCCGCCACACTGCCGCCCGAACAGCCTCCCCCGCGCTGCGACACGGTCAGGCGCGTCCGCGATGGCTCCCGGGCCACCGAACTCGGCCACGCCCGGCCTGTCCCGTCGGAGCGGGAAGGTGAAGCGCGTGCGGGCGAGCACGGTCCCGGTCAGGGTGCGGGTGGCCGAGGGTGTGGCCCATGTGCCCGAGAACTCGCGACCGGCTGGATCACCGCGATCGTCACCGGATCGGAGCGGGAACGCCCGGCGCGCATGCCCGCGGCCGTCCCGCGACAGCTGCCCGTCAGATCGAGCGGGGACCACCTGATCGGTGGACGTCGGCGGAGCCGGAGCCAACCGAGTCGGCCCGGGCCGCGGGCGCCGCCGCGGTCGAGGTCATCGCCGGGCCGGGGCTTCGAGGTACACGAGGTAGGAGGGGCCGTCCGGCTGCGAGACTCGGCCCACCAGCATTCGCGTGCCCGCGTGCTCGTGCAGCGTGAACGTGCCGCGATCGCGGCCGCCCGAATACTCGAGGCTGCCGTCCTTCACCCGGATCACGCGAATGAGCCGGTTCGTGACCGGGTCGTTCTCGGCGAGGTACACCGTCCCGTCCGCCAGGATCGTGGCCGCAAGGGGAACGTCCAGGACGGAGCCATCGAGCCGATAACTGCCGCGCCAGGGCCCGACGAGCCGCGCCAGGTCGTCCGGGGACGTGAGCGCGACCGCGTCGGGCAGGGCGGGGGGCCGGGTCGGGGGTTTGCTGAGCTGGCCCGTCGAGGCACCCAGGCGGACCCGGACGAGGATGTCGATCGACGCCCCGCGGCCGTCCGTTCCCCGGAACCGCCGAACGGCGGTGATGTCGGGCAGCGTGGCGGTCCCGCCGAACGGGCGGTAGGGCGCCGCCCATCCCCAGGCCTCCGACATCGGGACACGGATGTCTGAGCGGGGCGCCAGTGTCCGCCGAAACGGCCGCGAGGTCGGCGTTCCACCGATGGTGTCGCCGGAGGTGGTGACGACCGCCTTCTCCAGCGTTTCGAGCTGAATCGACTGGTCTCCTGTGTTCCGGAGCGTGACCAGGTAGCTCCACCGAAGCTCCTGGTTGTCGGAGGAGACGATCCGCCCGACGTCGGAAACCTCCCAGGCAACGGGACCAGCGGTTCCTCGGGCTCCCGTGCCGCTCGCGATCTCCGCCGACGCGCCAGCCGAGGGCGAGAAGCGAGGCCGCCAGAGTCAACGCCCCACAGGGCCCGATCGGACCATGCATGTCCACCCCCCGGTATCGGTCGGGCCGGCGGCTCGTTGCCGCCGCCACTCTCCACGACCCAGGTAGAGGCGGGCGGGGGGCGCGACGGGGATCGGGTCGGGAACCCGGGTCTCGGCGCTCCCGCAGCGCCGGGATCATACGCCGGGGCGACCGCCGCGGGCAAGCCGGCGCCGACGGTTGTATACTGCGCGCGGTCGCTCGTCGCCGATCCATGGCCGCGCCCCCCGATCCCCGCGCGCTGTCCGAGGCCGAGCGTCGTCTCCTGGCCCAGGTCGACGACGACGAGATCGTGCGCCTGGCCTCCGACCTGGTCCGCATCCCGTCCTTCACGACCGAGGAGACGCCGCTCGCCGAGTGGCTGGCCGGGTACCTCGCCGACCAGGGCCTCGAGGTCGAGGTGCAGGAGATCGAGCCCGGCCGGAAGCAGACGCTGGCCCGCCTCCGGGGGAGCGGCGGCGGACGCTCGATCATGCTGAACGGCCACATCGACATCGACCCCCTGGCCGGCGGCTGGACCCGCGACCCGTTCGCGCCGTGGATCGAGGGGCGCCGGCTCTACGGGCACGGCGTGTTCAACATGAAGGCCGGCGTGACCGCCTGCATCCTGGCGGCGCTGGCGGTCCGCCGGGCGGGCCTGCCGCGGCGCGGCGACGTCGTCGTCGCGTGCGTCGCCGCCGAGCTGAACAGCGGGATCGGCACCCTCCACGCGATCCGGCACGGGTACCGCACGGACGTGGCGGTGGTCGCCGAGCCGTACGGGGCCCGCACCATCATCACGAAGCACACCGGGACGATGGACGTGGTGGTGCACACGCTCGGGCGGGCCACGCACATCAGCAAGAAGGAGCAGGGCTCCGACGCCATCGCGAAGATGGCCCGGGTCATCGAGGCGCTCAACACGATGCGGTTCACCCACACCCACGACCCGGAGCTCCCGGGGCTCCCGCGCCTGAACGTGGGCTCGGTGATCGGCGGCCGCGGGCGCGACTACAACCTCCGCGGCGCGTACGCCGTGAGCGACTTCTGCTCGGCATACGTGAACGTGCGCTTCAACGCGAGCCAGAGCGAGGCGACGATCCTGGCCGACCTGCGCCGGACGCTCGACGCGCTCCGCGACTCGGTCCCCGAGTTCGCCTACGAGATCGAGTTCCCGCCGGCGCCGTGGCGCGGCCTCGGGCGGCTCTGCAAGCCCGCGGTGGCGGTGCCGGTCACCGAGCCGATCGTGCAGGCGGTCGCGCGGCATCTGCGCCGGCTCACCGGGGCGGGGCCGGAGCACCTGGGCGTTCGCCTCCCGCAGAGCTACGCCGGCAACGACACGACCCACCTCTGGCAGGCGGGCATCCCCTGCTGCCTCTACGGGCCGGGCGGGGGGTACACCGACTACCACGACGTCTACGTGGAGCTGGACGACCTCTTCCTGGTGACGCGCGTGCTCGCGCTCACCGCCCTCGAGGCGATTGCGTAGGCCGGCCGGCCTGCGGCCCCTGGCCCGTCCGGGCCGGATCGACACCCACGGGAGCCCGGGTGCCCGAGCCGGGCCGGGCGGCCGGGTTCGCCACCCCGCGCGCGGTCGCGGAGCGCGCGGGAAAGGGACCGCCCGGTGTGGGCGACCCGGACCGCGCGCGCGTCCCGACCGGGTGCCGGCGGCAGGCGCCGGCAGCCTCGAGGCCGCGAGCCCCCGGGCGCGT
Source organism: Candidatus Methylomirabilota bacterium (assembly GCA_035652475.1). GTDB lineage: Bacteria > Methylomirabilota > Methylomirabilia > Rokubacteriales > DASRDR01 > DASRDR01. Next base: position 3,840 of record DASRDR010000211.1, on the reverse strand, counting down.
CGGGGCGCCGGGCCCCCGCGGGGGTTCGCGAGGGCGAGCGGGAGCTCGAGCCTCCAGGGCGCCCGGGTGCCGCCGCAGGCGGGCGCCCCGTGGGCGGCTCAGTGGCGGTCGCGGATCAGCGGCATCGTCGAGCAGTGGATCCCGCCGCCGTTCTTCTGGCACTCCTCGTAGTCGATCGGCACGACCTCGACCCCGTGCCGGGCCAGCCGCTCGGCCGTGGCGTCGCCGTTGTTGATCGCCAGCAGGACGCGCCCCGGCCGCACGGCCAGGCAGTTGACGACCCGCGGGTCGTCCGCGTGGTGAACCTCGACCCAGCGGATCTTGAGCTCCCTGAGCGTCTCGAGGAGCCGCCAGGTGACCCGGGTCACGTTCACGAGCGCCAGGTCCTGGTCGACCATGACGATCTCGCCGTCGACGTGCAGCGCGTAGCCGGGCAGGTCGACCCGGAGCAGCCGCACCCCCTGCGTCGCCAGCACCTCCTCGATCTGGCGGACGCCCTCCTCGTTCTGCCGGTAGGAGAGGCCGGCCAGGGCCGTCGTCTCGTTCAGGAAGCAGAAGCTGCCGCCCTCGAACAGGCCGGTGCCGTGGATCGTGCGGAGGATCGGCATCCCGAGGCTGGCCAGCCGCCGGGCCACGTACGCCTCCTCGCCGCGGCGGCCCGTGCCGGGGCGGCTGCCCACCGGCCCCATCCGGCAGATGATCGCGCCGCCGCGGACGGCGATGGCGTTGTCGCGGGTGTACATCGCCTTGGGGTCGGTCGGCGCGCCCTCGACGGGGACGACCTCCACGCCCTCGCGCTGGAGCGCGGCGACCATGGCGTCGTGCTCGCGCTGCATCCTGGCGAGGTCGGGGGCGCGGCGGTCCCGGTAGTACCACTGCTGCTCGTCGTCGATGAGCGCCTCGATCGTCGGGTCGTAGTGGTCCCCGGTCATGATGCGGATGGAGTCGCCGGGGCGGTGGACGAGCACCATCCGGAGCGGACCGACGTCGTCGTAGACGCCCCACCGCCGGCCCCAGACGCGCTCCTGCATCGCCTCGTCCTCGAAGGCCGGCGTGGCGCGCGGCGGGATGCGCTTCAGGACCTCGTGGTAGTACTGGGCGCTGTCGGTGAGGCTCATGCCGGCTCCTCCCGAGAGGCGGGATCCGCCCCGGTCGTCACCGCACCGCGGCCCCGCGTCGGCGGGAGGACCCCCGGCCGGGAGCCGCGTTCCGGTCGGCTCTACTCTACCCCGGTCCGTCGTCGCGCCGTACGCCAGGGGGGAGACCAGCGCGTGCGCGTGGCCCGACATCGCCCGCAGGTGGGTGCGAGCGCGACACCGCAGGCGATCGGAGGCCGAGGCTTGGCGAGGGCGACACGGTGTCGCATGGCCTCGGCCCGCCGGGGATGGGCGCGCGGCTGCACCCGTGGCGACGTGCCGGGAGGCGGCGCGGGCTCTCGCGGGGGGCGCGGTCCGTGTGGTCCGTCCCCGGCCGCCCGGCGTCGTCGTGCACAATGGAGCGGGGAGCGGCGGTCGCGCCATGACGGGGTCGGACACGGGAGCCGGGCCGGGGCGGCCGCGGGTGTTCAGCGGCATCCAGCCGAGCGGGGACGTCCACCTCGGCAACTACCTGGGGGCGATCAAGCGCTGGGTCCGGGACCAGGATCGGACGGAGAGCTTCTTCTGCCTGGTCGACCTCCACGCGCTCACGGCGCCCCAGGACCCGGAGGCGCTCCGCGCGCGGACGCGGTCCCTCTGCGCGCTCCTGCTGGCCGCCGGGCTCGTCCCCTCGCGCTCCACGCTGTTCGTGCAGAGCCACGTCCCCGCCCACGCGGAGGCGTGCTGGCTCCTCAACTGCGTCACGCCCCTTGGCTGGCTCCATCGCATGACCCAGTACAAGGACCGGGCTGCCCGCCACGAGAGCGTGACGACCGGGCTCCTGGACTACCCCGTGCTGATGGCGGCCGACATCCTGCTGTACCGCGCCGACGAGGTCCCGGTGGGGGAGGACCAGCGGCAGCACGTCGAGCTGGCGCGGGACATCGCCGCGCGGTTCAACCGGCTGTACGGGGAGACGCTGCGGGTCCCGACCGCGGTCGTTCCCGAGGCCGGCGCGCGCGTCATGGGCCTGGACGATCCGCTCGTGAAGATGTCGAAGAGCCTCGCCGGCCGCCGGGGGCACGCGATCCGCGTGCTGGACGGCGCGGACGAGATCCGCCGGAAGGTGATGGGCGCGGTGACCGATCCTGGCCGCGAGATCGCGTTCTCGGACGACCCGGCCCGGGCCGGTGTCCAGAACCTGCTGGGCATCTACCAGGCCATCCGGGGCCTGAGCCGCGAGGGTGTCCTCGGCGAGCTCGGCGACGTGGCTGGCTACGGGGAGCTGAAGCGCCGCGTCGCCGATGCGGTGATCGCCGAGCTCCAGCCGATCCGGGAGGCGCACGACGGCCTCCTCGGCGATGCGGCGGAGCTGGATCGGCTGCTGGCCCGCGGGGCCGACCGGGCCCGCGCGGTCGCCGAGCCGACGCTCCGGGCCATGCAGCACCGGATGGGGCTCGTCGTGCCGTCGGGAGCGGCCCGGCGGGCGAATGGCATCGCCCGGCCGGCGGCCTCCGCGCGGCGCGGCTCGGGCGTGGACGCGGCGGGCGAGCGGCGCGCCGCCGAGGAGTGACGCGCGCCGGCGGCGCGCGGGCGGGAGAGGGGGAGTGATGGCGGACGAGCGGCTGGAAGAGGAGCTGGCGCGGCTCCGCGCCGAGAACGAGGCGCTCCGGGCGCGCGCGCGGCGGGGCGGCACCCTCCGGGTCAGCGACAAGGGCGGGGTCTCCGTCTATGGCCTGGGGCGGTTCCCGGTGACGCTCTACAAGGAGCAGTGGCTCAAGCTCCTCGACATGGCGGACGAGATCCGGGCCTTCATCCGCGAGCACGAGGCCGAGCTCAAGAGCCGGGAGTGACCGGGACCCCGGCGGCGGGCCGCACCGGCCACCGCCCGGGGCCCTTCGAGGTCGGGCGCCCGGCCGTCCGATTCCGGCGTTGCGGGGCTGTCGGCGCCGGCCGGGGCACTCGTCCCGGCGCCTGACGGCCCGGCGGGGGCCGAGAGCCCCCCGCGCCTCCGCGGCGACCCCGCGGCGGTCGTCCGCGGGCCGGCGGCCCCCGGGGCGCCGCGCGGCGCTCCGTGCGGGCGTCCCGCGCGCGCTTGACGCGGCCGCCGATCAGTCGTATTTTTACGACCGATGCCCCGCCCCGCCCGCGCCTCGAGCGTCCCGCGAGAGCCCGAACGCCCCGGGTCCGCCCGGCGCGGGCTCGTGGTGACGCTCGCCGACGCGGAGCTGGCGCGGCTCACGAAGGCGCTCGGTCATCCGATCCGCGTGGCGATCCTCCGGCACCTGCTCGAGCGGGGCGAGTCGGTGTGCACGGATGTGTCCGAGATCGTCCCGCTGGCCCACTCGACCGTGATGCAGCACATCAAGGTGCTGCGGGAGGCCGGGCTCCTGTCCGCCGGCCGCTGCGGTCGGAACGTCCTCTACTGCGTGAACGCGGGGGCGCTGCGGCAGCTCCGGGCCCTGGTGGGCCGGCTGTAGCCGTTCGCCGCCCGTGAGACGCCCGACGACGTCCGCGTCGCCGAGGCAGGGGAGAGCCGCGATGGACCGTGACGACCGTGACGCGCTCCCGGTCGCCGTGATCGGCGCCGGCCCGGTGGGGCTGGCGACCGCCGCCCACCTGGTGAGCCGGGGCGAGACCCCGCTGGTGCTCGAGGCCGGCGAGCGGGTGGCCGCCGCCGTCCGGCGCTGGGCGCACGTCCGCGTGTTCTCGCCGTGGCGCTACGACGTCGACCCGGTCGCGGCGGGGCTGCTGGCGGCCCGGG
>DASRDR010000210.1:0-2289 GCA_035652475.1 Candidatus Methylomirabilota bacterium | reverse complement strand
GGACGGCCGTGCGCGGGGTGAGGCGGGTGCTCCGGGCGGTCCTGGGGTTCCCGGGCCGGTGGTGGCCGCGCCGCAGCTATCGCGAGCTCGTCGGCCTGCACGAGATCTCCCAGGCGTTCGCGGCGATGACGGACATCCGCGAGACCTACGGGCGCTTGACGAGTCGCGTGGCCGAGCTGGTCGGGTGCGAGAAGTGCGTCATCTCGCTCTACGATCCCGACACCCGCGAGTTCGTCTGCCAGGCCCCGGGCTACAACGTGGCCGACGAGCTCCTGAAGAAGTTCCGCTACCCCTCGGACGACCTGCGGCCGGCGTGGAACTTCCGGACGCAGGGCCCGCTCGTCAACCGCCGCCCCGAGGAGTTCAACGAGGTCCAGCAGTCGTACCTGCGGCCGTTCGGGGTCTACAACCTGACCGAGATCCCGCTCGTGGTCGAGGGCCGCATCATCGGGAAGATCTCGCTCGGGAACAAGCCCGGCGGGTTCTCCGAGAACGAGATCCGCCTGATCACCGTCTTCGCGGCCCAGGCGGCGGTCGCGATCCAGAACGCCCGGCTCTACGCCCGGCTGCGCGCCTCCGCCGCCGAGCTCGAGGCCAAGGTGCGGGAGCGCACCGCGGAGCTCGAGGCGACGTACGCCGAGCTCGCCGCGTCGCACGCGCGCCTCCGGGAGGTCGACGAGCTCAAGTCCGACTTCCTCGGCAACGTCTCCCACGAGCTCCGGACGCCGCTGGCGTCGATCAAGGGGTACGTCGACAACCTGCTGGACGGGGTGGCGGGGCCGCTCGCCGACCGGCCCCGCCACTACCTGGCCCGGGTCCGCGACAACGCGGACCGGCTGAGCCGGATGGTCTCCGACCTCCTCGACCTCTCGCGGATCGAGGCGGGGAAGATCGAGCTCGCGCCCCAGGCGCTCGACCCGGGCGCGGTCCTCGCGGACGCCCGGGAGGGGCTGCGCCACGTCGCCGCCGACCGTGGCGTGCGGCTCGTCCTGGAGGCCGGTCCGGCCCCGCCGGTGTGGGCCGACCCGGACAAGCTCCTCCAGGTGCTGACGAACCTGGTCTCGAACGCGGTGAAGTTCACGCCGCCCGGCGGCGTCGTGTCGCTCGGGGCGCTCGGCGGGCCGCCGGGCCTCGTCCGGCTCAGCGTCGCGGACACCGGCCCGGGCGTCCCGCCGGCGGAACGGGAGCGCGTGTTCGACAAGTTCTACCAGCTCGGCCGGGTCGGCGGGGAGCGGCCCGGCGGGACCGGGCTCGGGTTGACCATCGCGCGCCACCTGGTGGAGCTGCACGGGGGACGGATCTGGATCGAGGACGCGCCGGGCGGCGGGGCGCTGTTCGTGCTCCTCCTGCCCGCCGCCGACGGAGGTGGCGCATGAGCGGGGAGCGCGCGGCCCTGGATCGGACGCTCGCGAACGCTCGGGGGGCGGGCGTCGGCGCGGCGAGGCTTCCGCCGGGAGGCGAGGCGTCGACCGACGCGGGCGCCGGCACGTTCCGCGGCGAGGACCCGGAGCGGAGCGCGCCGGGCCGGTGGACGGCCGGGGCGCGCGCGGCGCCGGAGACCGAGCCGCCGGGCGACCGGCTGGTCCTGGTGGTCGACGACGAGCCCGATCTCCTCCAGATCGTCTGCGACCGGCTCGAGTCGGCGGGCTATCGCGTCCAGACCGCCCGCGACGGCGTCGAGGCGCTCGAGCGGATCCGCGAGGACGGCCCGGGCTGCGTGATCCTCGACCTCAAGATGCCGCGCCTCGGCGGGTTCGACGCGCTCCCCGAGATCCGGCGCGCCGCGCCCGCCGCCCGGGTGATCGTGCTCACCGGATCGCCGAACCGTCCGCTCCGCGAGGCGTGCCAGGCGCGCGGCGCCGACGAGTTCATGCTCAAACCGTTCGACCCCGGCGAGCTCCTGCGCCTGACGGCGCAGGCGTTCGAGCCGCGCTGAGGGCCGCCATGCCGGCATCGCTCGCTCGCATCCTCTTGGTCGACGACGATCCGGACTTCTGCGAGGCGCTGGGCGACCGCCTGCGCGCCCTCGGGTTCCAGGTGGCGGTCGCGAGCCGGGGGCCCGAGGCGCTCCGCCTCGTCCGCGAGGACCCGCCGGCGCTGGTGCTGCTGGACCTGGTCCTGCCGGGGCTGGACGGGATGGCGGTGCTGGAGACCGTCCGCCGGGAGGAGCCGGACGTCCCGGTGGTGGTGATCACCGGCCACGGCACGATCGCCCGCGCCGTCGACGCGATGAAGAAGGGCGCCTACGACTTCGTGACCAAGCCGGTGGACGCGCGGCACCTCGAGATC
>DASRDR010000209.1:0-3855 GCA_035652475.1 Candidatus Methylomirabilota bacterium | reverse complement strand
TGACCGTCGAGGTGATCCAGGGGAGCAGCAGGAGCCCCCGGAAGAAGTTGCGGCCCCGCATGACGGCGTTCAGGACCAGCGCCATCAGCATGCCGGTCACGACCTTCAGGGCGACCGACCCCCCGGTGAACACCAGGCTGTTGCGCACGACGGCCCGGAAGGTGTCGTCCCGGACGAGGTACGCGTAGTTGCGGAGCCCCACGAAGCGCTCGGGGTAGCCGACCAGCTTGTCGGTGAAGGAGAGCCACACCGCCCGGTAGAAGGGATAGGCGATGAGCGCCACGACCAGGACGAACAGCGGCAGCAGGAACAGGAGCGCGGTGCCGGTGTCGCGGGTCGCGCGGCGGCGCGGCCGCCGACCGGCGCCCACGGCCGGCGCGGCCGCGGCGTGCGGACCGGAGGGGACGGCCATCACGCCTTCCCGCTGGCGGCGGCGCGCGCCCCGGTGCCCGGCCAAGCACCGACCGGCCGGGCCGGCCGCGCCCCCGCCACGCGGCCGGGGAGGGAGCCGGCCCGCGGGCGCCGTGCCGCCGCCGGGCGCCGCTCAGCCGAGCGTCTCGTAGATCTCCTTGATCTTCTTGTCGGCCCAGTCGATCGCCTGATCGATCGACCACTTGTCGACGATGACCTTCGCCGGCGCATCGGTCAGCACGTTGCTGGCCTGCACCTCCGCCGCCGCGGCGGTGACGGGCCCCGGCCAGCCGGTCCCGACGAACCACTCCGCGGCCCGCCCGAAGGTGCGGTAGTTCTCGTTCTTGTTGAAGTAGTCCTTCGAGGCCTCGCGCGCGCGGTCCAGGACGGGCGCGAACTGCCCGTAGGACTCCCGCATGACGGCCAGCGTCTCCTCGGGGGAGACGATGTGGGAGACGAGGCTCATGGCCGCGTCCGGGTTCTTGGTGCTCTTGAAGACCCCCATGCTGATCGCGAGGCCCCACATCCGGCGCCCGTCGGGGCCGGCGGGATGCGGCAGGGCGACGTGGTTCGCCAGCGCCTCCTCGCGCTGCTTCCGCTCCCTGGCGTCGGTCGCCTTGGCGAGCGCGCTCTCGAGCGCGAAGGTGATGCTCGGCCCGTTCGAGGTCTGGGCGATCTTCCGGGCGATGAACGCCTCGTTGTTCTGGGACCCGGTCCAGGACAGCGTGTCGGGAGGCTGGATGCCCTCCCGGTAGATGTCGGTCGCCCAGCGCATCACCTGCTGCATGGCCGGCGTCTTGATGGAACGGTACTTGCCGTCCCGCCCGGCCCACCCGACGCCGTACGAGTACATCAGGCTCTGCATGACGCCGTACCCGTCCGAGGTGCGGTTCCAGCTCTGGCCCATCCCGTAGAAGTTCTCCCCCGGCCGGTTCACCGCGTGGGCCACCTTCTTCGTGTCCTCGAACGTCTCCGGGAGCTTGAGCTTCTGCTTCTCGAGCACGTCCCGCCAGACGTACCAGAAGGCCGGCATCACGTACCAGGGAATCGCGTACGTCTTCCCGCCGACCACGGTGACCGGCGCCACGTTGGCCGGGGGCTTGCCGACCTGGCTCTCGACGCTCCGCGCGAAGTCGGTGAGGTCGAGCAGCTGGCCCATGCCGGCGAAGCGCGCGGGCGCGCCCGTCTCGAGCTGTCCCACGTCGGGCGTGTTCTTGTTCTCGATCGCCGCCACGTACTTCGTCTGCATGTCCTCGAACGTGAAGTACTCGACGGTGACCGTCGCGCCGTTCTTCTGCGCCCACCGCTGGGCGCTGGCCTCGATCGCCTTGTTCGTGGGCTCCACGTACGTCTTCAGGATCCAAAGTCGCAGGTTGGCGCCCTTGATGACCGCGGGCGCCGACCGCCCCAGGGCGAGGGTCGCCCCTGCCCCGGCGGCGCCGGCCAGGAGCTTCCGACGGCTGAGACCCTGATCGCGCATGGCTCCTCCCTTCGCGGCTGGGTCCGGGTGACTGGCGCTCAGGTGGCGCTCCGGGCGCGGGCGGCCGCGCCCGGGACGGCGAAGTAGCGGCGGGCGGCCCCGCGCTGGTTCTCGTAGATCGATCCCTGGTGCTTCGCGACCGGCAGCGGCATGCGGACGGGCGTGGGCACGATCCGCGGCACGAGGGTCGGCCGCCCGGCCACCATCTGGGCCTGGAAGGCGTCGAAGTCGGAAACCCCCAGGAGCGGCCACGCGTCGGCCGCCCGGTACTCGTGGAGCAGAAGCCGTCGCGGGCGCCGGGAGACGTTCAGGGCGGAGCCGTGGACCAGTCGCGCGTGGTGGATGGTGAGGCTGCCCGCCGGCCCGGCGAGCGGGACCGCGGCGGACACGTCGACGCCCGCCCGCTCCGGGTCCAGGGCTCCGCAGAAATAGCCGTTCGCGTGGTGGTCGTAGGTGGGGCCGCGGTGCGAGCCCGGGACGACCAGCAGCGGGCCGTTGTCGAGGTCGCAGTCGTCGAGATACAGGCCCGTCGCGAGCACGTCGTCGTTCGTGTGCGGGTAGAAGGCCCAGTCCTGATGCCACTCCACCGGCGCGCCGTAGCCGGCGGCCTTCAGGTTGAGCTTGGTGTTCTGGAGCCGGATGTCCGGGCCGATGAGGGCGGTGAGGATCGCCACGACCGCCGGATCGGCGACCAGCGCGGCGAACGCCGGGTGCCGGAGATGCGGCTGCTTGATCCGGCGCACCCGGGGCGCGTCCGGGGAGTGGCTGTCCTCGAGGTCGTAGACGTCCGTGTGGTCGGTCAGCCCGTGCGCCCGCTCCACCAGCTCGTCCACGACCCGGCGGAGGATCGCCAGCCGACCGGGATCGACCACCCCCTCCACCACGAGATAGCCGTGCTCCCGATACGAGGCGATCTGCCCGGGCGTGAGCATGCGGCCGACCCTCCGTGCGATGGACTGGATCATAGCACGCGCCTCCGGGGCCGGAGCCGGGGGCGGAGGAGGCGCCCGGCGGGCCATCCCGGCTCGCGGCACCTCGTGCCGGACGGCGGCCGTGGCACTCGCCGCGCCGCCGGCCGCCGCCAGCGCCCGGCTCGCCGGCCTCCCACCCGCCCGTCGACCAGCCGAGCCCGGGGCCCATGTCCCGGCGAGGAACACCGTGCCCACGTCATGGCTCGAGGATACCGGGGAAGGCTCGCCAGGGCTCGACGGCGTCGCCGGCGGCGCGCGCGAGCGCGGTGACGATCTGGCCGCGAGGTGGTTCAGAGCGTGGACCGCCCAGGTGGCGAGCAGCCGCCCGGGGCTCGCCGGCCGACATCGGGGTGCCGGCCGCGGCGCGCGAGGTCGGCGGCGGTGAGCCCCAGCGCCTCGAGGTCCCGGAGGCTCCGGGCGCCCGCCGGGCGCAGGGTGTCGAGGAGATCGGCCGCGCTCCGACCCTTCGCCTTCTCGACGAACCCGACCCGGTCGAACGGCCTCCTGGAGCAGGCCGGGGGCGAGTGCGCGACCTCGACGCACTCGTCGGCCGCGAGGGGCTCGAGGCGGCGCTCGGCGCGCCGCTCCGCGACGGCGTGTCCTCGAGACCCGCCACGGCCCCGGGGGGCTCAGCGGAGCAGGCGCGCGTGCTGGTCCAGCAGCGCGAGCACCCGGTCGCGCCCCTCCGACGGCAGCCCCACGACGAAGCGGGTGACCCCGGCCGCCCGGTACCGGTCGAGGCTCTCGGGATCGGGCTTGCCCCCGAACACGGAGACGGACAGGGCGGCGGGGTCGCGTCCCGCGCGGCGGGCGCGGGACCGGAGATCGTCGAGCGCCTTCAGGATCGTGTCGGGCCCGACCCGGCCGCGCGGGAACCAGCCGTCGCAGAACTCGACCACCCGCTGGAGCGTGTGCGGGCCCTCGCCCCCCAGGAGGATCGGCGGGTGCGGCTTCTGGACCGGCTTCGGGTACGACCAGAGCCGGTCGAAGCGG
>DASRDR010000208.1:0-5306 GCA_035652475.1 Candidatus Methylomirabilota bacterium | reverse complement strand
GGCGACCCTGGACGAGGCGATCACCCTGTTCGTGCGGTAGGAGAGGACACGAGGCGTGGAGGACGGACCCCGGCGGAGCAGCACGACCGCGGCGATCACGGCGACGCGCGTGATCTTCGTGTCGCTGGTCGGCTACGGCGGCTACCTGCTCGTCGAGTCGTTCAACCCTCCCGCGCCCTGGATCGTGTGGGCGCCGCTCGGGGTCCTCGGCGGCGTGCTGGCGGGCATCCTGGTGGTCGCGCTGGAGCAGGCGGCCCGGCGGCTGCCGATGCCGCGGCTGTTCCTCTCGGCGATCGGGGCGCTGGGCGGCGTGGTCCTGGCCCAGCTCGTGGCCTCGGCGCTGATCGTCTTCGTCCCTGGTGCCGGGACCCCGGCCGGGCGCGGGTTCCTCTCGCTCCTGCTCGGGTACATGGGAGTGGTCTTCGTCCTGCGCCGGGAGGAGGAGCTCGGCGGGATCACCCGGTTCGTGTTCCCGGGCGCCGGGTCGGGCGAGGCGCGCTACAAGGTGCTCGACACCAGCGTCATCATCGACGGGCGCATCGCCGACGTCTGCCAGGCCGGATTCCTCGAGGGCACGCTCCTGATCCCCCAGTACGTCCTCCGGGAGCTCCAGCAGATCGCGGACTCCTCCGATCCGCTCAAGCGCAACCGGGGCCGGCGCGGGCTCGACGTGCTCCAGCGCCTCCAGCGGATGCCGACCATCCGGACCGAGCTCCACGACCTCGACTTCCCGGAGATCCGGGAGGTGGACCGCCGCCTCATCGCCACCGCGCGGACGGTCGGCGGCGTGATCGTGACGAACGACTACAACCTGAACAAGGTCGCCGAGCTGAACGGGGTCCACGTCCTGAACGTCAACGAGCTGGCCGGCGCCCTCCGTCCGGTGGTCCTGCCCGGGGAGACCCTGCACGTGCACGTGCTGCGGGAGGGGAAGGAGGCCGGGCAGGGGGTGGCCTACCTCGACGACGGCACGATGGTCGTGATCGAGCAGGGGCGCCGTCACATCGGCCAGACGGTCAGCGTCATGGTCAACACCGTGCTCCAGACCGCGGCCGGGCGCATGATCTTCACCCGGCTGACGGCCGAGGAGGAGGGCGCCGCGGGACGCCGATGAGGCGAGTCACGGAGCGGGCCCGGCGTCTCGCGTGGGTGGTGGTCCCGGCGGGGGGAAGGGGCCGGCGCATGGGCCGGAAGAAGCAGGAGATCCGGATCGCGGGCCGGTCCGTGCTCCGCTGGACGCTGGACGTTCTCGAGGCCACCCCCGAGGTGGCGGGCGTCGTGGTCGCGGTGCCCGCCGCGGACGTGCCCCGGTGGCGGGCGCGGCTGCGCGGCTGCCGGAAGGTGCGGGCGGTCGTGGCCGGGGGCGCCGAGCGCCAGGCCTCGGTCGCCCGGGGGCTGGCGGCGGTCCCCGTCGAGGTGCCGTGGATCCTGGTCCACGACGGCGTCCGGCCCTGCATCACCTCCGCCGTCGTGCGCCGCGTCCTGGCCGCCGCGCAGGTGCACGGGGCCGCGGTCGCGGCCCTGCCGGTGGCCGAGACCCTCAAGCGGGCGGTGGACGGGTTCGTGAAGGAGACGGTGCCCCGCGACGGGGTGGCGGCCGTCCAGACGCCGCAGGGCTTCCGGGCTGGCCTCCTGCGAGAGGCCCACCGCCGCGCCGCGGCCGACGGCGTGGTGGGGACCGACGACGCCGCGCTGGTCGAGCGCCTCGGGGTGCCGGTCCGGCTGGTTCCCGGGCTGCCGGGGAACGTGAAGATCACGCGTCCCGAGGACCTGCCCCTGGCGCGCCTGCTGCTCCGGGCGGCGGCCGACCGGCGGCACCCGCGGCGGGGCCGCGCGCGGCGCGCCCGCCGATGATCCGGGTCGGCCTCGGGGTCGATGTCCACCCGTTCGTGGCGGGCCGCCCGCTCGTCCTGGGCGGGGTCGAGGTCGCGGCGGAGCGCGGGCTCGCTGGCCACTCGGACGCGGACGTGCTGAGCCACGCGGTCGCGGACGCGCTGCTCGGGGCGCTCGCGCTCGGCGACCTGGGCCAGCACTTCCCGGACGACGATCCCCGGTACGCGGGCATCTCGAGCCTTCGCCTGCTCGCCGCCGTGCTGGAGCGGGTGCGGGCCCGGGGGGGGCGGCCCGTGAACGTCGATGCCACGCTCGTCGCCGAGGCGCCGCGGCTGGCCGGCACGCTCGACGCGATGCGGAAGCAGCTGGCCGCCACCCTCGGGCTCGCGGCCGACCGGGTCAGCGTCAAGGCCAAGCGCGCCGAGCGGCTGGGGGCGCTGGGACGCGCGGAGGGGATCGCCGCGCTGGCGGTCGCGCTGGTCGAGGTGGCCGAGTGACGGGACGCCGCCGGGCGCGCGGAATCCCTGCCCCTCCCGCGCCCGTCTCACTGGCGCCCATGCGGGGGTGGCGGTGAGCCTCAGGGTCTACAACACGCTGACCCGACGGAAGGAGCCCTTCACCCCGCTGGTCGCGGGCACGGTCGGCATGTACGTCTGCGGCGTGACGCCGTACGACGTCTCGCACGTCGGCCACGCGCGGAGCGCGGTCGTGTTCGACATGATCGTGCGCTACCTGCGCTACCGCGGCCTCCGGGTGACGTTCGTCAAGAACTACACCGACGTCGACGACAAGATCATCGCCCGCGCCCGCCAGCTCGGGGTCTCCACGGCCGCCCTGGCCGACCGGTACATCGCCTCGTACGAGGCCGACATGGGCCGGCTCGGGGTGGCGGCGCCGACCGAGAGCCCGCGGGCGACCGAGCACATCCCCGAGATGCTCGAGCTGATCGAGCGGCTGGTGGCCTCGGGGGTCGCCTACGCGGTCGACGGCGACGTCTACTTCGAGGTGCGCCGCTTCCCGGCGTACGGTCGGCTGGCCGGGAGGAACCTCGACGAGCTCCTGGCCGGCGCGCGCGTGGAGGTCGACGAGCGCAAGCGCGACCCCCGCGATTTCGCGCTCTGGAAGGCGGCCAAGCCGGGGGAGCCCTCCTGGCCGAGCCCGTGGGGACCGGGCCGGCCGGGGTGGCACATCGAGTGCTCCGCGATGTCCATGCGGTACCTCGGCGAGACGTTCGACATCCACGGCGGCGGTCAGGACCTGATCTTCCCGCACCACGAGTGCGAGATCGCGCAGTCCGAGGCGGCGACCGGTCGGCCGCTGGCCCGTTACTGGCTCCACAACGGGTTCGTGAACCTGGGGGCCGAGAAGATGTCCAAGTCGCTCGGCAACGTGCTGACGATCGAGGCCCTGCTCGGGCGCCACGACCCCGAGGCCCTGCGGCTCTACCTCCTCCAGACGCACTACCGGAACCCGATCGACTTCGCCGAGGACGGGCTCGAGGCCGTGCGGCGGCCGCTCGAGCGGTTCCGCGAGCTGGTCGCCGAGGCGGGCGCGCCCCGGGCGGCGGCGCCTGGCGCCGTTCCGGCCCCCGGCCCCGGGGACGCGGTCCAGGAGGCCCGGGAGCGCTTCGTGGCGGCCATGGACGACGACTTCAACACTCCCCAGGCCCTCGGCGCGCTGAACGAGCTGCGGGCCGCCCTGAACGAGGAGCGGGAGCAGATCCGGCGCGGGACCCGCGGCCCGGAGGCCTTCGTGGCCGGAGTCGCCGTGCTCCGGGAGCTCGGCGGGGCTCTCGGGCTGTCGCTGATGCCGACGGCGCCCCCGGAGGAGGCCGGGCCGCCGGACTGGCGCGCCCGGGTGGAGGCGCTGGTCCGGGAGCGGGACGCCGCCCGGCGCCGGCGGGACTGGCCGCAGGCGGATGCCCTCCGGGCCTCGCTGGAGGCCATGGGCGTCGTGCTCGAGGACACCCCGACGGGGACCGTGTGGAAGCGGAAGCCCGCGCCGACCGCCCGCTGATCCTGGCCGGCCGCCATCCCGTGCTGGAAGCGCTCCGGAGCGGGACGCGCCGGATCGACGAGATCCTGGTGGAGGGCGACGACCGTGGGCGACATCTGGACATCCTCGCCCTCGCCCGGCAGGCGGGGGTCCGCTACACGCGGGCCCCCCGGGCGGCGCTGACCGCCCTCGCCGGCGAGGGGCACCAGGGGGTGGTGGCCCGGGTCGCTCCCCGTGGGTACGCCGATCTCGAGGAGCTGCTGGCGGTGCCCCGGGCGCGCCGGGAGCCGGCCCTCTTCGTCGCGCTGGATCAGGTGCAGGATCCGGGGAACGTCGGGAACCTCCTCAGGACCGCCGAGGCGCTCGGGGTCCACGGGGTGGTGGTGCCCCGCCATCAGGCGGCGGGGCTGACTCCGCACGCCGTCCGGGCAGCCGCCGGCGCGCTCGAGCACCTTCCCGTGGCCCGGGTCACGAATCTCGCCCGGGGCCTCGACCGGATGAAGCAGGAGGGGTGCTGGATCGTGGGAGCCGTGGCCGGGGCGCCGGCCCGACCGCCCTGGACGCTCGACCTGACCGGCCCCCTCGCCCTGGTGCTGGGCAGCGAGGGCCGGGGGCTGCGCCCGCTGGTCACGCGAACGTGCGACGCGCTCGCGCGGATCCCGCTGGCCGGGCGGGTCGGCTCGCTGAACGTGGTCGCCGCGGGGGCAGCCCTCCTCTACGAGATCCGGCGGCAGCGGTCGGCCCCGGGACGCCCGGCGGGCGAGAAAGCTGTTGACACGAGTCAGCGCGATACATAGGATGAAGTTTTGTCGCTTGCTGGCGTAGCTCAGGGGTAGAGCGGCTGCCTTGTAAGCAGCAGGCCGGGGGTTCGATTCCCTTCGCCAGCTCCAACGGAACGGGCCCGGGCGAGCCCGCATGCACGTCGTGAACGGCGCCGGCCGCCCGCCGGCGAAGGTGAGTCCCACGGTGTCCGGTCGGACGGCGAGGTACCCAAGTGGCCAACGGGGGCAGACTGTAAATCTGCTGGCGCACGCCTTCGGGGGTTCAAATCCTCCCCTCGCCACCATTCGGGCCCGTCGCGCCGCGGCCTCGGTCGGCAGCCGGCCGCCCGCGACGGCCGGGGCCGCGGCGGGGACGCCGCCCGGCCGCCCAGCGGAACCGCGCGGGAATAGCTCAGCGGTAGAGCGCCAGCCTTCCAAGCTGGGGGTCGCGGGTTCGAATCCCGTTTCCCGCTCCATGATCCCGGGCGGCGAGGGGCCCCGGGGCCCCGGCGGCCCGGAGTTGGCGACGTGATGCACGCCCATGTAGCTCAGTCGGTAGAGCACGTCCTTGGTAAGGACGGGGTCACCGGTTCAAGTCCGGTCATGGGCTCCAGCTCTCTGGCCGCCCCGTGTTCGGTGAGCGTGCCGCGAGGAGGACGGTGAGATGGCGAAGGCGAAGTACGAGCGGACGAAGCCGCACGTGAACGTGGGGACGAT
>DASRDR010000207.1:0-5137 GCA_035652475.1 Candidatus Methylomirabilota bacterium | reverse complement strand
TCAGCGCCTTCTGGAACACGTCGTCCCACGGCAGGTACTCCGGCTTGACCTCGATGCCCATGTCCTTGCCGAGGCGGTTGGCGACCGTGACGAACGCCTCCCACTCGTCGAACTTGGGGGCGAGGAAGTTGAGGACTGTCGCGGCCGCCGCCGGCGAGACCGCGGGCGGGGCGCCGAGGGCGAGTCCGGCCAGCAGCAGGGCGAGGCATCCGCGGACCAGTGGGCGTCGCATGACCTCCTCCTCTCGTGAGACGGTGCGGCCGGACCGCTCCCGCCGGCCGCCGTCAGTCGTAGCGCACGGCCACCCGCCGGTTGGAGCGCGCGGCCTCCAGGATCGCGTCGCAGATCACCGCGCAGCGGTACCCGTCCTCGAAGGTCGCGCCGGCCGGCGCCACCGGCCCGCCCGCGGTCGCCCGGAGCAGGTGGTCCAGCTCGTGGGCCAGCGACGCCTCCCAGCCGACGCCGTGCCCGGGCGGCCACCAGTCGCCCCCGCCCAGGTGCTCCGGCTCGGTCGCGTGGACCTCGCGGAGCCCGCCGCCCTCCGGGCGCTCGTCGAGGAGGTGGACCGAGAGGCTGTTCAGGCGCTCGAGGTCGAACGCGATCGTCCCCCGGGAGCCGTTCACCTCGAACGTCATGTGCGCCCGCCGCCCGGCGGCGACGGTGGTCGCGGCCACGCTGCCGAGGGCGCCCCCCTCGAACTCGAGGATCGCCTCGAACGCGTCCTCGGTCTCGACCCGGCGCCGGCGGCCGCCCGGCGTCGGCCGGGTCTCGGTGAAGGTGGCGAGGGCGCCGCGCACCGCGACCGGCTCGCCGAGCAGCCATCGCGCCATGTCGATCAGGTGGCTGCCGAGGTCCAGCACCGCGTTCGAGCCGGCGAGCTCGGCGTCCTGGTGCCAGGTGAACGGTGCGTCGGGGTCGAGCAGGGAGGCGTCGGCGAACCAGCCCCGGAAGTGGTGGAGCCGGCCCAGCCGGCCCTCGGTGATCAGCCGCTGGGCCAGCCGGACGGCGGGCAGGAACCGGTAGTTGAACCCGACCATGTTCACGACCCCGGCCTGGCGGGCGGCGTCCCGGAGCTCGCGCGCCTCGGCCGCCGACCGGCCGAGCGGCTTCTCGCAGAACACGTGCTTGCCGGCGGCGAGGGCGGCCAGGCAGGGTTCCCGGTGCAGGCCGTTGGGCGCGCAGTTGTCGAGGAGCTCCACCTCGGGGTCGCTGACCAGCTCCTTCCAGTCCACCCCCGCCCGCGCGAAGCCGAACCGGCGCGCGGCGGCCTCGGTCCGGCTCCGGTCCCGCCCGACCACCCGCACCAGGCGCGGCCGGACCGCGGGCGGCCAGAAGACGAGCGGCAGCAGCCGGAAGGCGTGGGCGTGGGCCCGCCCGATCCCGGCCGGGCCGAACAGCCCGACCCCGATCTCGGGCGCCGCGGCGTCGGGGGCGGTCACAGCACCGCCCGGGCCACCTTCTGGACCGCGGCGGCGATGTCGTCGACGTCCGACTCCGAGAGGAGGGGATGGAGGTTGATGTGGATGGCGCGCTTCAGGATCTCGTCCGAGCGGGGGAACTGGCCCTTCCGGAGGGTGGCCTGACCGGTGTAACGGGGGCATTCCCACGAGCAGTGGCGCCGCGACAGGAAGCGGCGCTCGATCAGCTGGTCGAAGTGGTGGTAGACGTGCTGCCCGCTCGTCCAGGCCACGGTCGCCGGCACCCCCTCCGCGGTCAGCGCCTTCGCGAACCGCGGCGCGGTCTCGGCGGTCGGCGTCGAGAAGATGAGCGTCGCGCCGGTGTCGCCCTCCGGATCCGGCAGCGGCCGGACCGTCAGCCCGGGGATGCGCTCGATCGCCCGCAGGGCGCGCCGCTTGTGCTGCCGCATCTGGCCGATGATCCAGTCCATCTTCCCGAGCTGCGCCACCCCGACGGCGGCGGTCAGCTCGCCCATGCGGAAGTTCAGCCCGATGAGGAGCGGGCTCCCCTCGGGGATCAGCTCGTCGAGCTCCTCGATCCGCACCGAGCCCTGGTCGTGGTAGCGCACGGCGCGCTCGAAGAGCGCGGTGTCGTCGCTCACGACGATGCCGCCCTCGCCGGTGGTGATGACCTTGTGGTACTGGAGGCTGAACGCGCCGAACTTCCCGAACGTGCCGAGCCGGCGGCCGCGGAACCAGCCGCCCACCGCCTGCGCGGCGTCCTCCAGCAGGGCCAGGCCGCGCCGCTCCGCGATCGGGGCCAGGCGGCCCATGTCCGCCGCCGCCCCGCGCATGTGGACGGGCACGATCGCCGCCGTCGCCGGCGTGATCGCCGCCTCGACGGCCGCCGGATCGATCGTGAGGCTCTCGTCGATGTCGGCGAACACCGGCACCGCGCCGAGCGCCACGACCGCGTTGATGGTCGCCACCCAGGTGTACGTGGGGACGATCACCTCGTCGCCGGGGCCGATGCCGAGCGCGGCCAGCCCGACCACCAGCGCCGCGGTCCCCGACGTCACGGCGAGGGCGTGCCGGCTGCCGATCGCCCGCGCGAAACCGCTCTCCAGCTCCGCCGCCTTGTGGCGGGGGCGGGGGCCGTAGTGGCGGTAGAGGCTCTGGCTGTCCAGGACCTCGAGGACCTGTGCCCGCTCCTCGGCCCCGATCAGGAGCCCGCCCGGCCAGCCCGGCAGGATGGGCTCCCGCCGCACGGGGGTCCCGCCGTCGATGGCCAGCTTCTCCGCCGCCGCGTCTCCAGTCATGCGGTCTCCTTGTGGGCGCCGCAGCTGGCGCGCACCACCAGCTCGGGGCGGAGCGTGGTGATCGGCGGGGAGGCGTCGGCGCCCTCGGTGAGCGCGATGAGCCGCTCCGCGGCGACCCGCCCCATGGCCTCCTGCGGCACGCGCACCGTGGTCAGGGGCGGGTCCAGGTGGGCGCTCAGCTCGATGTCGTCCATCCCCACCACCGCGAGCCGGTCCGGGACCCGGAGCCCCTGCCCCCGGGCGGCCCGCACGGCGCCGAACGCCATGGCGTCGGTGACCGCGAAGACCGCGGTGGGCGGCTCGGGGAGCCCCAGCAGCTCCCGGGTCGCCGCGATCGCCGGGTCGATCCCGATCTCGCACCGCCGGACCAGGCGGGCGTCGTAGGCGACCCCGGCCGCGGCCAGCGCGGCCGCGTACCCCTCGTGGGTGTCCCACCCGAACGGGTAGGCCACCGCCGCCCCGAGAAACGCGATGCGGCGGTGCCCGAGCCCGAGGAGGTGGGCCGTCCCCTGCCGCGCGCCCTCGCGGTAGTCGGGGGTCACCGCCGGCAGCGCCATGCCGGGCACGTAGGTGTCGACGAGGACCAGCGGGAGCCGCTGCTCGACCAGCGCGAGCAGCCACGCCTCGTCGGGAACGCCGACCACCAGCGCCCCGTCGACCGCCCCCTGGCCGAGCGCCCGCAGGAGGTCCGCCCGCGTGAGCCCGTCCCGCGGCGCCGGGGTGATCACGAGGCTGAAGCCGCGCGCCTGCGTGGCGTCGGCGACGCCGCCCAGGACCACGCGGTAGAACGAGTCGCCGAACACCGTCGCCACGTTGCGCCCCTGGACCACCGCGATCGAGTCCGCCCGCCGGCGGGCGAGCCGGCGGCCGTGGAGGTTCGGGGCGTACTGGAGCTTCGCGGCGGCTTCGGTGACGCGCTGGCGCGTGTCGGCGTTCACGCGGGGCCGGCCGTTCAGCGCCTGGGAGGCCGTCGCGGGCGAGACCCCGGCGAGCCGGGCGACGTCACGGATGGTGGACATGAGTCAAACCGGTTTGATGCCGGAATGTCCTTGGATCAGCGCGAGATCCTGCGGTCGACCCGAATCCATTCGCGTGGGCTGCACCCTAGCAGCGGGCGCCCGCGGACGTCAAGGGGGCGTATGGCGCCCAGGAGCCGCCCGCGCGCGGCCCGCCCGGGCCGTCAGGGCGCCGCGGGCAGCAGGTAGACCGCGGTCGGATCGACCGCCAGCCACAGCCGGGCCTGGACGTCCTCCGTCTTGCCGAGCGGCTGGTCCACGACCAGCCGCCGCGCGGGTTGTCGCGTGCCCGCCCCCCGCGCCGCGGGGTGAATCGGTCGCAACCCGCCGGACCGGGGTCGGGGCCGGCCGACCGCACCCGCCCGCCGACGTCGGGGCCGGCCGTCGCGCTACTCGAAGGGTTGGCCGAAGTGCGCGCGGTGGGCGATGGTCCCGAGCGGCTTGCGGGCCTTCCTTCCCCGCCCGACCGCCCGGGCCGGATAACCGAACGGCAGGATCGCGAGGACGTCGAGCGAGGCCGGGATCTGGAGGAGCGGCTTGACGGCGTCGAGCCCGCCGAAGCCGACCCAGTTCGAGCCGACGCCGTCCGCCCACGCGGTCAGGAGCATGGACTGGATCGCGCGGCTGGCGTCGGACACCGCGAACGGGGTCCGCTCGACGGCGACCACGATCGCCAGGGTCGCCTCGCTCACGTACGGCCCGGAGCGGGCGGCCGCCCCGAGCCGGCGCAGGGTCTCGCGGTCCTGGACCACCACGAAGTGCCAGGGCTGCGCGTTCTTCGCGCTCCCCGTCAGCCAGCCGGCCTCCACGATACGCCGCACCGTCCCGGCCGGGATCGGCCGGTCCTGGTACCGCCGGATGGCCAGGAGGGTGCGGACGGCCTCGAAGACCTCCATCGCCGCCTCGTCCTTTCTCGCCCCGGGCCGCCCCGGCTCCGACCCGGAGGCCGGGCGTCGTCAGGCACGGCCCGCGCGGCTGGCGCGTCAGCGGACCGGGCGGACCCCGACCTCGTCCAGGTGCCGGAGCAGGTCCGCGGGATCCTCGTAGACGCGATAGGCCCCGGCCCGTTCGAGCTCGTCCTGCCCGTAGCCGCCCGAGAGGAGCCCCACCCCCAGCGCGCGGGCGCGGCGAGCCGCGAGCAGGTCCCAGACGCTGTCCCCGACCACCACCGACTCGCTCACGCCGACCCCGAGTCGCGCCGCCGCCTCCACGAACAGGTCCGGATCGGGCTTCGCGTGGGCGACCTGGTCCCGCGTGACGATGGGCACCCGCGGCGGGACGTCGAGGAGCGCGAGCGCGGGCGCGGCGCTCTCGTGCCGTCCGCTGGTGGCGATGGCCCAAGGCACGCCGGTCTCGGAGAGGCGGGCCAGCAGCTCGCGCGCGCCCGGCAGCGGCCGGACCGCGC
>DASRDR010000206.1:0-12766 GCA_035652475.1 Candidatus Methylomirabilota bacterium | reverse complement strand
CACGACGCGCGCTGACCGGGCGGAGACGCCCGCGCGGAGAGCCCCGGCCGCCCGCGGGCGCCGGCAGGCCGCGGTCGCCGGCCCGCCGGCGCGCGGGAACCTGGCCGGCCCCGCCGCGGCTTCGGGGTAGAGTGCTGGGCGTAATGGCCGAGGGCTACGACTTCGACCTGATCGCCATCGGGAGCGGGCCGGCCGGCCAGCGCGCCGCCATCCAGGCGGCGAAGCTCGGCAAGCGCGCGGCGGTGGTCGAGCGCCAGCGGGTCGTCGGGGGCGTCTCGGTCCAGACCGGGACCATCCCCAGCAAGACCTTCCGGGAGGCCATCTGGGCCCTCGGCGGCGCGCACGGCGGCCGCCCGGCGCCGGCCGGGACCCGCCCGACCGCCGAGCAGCTGCTGGCGCGGGTCGGCGAGGTGGTCGCGCGCGAGATCGACGTCATCACCGACCAGCTCCAGCGGAACGAGGTCGCCGTCATCCGGGGGGCCGGCGAGTTCCGCGATCCCCACACGATCCTGGTCCGCGCCGAGGCGGGGAGCCAATCGGTCAGCGCGGCGACCATCCTCATCGCCGTCGGCACCCGGGCGATGACCCCGCCGGGCGCCGTGCTCGACGGCGAGGTCGCCATCACCAGCGACGACATCGTCCACCTGAAGCGGCTCCCGCACGCGATGACGGTGGTCGGCGGCGGGGTGATCGGGATGGAGTACGCCTCGATGTTCGCCGCCCTCGGGATCGAGGTCACCGTCGTCGAGCGCCGGGACCGCGTGCTGGACTTCGTCGACCGGGAGATCGTGGACGAGCTCATCCACCAGATGCGCAACTGCCGGGTCACCTTCCGCCTGGGGGAGGCGGTCGAGCGGTTCGACATCGCCCCGGGGCCGCCGCGGCGGGGGGTCGTGTGCCTGGAGTCCGGGAAACGGATCGTCTCGGAGCTGGTGCTCTTCTCGGCCGGCCGCATCGGGGCGACCGACGCGCTCAACCTCGCCGCGGCCGGCCTGAGCGCCGATGCCCGGGGCCGGATCTCCGTCGACGAGCACTTCCGGACGCGGGTCCCGCACATCTACGCGGCGGGGGACGTCATCGGGTACCCGAGCCTCGCCGCGACGTCGAGCGAGCAGGGGCGCCTGGCCGCCTGCCACGCGTTCGGGCGCGACGCCGGCCCGATGCCGGCGCACTTCCCGGTCGGCATCTACGCGATCCCGGAGATCTCGATGGTCGGCGCCACCGAGGAGGAGCTGACCGCGGCCAAGGTGCCCTACGAGACCGGCGTGGCGCGCTACCGCGAGATCGCTCGCGGGCAGATCCTGGGCGACGACACGGGGCTCTTCAAGATGCTGTTCCACCGCGAGGACCGGCGCCTGCTCGGCGTCCACGCGATCGGGACCGGGGCGACCGAGCTGATCCACATCGGCCAGGCGGTCCTGGCCTTGGGCGGCGGCCTCGACTACTTCCTCCACACGGTCTTCAACTACCCGACGCTGGCGGAGTGCTACAAGGTGGCGGCGCTCGACGCCGCCAACAAGCTCGCCAGCGGCGAGTGAACGGGGGCCGCCCCGGGCCCCCGCCGGATCGGCCGGCGCGGCAGCCCCGTACCGGCGGGGCGGGGACGGACGTCCGGCTCGGCCGGATCGCGGCGCCGGCGCTGCCCGGCGAGGTGACGCCGGGCCGGGGCGTCTACTCGGCCGGCCGGTCGGGCAGCCTGGTGATCGGCAACTTCCAGTCGTGGCGGATCGCCAGCGCACGGATTCCGAAACACACCAGCGCGCCGACGACTGCGACCGGTGGCGCCGGAAGATGCAGCGCGGTCCCGCCGACGAAGATGCTGGCGCCCGCCAGCGCCGCGCTGGCATAGATCTCGCTCCGGAAGACCGCGGGAACCTCGGACACGAGCACGTCTCGCACCACCCCGCCGCCGATCGCGCTCACCATGCCCAGCAGTGCCGCGGGCACCGGTGCGAGCTGATAGCTGAGCGCCTTGCTGGCGCCGGTGACGGCGTACAGTCCGAGACCCGCGGCATCGAACATGAGCACGGCGTTGCGGAAGGTGCCGATTTTCGGATACCAGAGGAAGGTGATGATCCCGGCGGCGACGGAGGTTCCCGCATACCGCCAGTCCCGAATCGCCGCAGGCGGCACGGCGCCGATCAGGACATCGCGCGTGATGCCACCGAAGCTCGCGGCGGCGAACGACAGCACCAGGACACCGAAGAGATCGAGGCGGTGCTTGGCTCCGGCGATCGCGCCACTGATGGCGAAGACGAATGTCCCGAGGATGTCGAGCACCTGCAACAGAACGCTCTCGATGACTGCCTCGCCCGGGTGCATATCGCCTATCGTGCGGGCCGGGCGCGCGCGGCGGCCACCCCGGCCCGGCCTCCGGGGCCCGGGGTCGGCTGGATCGCCGGGGCCGATGCGCGCCTCCGGCATCGACCGTGAGCGCCTCGTCCGGACAGGGGGATCAACGCCCGGCGGCGCGCCGTCGCCGGCGGACCGGACCGGGCCGGTTCGTCCCGCTCACGCCGGGGTCGCGCCGGCCCCCCGACGGCCCCATCTCAAGACCGGCGGCCGGCCACGACCAGCAGGACGATCCCCCCGACCAGGGCCACGATCCCGAGGACCGGCGGGAGGGGGATCGTCTTTTCCTTCTCGACCTCGGCCTTGAACGGCCCGATGTCGAGCACCTTCTCCTTCGTGGTGTACGTGATGCCCTGGTAGACGAGGGCGATCACGCCCAGGACGATCAGCGCGATCCCGATCACCTTGACCATGACTGCACCTCCCGGCGCCCGCGCGCGCCCGGCCGTTCGCTCACAGGCGCCCGCACAGGGCGCGGGCGAAGCAGGCCAGCTCGTCCCGCGTCGTCGGCCGCTCGAGCGCGACGTAGGGCGCGATGCGATCGAGCAGGCCACCGTAGCGCTCCCGGAGCGCCGGGGCGAGCTCGTCGGGCCCGGCCTCGACGACGAAGGCCTGCAGCATCTCGTCCGAGATCAGGGCCGCCATGGCGGCCCAGTCGCCCTCGACCGACTTCCGGTGCAGGCGCGGCGTGAGGTCCTGCCACCCGTGGGCGGCCAGCACCGGCTCGTAGGTCCGGGTCGAGGCGTAGAAGGCGATCTGCGCGCGGGCGCGCTCCCGGGCGCGGGCGACCTCGGCGGCCGTGCGGCCGGTCACCATGAACACCGACGTGGCCAGCGCGACCGCCGCCCGCGGCCGCCCGGCGCGCCCGAGCCCGGCCTCGAGGTGGGGGAGCGCGAAGTCGCGGAGGTAGCGGACGGAGTGAAACGGGTGCACGTGGACGCCGTCGGCGAGCTCGCCGGCGAGCCGGAGGTTGTAGGCGTTGACCGCGGCCAGGTAGACGGGGATCCGCGGGTGCGGGATCGGCGCCGGCGCGAAGAAGGGCGTCATGAGGGTGATCTGGTAATGGGCCCCGCGGAAGGCGACGGCGCCGCCCTTCTGCCAGGCGTCCCAGATCGCCCGGAGCGCGAGCACGTACTCGCGCAGCCGGGGGCCGGGGGCGGTCCACTTCACCGAGAAGCGCCGCTCGATGTGCCCCTTCACCTGGGTGCCCAGGCCCAGGATGAAGCGCCCGCGGGACGCCCGCTGCAGGTCCCACGCGGCGTGCGCGACCAGGGTGGGACTCCGGGGGAACGCCACCGCGATCGCGGTCCCGAGGCTCAGCCGCTCGGTCCCGACCCCCGCGATCGCAAGCGGCAGGAAGGGGTCGTGGCGGGTCTCCGCGGTCCAGAGCCCGTCGAACCCGAGCGCCTCGGCCTCCCGCGCGAGCGCGGGCACCTCCGTCAGATCGTCGACCGCCAGGGTGAAGTCGACCTTCACGGGGCCTCCCGGGCGCCGCCGGCGGCGCCTCGCGCGGGCGGCCGGTCGCCGGGGACCGGCCAGGTCGTGCTGGCTCCAGGGTACCGTACGGCGTGTCGATTCCCCAGACGGCCCCCGTCGCGACCGCGGCGGGCCGGCGGCGACGTGTCGGCTGCGCGGGGCGACGCGTCGGCTGCGCGGGGCGACGCGTCGGGCTGCGCCGGGCGAGCCCGGTCCCGCGGGCCCGCGAGCTCAGCGGCGATACGCCATGGCCTCCAGGCGCGCGATGCGGGTCGCGATCGGCGGGTGGGTGGCCAGGAGATCGGCCACCCACCCGCGCCGCTCGTTCACGGGGCGACCGAGCGGATCGGTGATGCAGAGGTGCGCGGTGCCGCGACGGATCCGGGCGGTCGGGGCGACCGCGGCCTCGAGCTTCCGGAGCGCGCTCGCCAGGCCGAGCGGGTTGCGGGTGAGGGCGGCGCCGGAGGCGTCCGCCAGGTACTCCCGCCGCCGCGAGACGGCCGTCGCCAGGACGCGTCCGACGATCGGCGCCAGGATCGCGGCGAGCAGCCACAGCGCGAACAGCACGAGCCCGAGCGGCCCGCCCACCCGGCCGTCCCGGCGCTCGCCGCGCTCCTCGCGCCCGACCGGGACCCGCAGACGCGCGCGCGTGCCCCAGTCGCTCAGCAGGAGCGCGGCGCCGAGGAGGGCCGCGACCAGCGTCATCGTCCGGATGTCGTAGTTCCGGACGTGCGACATCTCGTG
Source organism: Candidatus Methylomirabilota bacterium (assembly GCA_035652475.1). Taxonomy (GTDB): domain Bacteria; phylum Methylomirabilota; class Methylomirabilia; order Rokubacteriales; family DASRDR01; genus DASRDR01. The sequence continues at coordinate 8,194 of DASRDR010000206.1, read as the reverse complement.
GGCCACGACGCCCTGGAGCTCGTCCCGCGTCATCGTCGCGAGCAGCCCCGTCGTCACCGCGATCGCCGCGTGGTCGGGATCGCGCCCGGTCGCGAACGCGTTCGGGTCCGGGTCGTCGATCAGGTAGACGCGCGGCATCGGCACGCCGGCCGCGATGGCCATCTCGGTCACGACGTTCACGAGCCGCGCGACCTCTGGGCCGTCGCCACCGGCCCCGACCGGGCGGGCGCCGCTGGACGCGAGCACCGCCCGGTCGCCGAAGCGATAGGCCCCCCACGCCGAGGCGAGCCCCAGCAGGGTGGCGAGCGTCGCCCCGATCGGGAGCGGCACCGGGACCCCGCCCACGGTCGGGCCGACGACGGCGCCCAGGACGAACGCGTCGAACCCGAGCCCGAGCACGGCCAGGAGGGTCACGAACGACGCGACCAGGAGCCGCGTGTCGCGGCGGTTCCGGCGCTGCTCGTCGAAGACGTTCCCGGCCGCCGGCGCCGGGGCGGGCGCGGGCGCCGTGTCACCGGGCTCGACCGAGCTCACGCGCGCGCCTCGCGACCGGCGCGACGTCGCGGGCGCCCGGTTCGCGACAGTCGATCCCCGACCGGCCGCTCGGTCACGCCGGAAGGGCGGAGGTCGGCCGGGGCCGACCGGAGGGCGCGCGCCCCCGTCGGCGCCGGCGGGGGGAGTGACGGATCGGCCGCGCCGCGGTCGTCAGCGGGGGGGGAGGTCGACCGGCGGAAGCTCGCGGTCGACGGAGTCGGCCTGGAAGAGCTCGGCCGGCCGGAACCCCAGCGCGCCCGCGACCAGGTTCGCGGGAAAGACCTGCTGGCGCGTGTTGTAGCGGGCCACCAGGTCGTTGTAGAGCTGGCGGGCGAAGCCGATCCGGTTCTCCGTGGTGACCAGCTCCTCCTGGAGCGCGAGCACGTGCTGGTCGGCCTTGAGGTCGGGGTACCGCTCCATGACCGCGAGCAGGCTCGAGATCTCCCGGCCGAGCGCCCCCTCCGCCGCCCCGACCGGCCCGGCGCCGGCCGCGGCCCGGGCGCGGGTGCGCGCCACCGCGATCCGCTCGAAGAGCTCGCGCTCGTGTTGCATGTAGCCCTGCACCGCGCCGACCAGGTTCGGGATCAGGTCGTGCCGCCGCTTGAGTTGGACGTCGATCTGGGCCCAGGCGGCCGCGACCTGGTTGCGGAGCCGCACGAGCCCGTTGTAGAGCGCGCCGGCGCCGAGGGCGAGGCCCGCGGCGACGGCGAGGAGCACGAGCGTCATCGGGCGGGGCGCCGGCCGACCGGGTCGGGCTCGCCGCCCCCCGCCCCGGTGTGGTGCAGCACGCGATGGCCCAGCTGGCCTCCGGCGACCATCGCCGCCAGCGCCGCGTGCTGGATCTTGCCGCTCGAGGTCTTCGGGATCGTGTGGGCCCGGACCAGCAGCACTCGCGCCGGGCGGACGCCGCTCCGCCGCCGCACCGCGAGGGTGATCGCCCGGGCGATGCCGGCCAGGTCCTCCGCCGTGGGGGCCTCGCCGCGCACCTCCGCGACCACGTGCATCCGCTGCGTGCCGGTCCGCTCGTCCTCGATCCCGACCGCCGCCGAGTAGCGGATGCCCGGGAGGTGGTCCACGACCTCCTCGACGTCGCCCGGGATCACGTTCTGGCCGCGGATGATGATCACGTCCTTGAGGCGGCCGGTGACGTACAGGTACCCCTCGGCGTCCAGGAAGCCCAGGTCGCCGGTGTGGAGCCATCCGTCGCGGAGCGCGCAGGCGGTCGCCTCGGGGTCCCGGTAGTAGCCCAGCATGACCCCGGGGCTCCGGACCAGGATCTCGCCGATCTCCCCGGGCGCCGCCCGTCCGCTGCCGCTCGCCCCGGCGATCTCGACCCGCACGCCCCGGCATGGACGTCCGACCGAGAGCACGCTGCCCGACGGATCCGTGCGCACCGGCTGGCCGTGCGGCCAGAGCGCCACGGCCAGCGTCGCCTCCGCCAGCCCGTACGCCGGGGCGAAGATGTCGCCGACCCGGAACCGCTCCTGGAACGTGCGGATCGTCGACAGCCGCACCGGCTCCGCTCCCGACATCGCCATCCGCAGGCTCGAGAGGTCGAGCCCGGTCGTGTCGTGGACGTGGCGGACGCAGTTGCGGTAGCCGAAGTCGGGCGAGACGGTGAACCCCGCCCGGTGGCGCGTGATCGCCTCCAGCCAGGTGCGCGGGTTCCGCAGGTCGGGCGGGAGGAGCACGAGCCCCGCGCCGGTGTAGAGCGTGCCGAACGCGATCCCGATGAGGCCCATGTCATGGTAGAGGGGGAGCCAGCTGACGATCCGGTCCTCGGCGGTCACGCCGACCGCCTCCACCATCATCCGCACCGTCGCCATCACGTTGCCGTGGGACAGCACCACGCCGCGGGGCGCCGAGGTGCTGCCCGACGTGTACTGGAGGAAGCAGACGTCCTCCTCGCGGCCCTCCCGCGGCGCCGGGAGCGCGGGCCCGCCGTCGAGCTCGTCGGGAGCCAGGCGGTGGCGAAGCTCCGGCGCCTCCGCCCGGGCCGCCTCGATGTCGGCGCGGAACCAGTCGATGGTGACCACCGCCCGCGCCTCGCAGTTCCGGAAGATTCGCGCCGTGAGCTCGGGTGTGAGCGTCGGGTAGAGGGGCACGGGCACCGCGCCCAGCGCGAGCGCGCCGAAGAACGCGAAGAAGAACTCCTCGCACGTGGGGAGCACGATCGCCACCTTGTCGCCGGCGCCGATGCCCCGGGCCGCGAGCGCGCCGGCGTACCGCAGCGCGGTGGCGTGGAGCCGGCCGACGGTCAGCGGCTTGTCGAAGAGCGTGAGGTAGATCCCGTCCGGGGCCGCCGCCGCCCGGCGCGCCAGGAGCGTGGACAGCGTGGGGGCCTCGGCGGGCCGCCAGGGCGGCGGGGCCGGCGCGGGTTGGCGACGGTCGTCGAGCGGTCTCATGTCGGGGCGGCGTCGTCGGGCACCGCGCGGCGCGCGCGCCCGGACGCCCGATTCTAACACCGGCGCCGGCGCCGCCCCCGCCACGGGCGCCGTGGTCGCACGCGGCGCGGCGGCCGCGCCGGCGCGCCCCGCCCGTGTCGCTAGGGCCGGCCCTCCAGGATGGCTTCCGTCGCGTGCTCGGCGCCGTCGCGGAGGTATCGCACCGCGACCCGGTCCCCCGGCTGGTGCGACCGCAGCGCGAAGGCGAGGTCGTCCAGCGTCCGGATCGCCGCGTCGCCGAAGCGGACGATGACGTCCCCGACCCGGAGCCCCGCGCGCGCGGCGGGGCTCTCCGCCTGGACGCCGGTCAGCCGGACCCCGGCGGCGCCGGCGCCGCCCGGCTCGGGGACGATCCCGAGGAAGGGCCCGTACTCGGGGTGCTCGTGCCGCTCCCGGGCCGGCCCGGCCGGCGCCGTCACCCGGGCGAAGGCGGGGCGGTCGGTCGCGTCCGCCAGCTCGCGCACCACGCGGTAGGTCAGCGTGGCGACCGTGCGGAGGCCCGGGCCGTTGATCTTGTCCCAGGTGTCGCTCGGCCGGTGGTAGTCCCCGTGGGGGCCCGTGTAGAAGAACAGCACCGGGATCTCGCGGCTCAGGAACGCGGCGTGGTCCGACGGCCCCGACCCGTCGCCCTGGAGCGTGAGCCGGAGCGGCAGCCCGGCGGCCTCGCGCTCGACCAGCGCCCGCAGCCCGGTCCCGGTGTCCACGCCCATCGCGAGGAGCTTGCCGTCCTGGAGGCGCCCGACGCTGTCCAGGTTCACCATCGCGACGGTCTGCGCGAGCGCCACCGTGGGATGGCTCACGTAGTGGGTCGAGCCGAGCAGCCCGAGCTCCTCGCCGCCGAAGGCTATGAACAGCACCGTGCGGGGGCGCGGCCCCGCGCGCCCGAACGCCTCCGCGAGCCCGATCAGCGCGGCGGTGCCAGACGCGTTGTCGTCCGCGCCCGGGTGGATCGCGTCGCCCGCCTCGGGGGCGAGGGAGGTCGGCCCACCGTGGCCCAGGTGGTCGTAGTGCGCCCCCACGACGATCGCCTCGGCCGCGCGGGCCGGATCGGCGCCCGGCAGCACCCCGATCACGTTCGCGGTCGGGGCGTGGAGGCGCTCGACCCCGGTCCGGACGCGGACGCGCACCCCGGCGAGCGCGCTGGAGGCGGGCTGGCCCGTGGCGTCGATCCGGGCCTGGAGCGTGGCCAGCGAGGCGCCGGCCGGGCCGAGCAGCGCGTCGGCGACCGCGCGCCCGACGGTGGCGCCGACGATCCCGCCCGAGATCCGCGACGAGGGCTGGAGCGCGATGAGCCGGTCGGGCCGGCTCGGCCGCTCGACGAGCAGGAGCGCCCGGGCGCCGTGCGCGCGCGCGTTCAGGAGCTTGTAGCGGAGGTCGATCACGTACCGGTGCGCGGCGGCGTGGAACGGGCGGTCGGGGGTCCCCTCGCGCGGCTCCCCGGTCATGACCAGCACGACCTTGCCCCGCACGTCGACGCCGGCGTAGTCGTCGTACCCGACGGCCGGCACGGTGATCCCGTAGCCCGCGAACGCCCCCTCCCCCGTCGCCTCGCCGTCCTCCACGAATCCGAGCGGCGCGAAGGCCTGCCCGGCCGAAAACGGCCCGAGCGGGACGCCGGCCGCGGTCGCCTCGAGCGCGCTGTCGGCGGCGACGCGCGCCCCGGTCACCACCTCGAAGCGCTGGAGGAAGCCCCCGTCGTCGCCGCCGGGCCGGAGGCCGGCTCGCGCGAACGCGGCGGCCACGTAGGCGGCGGCGCGGTCGGCGCCGGGCGTGCCGGCGCGGCGCCCGTCCATCGCGGGGTCGGCCAGGTCGCGGATCCAGCCGACGAGGCGATCGGCGTCGGGGAGGGGCTCGGCGCCGCGGAGGGGAGCGGCGGCGAGGGCGAGGGCGACCAGGAGCGCGAGCATCGCCCCCGTGCGGGCCGGGGCGCGCCCGCGGCCGCTCCCGCGCCGCGGTCCGGCGGCCGTGGCGGTCATCGGGGCCTCGGGCGCCGTGCGGGGCCGGCCGGCCGGCCGCCGCGGCCCAGGATCGCCGGCCCGCTCACCCCGAGCCCGCGCCGGCGGCTCGGCGTCTCCCCGGGCGCCGTCCCCCGCCGGGCGATCCCGGGCCCGGGCGGTCAGCGGGGGAGGTCGATCGACCGGTACGCCTCGGCGTACGTGTACCCCCGCGGCTTCCCGAGCTCGGCCGCGCGCTCGCGCACGCGCGCCTCGGCCCCGGCGAAGTCGCGCAGCTGGCTCGCATGGCAGCGGAGCGCCTCGAGCTTCCGCGCCATCGTCCCCGTGATGTCGACGACGACGTCCGGCTCGGGGTGGCCCATCACGTAGACCTCCCGCACCTTGTGGGGGAGGAAGCCCTCGGCGAGGAGCTCGGGGAAGTGCATCCGGTCGCGCGCGTACGGGTAGACCGCGTCGAGGGCCAGGCGCCCGGCGTGGCGGTGGTCGCGATGGCCCGAGTACGGGTTGAGGCTCGGGAACGGGTTCTGGATCACCAGGCGATCGGGGCGGACGCGCCGGACCTCCCGGACGATGTCCCGGCGCGCCTCCCGGGTGTCCTCGAGCTCGCCGTCGGGGTAGCCGAGGAACGTGACCTGCCGGACGCCGAGCACCGCCGCCGCGGCGCGCTGCTCCCCCTCGCGGATCGTCGCCAGCCGCTCCGGGGTCATCGCCGGGTCGTCGGACCCGCGGTTGCCGCTCGTGAACAGGCAGTAGGAGACCTCGCAGCCGTCCGCCACCCACTGCGCGACGCTGCCGCCGCACCCGAACTCCGCGTCGTCGGGGTGCGCGACCACCACCAGGATCCGCCGGGCCTGCCGCATGCAAACTCCTCGTCGGCGTGATGATCGTGCCGTCGCGGACCACTCTACCATGCGGGTTCGCGGCCCCCCCGCGGAGGCGGCGGGGCCGGAGCGGCCGCGAGCGGCGAGCGCGGTCGGGAGCCCCGAGGCGCGGGCATCCGGGCCCGCCGGTGGTACGCTCAGCGGGGAGGCGCGTCCATGGAGTCGCTCCTGGTCACCGGCGGCGCCGGGTTCATCGGCTCCAACCTCGTGCGGCTCGCGCTCGCCGGCGGCGCGCGGCGGGTCGTCGTCCTCGACCGCCTGACGTACGCCGGGAACCTCGCGACCCTCGAGGACGTCGTGGCCGATCCGCGATTCGTGTTCGTGCGCGGCGACGTCGGCGACGCCGGATGCGTCGAGGCGCTCCTCGCCGAGCACCGGCCGGACGCCATCGTGAACCTCGCGGCGGAGACGCACGTCGACCGGTCGATCGACGGCCCGCGCGCCTTCGTCACCACCAACCTCGTGGGCACGTTCCAGCTCCTCGAGACGACGCGGCGCCATCTGGCCGGGCTGGACGCCGCGCGCCGGGCGGCGTTCCGGTTCCTCCACGTCTCGACCGACGAGGTGTACGGGTCGCTGGGGGCGACCGGCCGCTTCACCGAGGACAGCCCCTACCGGCCCAACTCCCCCTATGCCGCCTCGAAGGCCGGAGCGGACCACCTGGTCCGGGCCTATCACGAGACCTACGGGCTCCCGGCGATCGTCACGAACTGCTCGAACAACTACGGCCCCTACCAGTACCCCGAGAAGCTGATCCCCCTGATGACCCTCAACGCCGCCGAGGGGCGCGCGCTCCCGATCTACGGGGACGGCGGGAACGTGCGGGACTGGCTCCACGTGGAGGACCACTGCGCCGCGCTGTGGCTGGTGCTGCGGGGGGGCCAGCCCGGGGCGCGCTACAACGTCGGCGCCGACAACGAGCGGACGAATCTCGAGATCGTCGACGCGATCTGCGCGGCTCTGGAGACGCTCCGGCCGGCCGCCCTGAACCCGGCTCTCCGGGCGCGGGGGATCGCCCGCTACCCCGAGCTCAAGGCGTTCGTCCCCGATCGGCCGGGCCACGATCGCCGCTACGCGGTCGACGCGAGCCGGCTCCGTCGCGAGCTGGGCTGGCGGCCCTCGCGCCCCTTCGACGCGGGCCTTCGCGCCACCGTCCAGTGGTACCTCGAGCACCGAGAGTGGTGCCAGGCCGTGCTCGCCGGGCGGTATGGGCGCGAACGCCTCGGGCTCGGGGAGCCCGCGCCGGCGGGCTGACCGCGATCGGCCGTCCCCTCGGGCGCTCTCGAACTCCGTTTGTCCGTACCGGAGACGGTCGCCAGGTCCGGCGGGCGCCAATTGACTTGACGAGGGGTATAACCGTGGTTTAGCCTGATGCTCGACTCTTGTTTGGCCGGCCATGAAGAAAGCCAAAGCCGATTACCTGATCCAGTCCGTCAGCCGCGCGCTGGACATCCTGGAGGCGTTCACCTCGACCGAGGGCGAGCTCGGCGTCACCGAGCTCTCGCGTCGCCTGAAGCTGCACAAGAACAACGTGTTCCGTCTGCTGGCGACGCTCGAGACCCGCGGCTACGTCGAGCAGGACAGGGAGAGCGGCAACTACCGTCTCGGGCTGAAGACCTTCGAGGTCGCCAGCGTGTTCACGCACCATCTCGGCGTCGTTCGGCAGGCCCGTCCCGTGCTCGAGCAGCTCGCGCAGGCGACCGGCGAGGCGGCGTACCTCGGCGTCCTCGACGGCGCCAACGTCGTCTGCATCGACATGGTCGAGACCACCCAGCCGGTGCGGGCCGTCTCGCATCTCGGCCGCCGCCTGCCCGCGCACGCGGCCGCGCTCGGGAAGGCGCAGCTCGCGTTCCGCTCCCGGGAGGAGCGGGAGGAGTGGTGGAAGCAGGCGCCCCCGGCCGCGCTGACGGGCCGGACCCTCACCGAGCCCGCGGCGCTCGTCGAGGAGCTCGGGCGCGTCGCGGAGCGGGACCTCGCCGTCGAGGACGAGGAGCTCGAGCCAGGGGTCCGTGCGCTGGCGGCGCCGGTGCGGGACTACGCCAAGCGGGTCGTCGGCGCGATCTCGATCCGCGGCCCCGCGTTCCGCCTGCCGCCCGAGCGGCTCGAGCCCGAGCTGGCGGCCCGCGTCCGCGCGGCGGCTCGCGACGTCTCCAAGCGACTGGGCTTCGCCGTCAGCGAGTGAAGCCCGCCCGGACCTCGCGGCCCTGGTGACGCGGTCCGCCGGGCGGCGGCGGTGAGGGGCGCTCCCGCCCCGGCCGTCTCCTCGCCCCGGCTCCGCTTCCTCCGCACCCGCCGTCGCGTGCTCGCGGCCGCCGCGGCGGCGCTGATCGCGCTCGCCGGCCTCGGTGCGCTCCTCGTGGCCCCGAACCGCCTGGCCAGC
>DASRDR010000205.1:0-16753 GCA_035652475.1 Candidatus Methylomirabilota bacterium | reverse complement strand
GGCGCCGGGAAGTCGACCACCGCGGCCGCGCTCCACGCGCGCGGGCACCCGGTGATCGCCGACGACGCCGTCGCGATCGAGCTCGCGGCGGCCGGGCCGGTCACGCTGCCGGGCGCGCCGCCGCTCCGGCTCCTCCCCGACGCCCTCACCGCCCTCGGCGCCGCGCCGGCGGACCTCCCGGCGGCGCACCCCGGCGACGCCAAGCGGACGTGGGCCGCGGGGGCCCACGTCGCCGGCCCGCTCCCCCTCCGGCGCTGCTACGTCCTCGCGGACGCGGATCGGCCTGCGATCGAGCCGCTCGCCGGCCATCCGGCCGTGTTCGCCATCCTGCAGCACTCGTACGTCGGGCCGGCGATCCGGCTCTTCGCCTCCGCGGACCACCTCGCCCGCTGCGCGCGGCTGGCCGGCGTCGTGCCGGTGCGGCGCCTCGCGCGTCCCCGGGCGCTGGACCGGCTCGCCGCGCTGGCGGCGCTCGTCGAGGCGGACGCCGCCTGACGCGCCGCCCCGGCCAGGCCGCCGCGGATCGCTCAGGCGTCCGGCGCGGAGCGGGGGCGGTCGGGGGCGGCCGGGGTCTCGCGCGTGGTCGAGGCCTGGCGGCGCGACTCGGTCCGCCGCTCGGCGGCGAGCCGCTCGAGCTCGACCGTCGAGTGGTCGACGAACTGCATCGCCGCCGCGAGCGCGCGGTGCCCGGCCCGCTCCGCGATCAGCCGGTGCATCGCCTGGCAGACGCGCCGGTACGCGGGATGGCCCTGGGGCGCCGTGCGGAGCTCCAGGACGTGCATCGCCTCGCGGGCGTTCATCTCCACGTAGAACCGGACGCGGTACGCCATGGCCACCGCGTAGGGGGCGACCGCGGGGAGCCCCGCGGCCCGCAGCGCGTCGTGGAGCGCCGCCGAGTCTTCCATGACGCGGTGCCAGTCGGCCGCGCCGCCCGCCTCCTCGACGGCGTCGGGGAGCACGTAGCCGTGGGCGGGCCCGAGCGGCTGCCACTCGAGCGTCAGCAGCCGATGCCGCTGGAGGTCCCGGAACGCGCCGTAGTCGGTCAGGACGTCGAAGCGGTAGCTCGTGCGCTCGAGCGCCCGACCGGGCTTGTGCCGCCGGTTCGTGCGGTCCCCCACGTAGGCGCGGAGGACCGCCGCCCGCTCGTCGGCGCTCATCCGTCGCACCCGGGCGAGCAGCTGGTCGTCCGGGAGATCCGAGACGGCGTAGAGTGCGGCCGCCACCACCTTCAGCTCGCCGTCGGGGTCGAAGTCGGTCAGGACGACCTCCGGGCGGGGCTCGGCCGCGACGCCGGCCAGGAGCCGATCCGCCACCGCCGCGGTCGCCTGCCGGGTGGCGGCGAGGTAGCTCGACCAGCGGCCGCCGCGGTCCGGCGCGTCGACGCGGCGCAGGAACGCCGGGATCACCTTCCGGAGCTCGGTCAGCATGAGGTCCGCGCACGCCCGCGCCTCGGCGAGCGGCGAGGCGCGGAGCCGGAGGAGGAGCGCCTCGTAAGCCTGCCCCGTGCCGTAGAGCCCGACGTTGGAGCGCGTCGCGGCCGGGAGGAGTCCCCGGAGCGTGTCGAGCGCCTTCGCGCGGATCGTGTTGCGGTACACGGCCTCGCTGTCGGCGGGATCGCGCGGGTGCCGGCGGCGGAAGAGCGCCTGGACGGGTTCGAGCCAGCGGACGTAGGTGTCGAAGGCCGCGTCGAGCGTCGCGACGAACCGCGCCTCGAGCGGCGTGCCCCGGACCTCCGCCGGGACGTGGTACCGGTAGTGCCCGTCCGGCCGGTCGGTGTACGGCACGTAGCGCGTGGATTGCTCCAGGTACGCCATGAGGCGTCCCCACTCGAGGAGCTTCGTGAGGACGTTCGACACGCCCTCGCAGGCGAGGTGGACCCCGCCCAGCTGCGCGACCGAGTCGTCGCCGTACTCGAGGAACACCCGCTCGTAGAGGCTCTCGGCGCGGGCGACCCCGACGGCGGCGGCCCCCGGGAGGTCGCCGGCCCCGCCGGATCCGGCGAACTCGTCGAGGAACAGCCGCCGGAGGGAGCGGGCCGAGCGGGAGTACCGGGCGAAGAGGGCGCCCTTGACGACCTCCGGCAGGTTCACCAGCGCGAAGACCGGGCCGTCGAGGCTCGTGAAGTACGGCGCCAGCCGGCCCCGCTCGTCCGCCGCGAACGACTCCGGAGCGCCGACGGTCACGCGGCTATCCTACCAGGGCCCGGAGCGCAGCCACCAGGACGACCCCGCCCGCGACCGCGACGAGCAGGTGCCCCGTGCGGCGGGCGAGGAGGGCGACCAGCACCGCGGCGGGCACGTCGGTCGCCCACGCGCGCGGGCCCTGCGGGGCGAACACGAGCAGGGGCAGGGCCAGGGCGGTGAGGAGCGCGATCGGGAGCCCGGCGAAGTAGCGGGCCAGCCATGCCGGGAGGCGCCGGCGCGCCAGCACCAGGAGCAGCGGGGCGCGCGTGAGGTAGGTCGCCACGCCCATGGCGGCGAACGTGACGAGCAGGCCGGCCCTCATCCGGGAGGCTCCGGCGGCCCGCCGGCCATCTCCCCCGGCGCCGGACGGCCGGCCGCCGGCCCCTGCGCGCGCGGGCCCGGCTCGACACCCGGATCCCCGGCCGGCGCGAGCCACACCGCCAGCGCCGAGGCGGCCAGCCCCGCCACCCCGATGTGCCAGGTCCCGCCCACCGCCGCGCGAACCGCCAGCGCGAGCGCCGCCGCGGCCCCGGCCACCGCCCACTGCCAGGGCGCCCGGACCGAACGGGCCAGGATCGCGATGAACACGGCCGGAAAGACGAAGTCCAGGCCGTACCGGTGCGGGTCCGGGATGCGGCTGCCGGGGAGGCCGCCGGCCGCGGTCCCCGCGTACCACGCGAGGTACGTCGCGCCGGCCGCACCCGCGAAGTACGCGGGGTGCGCCGGCTGCCGCGCGAACCGCGCCATGGTCAGGGCGTAGGACTCGTCGGTGACCCCGTGCGCCAGCGCCGCCAGCCGCCCCCTCGGCAGATGCGCGAAGTACGGCGCCAGGCTGGCCGCCATGAGGTAGTGGCGCAGGTTCACGACGTAGGTCGTGGCGACCAGGAGCCAGGCGGGCGCCCCCGCCTGGAGCATGGGGAGCGCGACGAACTGGGCGGTCCCCGCGGTGACCAGGAGGCACATCGCGACCAGCTCGCGCTGCGACAGCCCGGCCTGTCGCGCGAGCCCGCCCCACACCGCGCCGTAGGCGACGATGCTGGGCACGACGGTCGTCAGCGCGTCGCGGATCCCCGCCCAGGCCTCGGCGGCGGCCCTGCTCGACGGCGCCGGACGGAAGCGGTCCGGGCTCATGATGCGATCGCCGGGCGGACCCCACGCGGCTCGACCGGCACGCCGGGGCCCCGGGCCGCCCGCTCCGGCGGCCGGGCGCCGTGGGGGACCGAGTCGCCGGCGTGCCCGCGGGCTACGTGACGGCGATGGGCGTGCCCGCCGAGCCGGTGGCGCCCTTGAGCGGCACCGGCGCGAAGATGTACACGAACTCGTAGGCGCGGTCCCGGATCAGCTCGTCGAAGTCGAGGTTCTCGTGGTTGAAGATCCCGTTCTTCGTGATGAGCTCGTTGTGCACGATGAACGCGAGGTCGGGGTCCGGGTTCGGCACCACCTCGGTCGCCCAGGTGTCGGAACCGACGAGCGCGAGCTGCCTGGCGGCCACCCACCGGGCCACCTCGAGCCCGATGCCCGGCTGCCCCGAGTTGAACCGGGCGTTGTCCTTCCTCCAGAGGCTCCCCCAGCCGGTGTTGAAGAAGACGCCGTCGCCCGGCTGGATGCTGCCCTCCGAGATCCCCTCCCGCTGGAGGGCGGCCTGGACGTCAGCCACCTTGATCTCCTCGCCCCGGTCGAGCATCCGCCCCTTCAGGCCGGCGACGTCGACCAGGACGGCGCGGGTGAAGAACGGCTTGCACTTCTCGATGCCGAGCTTCTCGAGGCCGTTGGGCTTCCCGAGCTCCTCCTCGGTGAAGCCGTTGTAGAAGCGCATCTCGGTCTTGTCGCCGTCCTTCCCCACCACGCAGCCGATGTGGCCGAGTCCGTCGAACTGGGTGCCCACCTGGCCGATCTCGGTCGCGACGAACTCGTCGTGGTAGACGAGCCGGTTCCTCCCGAAGGGGCCCCCGGTCGGCGCGCCCGGGATCCGGAGCGCGAACACGCGGGTGCCGAACAGCGGCATGTCGGCCTCGTACACGCGTCCGAGCCGGTAGAGCTTGCCGGTCCGGATCAGGCGCGCCGCCTCGAGGACCTTCTGGGGCGTGATCCAGTTCGAGGCGCCGGCCTCGTCCTGCGGCCCCCAGCGCGAGGGCCACCACCGCGGCCCGATGGGCGTCTCCTGGCCAGCCGCCGGCTGCTGCTGGGCCTGGGCGACCTGGGCGCCCGCCAGGACTCCCGCGCCGGCGGCCACGCTCGCGGCCGCGCCCGTGAGCCCGGCATGCAGGAACCCCCGGCGGGACACCCCCGCGTCGCCCGTCTCCGGGGTGGTCCCCGACGTCCCCCTGAACTGCTCGAGCCACCCTGATTGCATGGCCGCCTCCCCTCCACGGTCCGCAGACCGCGCTGACTGGCCGGCCCCCGACCGCGTGCGCCGTGACCCACGTCTCGGCCGTGTTCGGGATCGGGCGCCAGCGTGCGTGAGAATCCGCTGAGCGTCGGGCCGGCGTCAAGTAGCCGGCCGGCGCGCCGACGTCATGCCAACGTCGACACGTTGACACTCCTCGCCGCGTTCGGCTAGAGTGAGCGCCGTTCGATTCCACCCTCCAGGAGGCTCGCGATGCGGGACCGTCTCGCCGGGCTCACGGGCGTCGTCACGCTGGCGTTGCTGCTCGCGTCCTGCTCTGCGCTGTCGACGGGCCGGGACTTCCCGTCGCCGAAACCGGGCGCCGGCGTCCAGAACGGCACCACCACGAAGGCGGACCTCCTCCGGATGTTCGGCGAGCCTACCCAGGTCGGCGTGAAGGACGGCGACCAGACCTGGACGTGGTACTACTTCAAGAAGGGCAAGGACGCCGACCTCTCGAAGCAGCTGGAGGTCACGTTCAACCCCCAGGGCATCGTGAAGTCCTACTCCTTCTCGTCGAACTTCCCGGAGGACATGAAGAGCCGCTGAGCGCCCGCGGTCCCGGGCCGAACACCGGCGCGATCCCGGCGCCGGCCGTCGTCCCCGTCCTGGTTGCGGTCGCCGTGATCTGGGGCGGGAGCTATCCCGCGATCAAGGCGACGCAGCCGTTCTTCCCGCCGCTCGCGTTCGCCGCGTTCCGGTGCGTGGTGGCCGCCGCGATCCTCCTCGCGGTCGGTCTGGTGGCCGGCCTGCGGGCTCCGGCGCTCCGGGGCCCGGACTGGGCGCGGCTGGTCGTGGCCGGCATCTTCGGCAACACGCTCTTCCATGGCCTCATGGTGACGGGCATCCACCGGACCTCGCCGGCCCACGCGGCGCTCCTCGTCGCGCTGAGCCCCGTGTTCGCGGCGCTCCTGGCGCGCCTCCTCCTGGCCGAGCCGCTCGGCCGGCGCCGCCTGTCCGGGATCGCCCTCGCCTTCCTGGGCGTGCTGGTGATCGTGATGCGCGGGGGCCACCTCGACGCGGGAACGTGGACCGGCGACCTCCTGAGCCTGGGCGCCAGCGTCGCCTGGGCGGCGTACACGGTCGTCGGGAAGCCCGTCCTCGCGCGGGCGGACGCGCGGACCGCCACCACCTGGGCGACGGTGGCCGGCGCCCTGCCCCTGCTCCCGCTGGGCGCGCCCGGGCTCCGGACGGTCGAGTGGAGCCGCCTCACCGTGGGCCGCTGGGCCCTGCTGGGGTATCTCTCGGCCGGCACCATCGCCCTGGCGAACCTCCTCTGGTACTGGGCGCTGGCGCGGGCCGCGACCGCGCGGGTCGCCTCCTTCTCGTACCTGATCCCGGTGGTCGCGACCGTCGCGGCCATCGCCGCCGGCCAGGAGACGGTGACGGTGGCGCTGGTGGCGGGAGCCGCGGCCGTGGTCGGGGGGATCGCGCTCGCGCAGCGGGGCGCCGGAGCGTCCGCCCGGGCGCCCGCCGGAGCGGCCGGGCGCGCGCCCGGCGAGCGCTCGCCGCCCGGCGCGCGTTGACAGCCCGGGGCCGGCCTCCTACCGTTGGGCGCGTGGACGCGCCGACGTCCTGGGCGCTGGGGCTGCGCTGCATCGAGTGCGGCGCGGAAGAGCCGCTGGAGTACCGCCTGGCCTGCCCGCGCTGCGCCGGGCTGCTCGAGCCGGTCTACGACCTCGTCGGCCTCCGGCGGATCGGCCCCGAGCGCGCGTTCGCCGGCCGGGGCCTCTGGCGGTACCATCCGGTGCTCCCCATCCGCGATCCGGCGAGCTTCGTCTCGCTGGGCGAGGGCGGGACCCCGCTCCTCGAGGCCCCCGCGCTCGCGCGCGCCCTCCGCGTGCGGCGGCTGCTGCTGAAGTTCGAAGGCGCCAATCCCACCGGGACCATCAAGGACCGCTCGTCCGCCACGGCCGTGGCCGCGGCGCGGCAGTTCGGCTACCGCGCGATCTCCGTGGTCTCGACCGGCAACGCCGGCTCCTCGCTGGCTGCATACGCCACCCGGGGCGGCCTGCGCGCGCTCGTCTTCTGCTACGACCAGGTTTCGGCCCCGAAGCTCGCCCACCTGGGGGCGGTCGCGTCGGACCTGATCCTCTATCACGGCTACTACGACGACCTGATCCGCCTCTGGGACCGGATGATCGACGAGCTGCCGGTCTTCGACGGCGGCGCCTCGCGGAACCCCTACAAGCAGGAGGGCAAGAAGACGCTGGCGTGGGAGATCGCCGAGGCGTGCGGGTACGAGCTCCCGGAGGTGGTCGTCTACCCCGTCGCGGTCGGGGAGGCCTTCATCTCGGGCTGGCGTGCGTTCCGCGAGATGCAGGCGCTCGGGTGGATCGAGGCGACGCCGCGCCTGGTCGCGGCGCAGGCGGCGCGGGCGAACCCCATCGTCCGCGCGTTCCGGGCCGGGACGAGCCTGGCCCCGATCCCGCTCGCCTACACCGTCGCCGAGGGGCTGGCGGTCGGGGATCCGGGGGCGAAGGGCGCATGGGTCCTCCGGATCCTGCGCGAGGCGAAGGGGCTGGCGGCGGACGCTGACGACGACGCGATTCTCGACACTCAGCGGCTCCTGGCGCGGACGGAGGGGGTCTACGCGGGGCCGACGGGCGTCGGCGCGGTCGCGGCGGTCCGGCAGCTCCTCCGGGAGGAGCGGCTCGACCCGGACCAGACGATCTGCTGCGTGGTCACCGAGACCGGGCTCAAGAGCGAGGCCGTGCTCCCGCCGCGGACGGGCGAGACGTTCACCTACGAGCGGCTGGTCGCGCTGGTGCGGGAGCGCCTGGCGCTGCCCTGACGCCCGCCCGGGGCGCGCGGACGGGGGCGCCCGGGCGGGCCTGGCCTCAGCGGAAGTACGGCTCGACCCGGAGGAAGATCTCGTACGCGAGCCGGACGTCGCCCAGGCAGTAGGCCTCGATCTCCTCGAACCGGCCCGCCCGCCACAGCCCGAGCACCTGCGAGCCCTCCATCCCCGGCGGCCACTTCTGCAGGCCCAGCAGCTCGGCGACGACGTCCAGGCGCACGACCTCCGCCCGCTCCCAGTTCGACAGCATCCGCATGACGTCGAAGTGGCCGTCGGGCGCGTAGGGCCGGAGCGGCAGCCCCGCCGACGGCGGGACGCCGAGGTAGATCGACCGCCGGAGGAGGTACGGCAGGTCGAACGCGAGCCCGTTGTAGGTGACGAAGCGCCAGTCGCGGCCGTGCCGGACGACCTCCCAGAACCCCTCCAGGATGACGCGCTCCTCGCCCACGCTCCGGGCGGTGAGCCCCTTCGTCTCGAGCTCCCCGCGGCCGCGGCCGTCGTGCCCCATGCCGATGCACACCACGTGGCCGAACTCGGGGCGGAGGGCCATGTACCGGTCGAGCTCGCGCCGGAGGGGCGCGAACGCGGCCGCGTCCATGTCGCCCAGGTACTCGTCGAGCGCCGGGAGGCCGTCCTCCCCGCTGCGGCGGAGCGCGCGCTCCCAGACGTACTCCTGGATCCGCCGCGGCTCGGCGCGGAGGTCGCGCGGGATGGTCTCGATGTCCAGGACGAAGTTCACCGCGCGGCTCCCGGGGCGACCACGACCCGGTTCTTCCCCTCCCGCTTCGCCGCGTACATCGCCTCGTCGGCCGCAGCCAACGCGGCGCGGACGGACGCCGGCGCCCGCTCGAAGGCGATCGCCCCCACGCTCGCGGTGACCCGGGGGAGCCCGGGCAGGAACGCCGCGCGCTCGATCAGGTCGACCAGCTTCCGGGCGTAGCGGGGCACGGTCAGCCGCGACGCCTCGGGCAGGATCACCGCGAACTCGTCGCCCCCCAGCCGGGCCGGCACGTCGGTCGCCCGGCAGTTGTCGCGGATCGCCCGCCCGACCACCTGCAGGACCCGATCGCCGGCCTCGTGCCCGCCGAGATCGTTGACCGCCTTGAAGCCGTCCAGGTCCAGCACCAGCAGCCCGAACGGCCGCCCGTAGCGCCGGCAGCGGTGGATCTCCTGCTCGAGGGCCTCGTGCAGGTACCGCGAGTTCCAGAGCCGCGTCAGCCGGTCCCGGCGGGCGGAGTCGCGCTCCCGGAGCAGGGACAGGGCCAGGGCGTCCTCCGCGCGGAGCACCCGCCGCACGGCGTCGCGGAACGCGGCCACGGTGAGCGCGACGGTCGTCAGCGCGCCGAGCCGGACGCCCGCCGCCCAGGTCAGGCCGGTCGTGACGGACTCCGCCCAGTCCGGTGCCGTGACCTCCGCACGCGCCGCGCTCCAGCCTGCGGTCGCCAGCCCCACCGTCGCCCACCGCCCCGCCGGGCCGAACCGCCAGCTCGCCGCCGCCACGACCGCCAGGTGGGCGAGGGCGAGCGCCACCTCGGCGCCGGCGCGCGGCCCGAGCGCCAGGACGAGGAGGCTCGCCGCGACCAGGAGGCCGATCCCCAGCCGGCGGACCACGTGCCGGAGCTGCCCCGCGCTGCCCGCCTCCGCACGGCCGAGTCGCCCGATCCGGAGCCGACCGGCCCAGCGGGACCAGGACAGCCGGGAGGGCGAGCGACGGGCCGCCACGGCTACCCGCCCCGGCACGGACCGCCGGCACGCGGCGGCCGCGGCCGGAGCCGCCCGCCCGTTCGCCTCACCGCCCGGCCGCCCCCCTCAGGTCGGCCGCCGCCGCAGCAGGACCGGGATGCCGATCACGGCCACCGCGATCGCCGCCACGCTCACGAGCTGCGCCACCCGGAGCGGCCCCAGCATGAGGCTGTCGGTCCGCAGGCCCTCGACCCAGAGCCGCCCGAGCGAGTAGAGGCCGAGGTAGCACAGGAACAGGGTGCCGGGCGCCCGCTCGAGGCGGCGGCGAAGGGCGAGGTAGAGGATCAGGAAGACGCCGAGGTCCCAGAGCGACTCGTAGAGGAAGGTGGGGTGGAAGAACTGGTGGTCGACCAGCCCCGGCGGCCGCCGCGGCTCGGAGATGTAGAGCTTCCACGGCAGGTCGGTCGGCCCGCCGAACGCCTCCTCGTTGAAGAAGTTGCCCCACCGGCCGATCGCCTGCCCGAGCGGCAGCGAGGGGGCGACGATGTCCAGGTAGGTGAGCACCGGGAGGTGCTTCACCCAGAGATAGGCGCCACCGGCCAGCAGCCCCGCGATCAGGCCGCCGTGGATCGCCAGCCCGCCCTCCCAGACCGCGAACGTCCGCCACCACGGCTGGCTCTCGTAATAGTCCAGGTTGAACAGGACGTAGTAGAGGCGCGCCCCGACCAGGCCGCCGATCAGGGCGAGCTCGGCCGCCCGCAGGAGGTCGTCCGACCGCTCGCCCCGGCGGGTCGCCTCCCGGGCGGCCAGCCAGAGGCCCAGCGCCATGGCCGACGCGATCAGGATGCCGTACCACCGGATCGAGAACGCCAGGCCGCCGACCAGCGGCACCTCGATCGGGACCCGGAAGGCGAGCGCGATCGGCCCCGGGGACCGGAACACGGTCCCCTATTAACGCACGCCGCTCCGGAGTGTCAAACGAAAAGCCGGCCGGTGTTGGCCCGCAACCGCCCGCAAAATCGGATTATGTTTGACACCCTCGCGAGCCCGTAGGTATCATGGCGCAAACGTCGCGGGAGGTTTTATTGGGCAGAGCGCGGCGGACGCAGGCGGAAGGCTGATGTTCGGCTTCGGCAACGTAGGCGCATTCGGCGAGATCATCGCCGACGTCGGTCCCCTCGAGAAGGTCGTCCTGGTCATCCTGTTCGCGCTGTCGGTCGTGTCGTGGGCGATCATCCTCCACAAGGCGCTCCACTTCCGGCTGATCGCCCGCGAGACCGGACGCTTCCTGAAGCTCTGCCGCGAGTCGCGGCGGTTCTCGCTGGTCGCCTCGGGGGCCAAGCGCCTCCGGCAGAGCCCCGTCGCGCGCGTGTACCTGGGCGCCTACCAGGAGCTCTCCGCGACCGGCACGCCACCGCCGGACGTCATGGATGGACCGCCGGAGCCGGCCGAGGAGGGCATCCCGCCCGAGCGCCTCGACTCGCTGCAGCGTGCGATGCGGCGGGTGCAGGCCAGCGAGATCGATCGTATGGAGCGCTACCTCGCGTTCCTGGCGACGACGGCGAGTGCCGGCCCGTTCATCGGCCTCTTCGGGACGGTCGTCGGCATCATGAACTCGTTCAAGGCCATCGGCACCCAGGGCTCGGCGAGCCTGGCGGTCGTGGCGCCGGGGATCTCCGGCGCCCTGGTCGCGACCGCGTTCGGCCTCGGGGCGGCCATCCCCGCCGTGCTCGGCTACAACTACTTCGTGGGACGCGTGCGGCGGTGGGCGACCGAGATGGACAACTTCGCGCTCGAGCTGGCCAACCTGGTCGAGCGCCGGCTCGTACGGAGCACGAAGCCCTTCTAGGATGGCGATCAAGGCCGATGCCGGCGCGGAGAGCGCCGGAGCGACTCGGGGCAGCCTCGCCGAGATCAACGTCATCCCGCTCGTCGACGTCGTTCTGGTGCTCCTCCTGATCTTCATGCTGACGGCGCCGATGATGTACCGCGGCATCGACGTCAACCTCCCCAAGAGCGGCGGGAAGCCGACGGCGGTCGAGGAGCGCATGGTCCTCACCATCACCAGGGACCGCCTCCTCTACCTGAATGACCGCCCGCTGCCGCTCGCGAACCTGGAGGCGCGGCTCCGGGACGTGCTCCGGGACCGCACCGACCGCACGCTCTACATCAAGGCGGACAAGGAGCTCGCGTACGGGCAGGTCGTGGAGACCATGGACCGGGTGCGGCGCGCGGGCGTCGAGCGAGTCGGCATGATCACCGAGCCGCTCGCCCGGCGGGAATAGCCCGGTGGCGCCGCCGGCCGTCTATCGCGTGCCTCGCCGGTTCATCAGCTTCCCGCAGGACCCGCCGCCGTACGGCTCCCTGGCGGCATCCCTGTGCGGCCACGTCGTGGCCCTCGGCGCGGCGATCGCCCTGTCGAGCCTGCTGGGGGCCCAGCTGGACCAGTCGCGGGTCTACGTCGTGAATCTGGTCCCGACCACGCCGACGCTCGGCCGTCCCGCGGCGGAGCCGGCGCCCCCCGTCAGCCAGCCGCGCCGGCCCGAGCCCGCCGCGCGGCCCGCGCCGCGGGTCGAGGAGAAGGCGCCGCCGAAGCCCGCGCGCCCCGAGCCGGCGCGGCCCGAACCGCCGCCCCCGCCGCCGCGGGAGCGGGCCGTCGAGCCTCCCCCGGCGCGGGCGCCGCAGGTCGCGCGCGCCGCACCGGTCGAGCCCTCCGAGCTGGCCCTGCCCCGGCGCGCGGCCGAGCGCGACCCGACCACGCTCCCGGCGGCCGCCACCCGGCCGATCGACCGGAGCCTGCCCCCGCCGCCGCCCGTCCTGCCGACGCCGCCGGCGCTCCCGCCCGCGCCGCCGACCCGGCTCCCCGAGCCGCCGCGGGTCGCCGCTCCGCCCGCCCCCCCCGCCGCGACGGCGGCCGCGCCGCCGGCTCCGGCCCCCGCGGTCGCGATGGCGCGCCCGGCGGTCGACCCGATCCGCCTGGGCCGGCCGAACGCCCCGTCGACCTCGACGGGCAGCATCGCGGTGGACGCGAGCGACTTCCCGTTCACCTACTACCTGCGGCTCATCCAATCCAAGATCGGCGAGCGCTGGACGCCGCCGCGCGCCGCCGCGGCGGGGGGCGAGCGGGCGGTGATCCTCTTCGAGATCCAGCGCGACGGTCAGGTCGTCCGCGAGCCCGTGCTCGAGCGGAGCTCCGGCAATGGCCTGTACGACCAGTCGGCGATCCGCGCGGTCACCGAGGCCAGCCCGTTCCCGCCGCTGCCGCCGGAGTTCAAGGCCTCGGCGCTCCGGGTCCACTTCGGCTTCGAGTTCAACCCGGACCGGGGCTGATCGGTGACGTGGAGCCGGGCGCTCATCGGCGGCCTGACGCTGCTGGCCGCCGCCGCCGTCGTGCTGCGCGGCCCGGCTCCCTCCCACTCACAGGGAGTCGAGGTCTTCCTGAACGTGACCCAGGGCGGGTCCCGGAAGCTCGGCATCGCGATCCCCGAGTTCACCCGGGTCAACGCCACCCCCGACGAGGCGAACCTCGCCCGGGTGGTCCCGGAGATCATCGGGAACGACCTGCGGTTCTCGGCCATGTTCGCGGTCGCGAACACCCCGGCGCTTCCGGCGGCCCCCGACGCGATCCGGCAGGAGTTCGCGAAGCTCCAGCAGGCCGGCGCCCACGCCGCGCTGCACGGCCTGCAGCGCCTGGACCGCCAGCGCCTCACCATCGAGTTCCGGCTCTACGACCTGACGAACCCGGAGTTCCGGCTCATCGCCTCCAAGATGTTCTGGGTGGAGCCGCTCAGCGACCACCGGCGGCTGGCGCACCGCATCGCCGACGAGGTCGTGTACCAGTTCACCGGCGAGCGCGGGGTCGCCGAGACCAAGATCGCCTACGTCTCGCAGACCGGCCCGAACAAAGAGATCATGATGATCGACTACGACGGCTTCAACCAGGCGCAGCTCACGCACCTGCGGAGCACGTCCCTGTCGCCCGCCTGGAGCCCGACCGACTCCTCGGTGGCGTTCACGTCCTACTTCAAGGGCTACCCCTACCTGTTCCGGCTGTACCCCTTCAATCCCCGGCGGCGCGCCCAGGAGCCCGAGTTGATCTCGGCGTGGCCCGGGATCAACACCGCGCCGGCGTGGGCTCCCGACGGCAGCACCGTCGCGCTGACGCTCTCGAAGGACGGCAACCCGGAGATCTACACCGTGCGGGTCGGCACGTCGCAGTTCCGGCGGCTCACCAACAACCACGGGATCGACACCGACCCGACCTGGTCGCCGACCGGCCGCGAGCTGGCGTTCACCTCGGACCGGTCGGGGACCCCCCAGATCTGGGTCATGGATGCCGAGGGCACCAACCCCCGCCGGCTCACCTCCGGCGGGTCGTACGACACCCAGCCACGCTGGTCGCCGCGTGGCGACACGATCGTGTTCACCCGCCGCACGGCCGGCGGCTTCGACCTCTGGGCGATCAGCCCCGACGGGTCGAACGCCCGACCGCTCACGCAGTCCCAGGGCAGCAACGAGTCCGCGTCGTGGTCCCCCAACGGCCGCCATCTCGTGTTCGCGTCGAGCCGGGGTGGCCGCTCGCAGCTCTACACGATGCTCGCCGACGGGTCCGAGCAGCAGCCTCTCACCCGCGACCGCGGCGAGGCTTCCAGCCCGACGTGGTCACCGCGACCGCAGTGAGGCCGACCGACCCCAGCCAGACCGGAGAAAGGAGCGTGGTATGACGCGGAAACCGTGGCAGATCAGCTTCACCGTGGTGTCGTTGTTCGCGGCATCCGTCCTGCTGACCGGATGCCCCAAGAAGCCCGCGCCGGCCGCCGGCACCGGCCCCGGCAGCGGCGCCGGCCCGACCGTGGCCGGGGGCGCCGGCAGCGGCGCCGGCGGGACGGGCAGCGGGGCCGGCGGCGCCGGCGGCAGCATGGGCGGCGGCAGCATGGGGAGCGGGCCCGGCGGCAGCATGGGCGCCGGGGGGATGGGCAGCGGGGCCGGCGGCGCCGGCGGCAGCGGGGCTGGCGGCGCGGGCAGCGGCGGCGCCGGCGTGGCGGGCGCGACCGGGACCACCATCCCCTCCCTCCCGTCGCCGAAGGAGTTCGTGGAGACCTCGGCGCTGCGCGACATCTACTTCGACTTCGACCGGTACGACATCCGCACCGGCGACAAGGGCATCCTGGACGAGAACGCGAAGTGGCTGAAGTCCAACCAGGCCGCGCTCCTGCTCATCGAGGGGCACTGCGACGAGCGCGGGACCAACGAGTACAACCTCGCCCTCGGCGAGCGGCGGGCGAAGGCCACGCGCGACTACCTGGTGTCCGTGGGCATCGATGCCGGGCGGATCACCGTGATCAGCTACGGCGAGGAGCGGCCGGTGTGCACGGAGAAGACGGAGACCTGCTGGGCCAAGAACCGGCGCGCTCACTTCCTCGTCAAGCAGTAGCCACCGCGTGACGTCGCGGGGGCAGGGGGGGCGGGGCGCGGCGGTCCTGGGCGTGGTCGTGCTGGTGGCGGGATGTGCCGCCGAGCCCGCCGCCCCCCTGCTCCGCGAGGACTTCGATCGGCTCCGCGCCGACCTCGCCCGCGTGGAGCAGGAGGTCCAGCAGGGCCGGTCCGCCCTGCTGACCGAGTTCCAGGCTGCGGACCGCCGGACCGCCCAGGGGCTCACCGACGTCCAGCGCAGCTTGGCGCGGCTGACGACGCGTCTCGACGAGCTGGGGCGCGAGACGGGGCAGCTCCAGGGCCGGCTGGACGAGCTGCGCCAGCGCGTGGACGCGCTCGCCCTCCAGTACGACGCCGCGGGCCCGCCGCCGGCCCGGGCGGCGGCGTCCAGTGCGGGGAGCCCGGGGGACGCAGGAGCGCCGGGCGGGCCGGGGGGGCGCGCCGCCGGACCGACGGCGCCGAGCGGCGCCGCCCCGCGGCCGCCCGCCGCCGCCCAGGCGTCCGAGCTCTACCAGACCGCCTACATCGATTACACGCGGGGCAATTACAACCTGGCGATCGCCGCGTTCCAGGAGTTCATCCGCCTCTACCCGGGCACAGACCTCGCCGAGAAGGCGCAGTTCTGGATCGGCGAGTCGCACTACAGCCTCGCCCGGGCGCACCAGAGCCGGGGGGAGCGCGACCGGGCGGTCCAGGAGCTCGAGCGCGCCATCCAGGAGTTCCGGAAGCTCGTCGTCGTCTACCCGCGGGGGGATCGGGTCCCGAGCGCGCTCTACAAGGAGGCGCTGGCGCTCGCCGAGCTGGGGCAGCTCCAGCTCGCGGAGGCGCGGTTCCAGTTCCTGGTCGACCAGTTCCCGTCCACCGAAGAGGCCGCGAAGGCGAAGGACGAGCTCGCCCGCCTCCGGAAGCGCTGAGAGGCGGTCCGGGGGGCGGCCAGCGCGCCCGGGGGCGGTCCACGAGAGGGAGGCGGCGGGGCTCGCGACGCGGGAGCCGCCCGCTCGGGGCCGGCTCCTCGCCGAGTTCAGGTCCCGGTACGCTCCAGCCCGAAGACCCAGAGCACGGTCATGTCGCTCTCCGGGTTCGCGTAGACCATCACCGGGAGGTCCGGGTCGGCGGTCTCGATCGACTGGATCACGACCTGGTCGAGGGTCGCCGGCGGCGCCGACATGGACGCCGGAGCGGGACCGGGCGCGCGCGACGGGGTCTGGTGCCAGGGCGCCATGACCGCCAGCACGGCCAGGCTGGCCGCCGCGACCGCAGGGGCCAGCACCAGGCGCGGGTGGCTGGTCATGGCCCCCCAGGCGCGCTGCCAGACGGGCTCAGGATCGGGCGACGGACCGATCAGCCGGGTCCGGACCTGCGGCCAGAAGGCGGCCCAGACGGCCTCGGGCGGCTCGGCCACGCTGGCGGTCGTCAGCACCTCGCGCAGACGCCGGAGCGCCTGGACCTCCCCCGCGCACCCCGTGCACCGGGTCAGGTGCCGCTCGACGCGCGCCCGACGCCACGGCGTCAACTCCCCGTCGTGGTACACATCGAGCCACCGCCGGACCAGCCAGCAGATCACGTTCCGCGTCCTCGTGCCCGGTTAGACCCCAGGCCGTCCGGAGCTATTCGGACGGCAGTCTACCGCGCCCCCGAGGCCCGGGACAACACGCGTCCCCCCGGTCGCCGGCGCCCGGGCGCGACCGACCGGGCGCGCCGCGTCCGGACCGGCCCCCGGAGAAGCGCCGCCACGTTCGGCGAGCGCCGCCGGCCGGCAGATCTCGCGCCGCCGCTGGCGACTGGGCGCGCCCAGCCGGGGGCGCGGCGCGTCGAAACCCCCGAGCGCATCCCCGGGAACACGGCATGCCCTCCCACCAGCCAGACGCGCCTGCTCCGGGTCGGGTGTCCCTCCGGACCGGACGCCCGTCGCGTCGTGATCTGGACGGCCTCCGAACCGTGACCGCGCCGCTCGGCGAGACCGCACCGCCCAGGCGGGCCCCGGCGGTCGCCGTCGCTCCGGGGTCGATGGAGGGGCTCCGCCAGGGGCTCGCCCGGCGGCCGACGGTTGAGCAGGGCCCCTCGGCATGGGAGCATAGGGCGATCCACCGCCCCCCGAGGATGGGACCAGTGAGCGAGTACAGTGCCTGGTTCGAGTGCGTCAACGGGTGCCCCGGCCGGTACAGCCTGCTCGAGGTCATCTACCGCTGCCCCACGTGCAACGACCTCCTCGACGTCGCCCACGACGTCGACGCCCTCCGGCGCCGGTCGGCGGCGGCGTGGATGCAG
>DASRDR010000204.1:0-7723 GCA_035652475.1 Candidatus Methylomirabilota bacterium | reverse complement strand
GTACCCCTCCGGCCGGATCCACATGGGGCACGTCCGGAACTACGCGATCGGCGACGCCGTCACCCGCTACAAGCGCATGCGCGGGTACAACGTGCTGCACCCCATGGGGTGGGACGCCTTCGGGCTGCCGGCCGAGAACGCCGCCATCGAGAACGGGGTGCATCCGGCGGTCTGGACGTACGAGAACATCGAGACGATGAAGAGCCAGATGAAGGCGCTCGGCATCTCGTACGACTGGGACCGCGAGGTCGCCACCTGCGACCCCGAGTACTACCGGTGGGAGCAGCTCATCTTCGTCCGCATGTTCGAGCGCGGGCTGGCCTACCGGAAGAGCGCGCGGGTCAACTGGTGCCCGGGCTGCCAGACCGTGCTGGCGAACGAACAGGTCGAGGCAGGACGGTGCTGGCGGTGCGATTCCGAGGTGGTGCCGCGGGAGATCGAGGGGTGGTACTTCAAGATCACCGCCTACGCGGAGGAGCTCCTGGAGTGGTGTGACCGCCTGACCGGCTGGCCGGAGCGCGTCCTCACCATGCAACGCAACTGGATCGGCCGGAGCGAGGGCGCGGAGTTCGACCTCCCGGTCGCGGGCCGGCCGGGCCTCGCGGTCCGGGTCTTCACCACGCGGCCCGACACCTCGTTCGGGATGACGTACGTCGTCCTGGCCCCGGAGCACCCGCTGGTTGACCAGCTGGTCGACGCCGACGAGCGGGCCGGGGTCGCGGCGTTCCGCGCCGAGGTGGCGCGGCAGAGCGAGATCGAGCGGCTCGCGACCGATCGGCCGAAGCGCGGCCTGCGCCTGCGGGCGCAGGCGGTGAACCCGTTCACCGGCGCCACCGTCCCGCTCTATCTCGCGGACTACGTGCTCATGGGGTACGGCACCGGGGCGATCATGGCGGTGCCGGGGGAGGATCAGCGCGACTGGGACTTCGCGGTCGCCCACGGGCTCCCCATCATCGAGACGGTGCGGCGCCCGGAGGGCTGGAGCGGCGAGGCGTACACGGGCGACGGGGTCAAGATCAACTCGGGGTTCCTGGACGGGCTCACCGTCGCGCAGGCCAAGCGCCGGGCCATCGACTGGCTCGTCGCGCAGGGAATCGGGGAGGCGAAGGTGAACTACCGCCTGCGCGACTGGGGCATCAGCCGTCAGCGGTACTGGGGCGCCCCCATCCCGATCGTCTACTGCCCCCGCTGCGGGACGGTGCCCGAGCGGCCGGAGAACCTGCCGGTGGTGCTCCCGGAGGACGTGCAGATCACCGGGAAGGGCGGCTCGCCGCTCGCCGACGTGCCGGCGTTCGTCAACGCGCCGTGCCCGCGCTGCGGCGGGCCCGGGCGTCGCGAGACGGACACGATGGACACCTTCGTCGAGTCCTCGTGGTACTTCCTGCGGTTCTGCTCGCCGCGCCACCAGGGCGGGCTCGCCGAGCCCGGCGCGGTCCACTACTGGATGCCGGTCGACCAGTACACCGGCGGGATCGAGCACGCGATCCTGCACCTGCTCTACGCGCGCTTCTACACGAAGGTCCTCCGGGACCTCGGGTACTTCAAGCTCGACGAGCCGTTCCGCAACCTGTTCACGCAGGGCATGGTCATCAAGGACGGGGCCAAGATGTCGAAGTCGAAGGGCAACGTGGTGAGCCCGGACGACTTCATCGCCACCTACGGCGCGGACACCGGCCGCGTGTTCGAGCTGTTCATGGCGCCGCCGGAGAAGGACCTGGAGTGGAGCGACCAGGGCGTCGAGGGGGCGTTCCGCTTCCTGAACCGGGTGTGGCGGTTCTTCCAGGCCCACCGGGCCGACGTGGCCGACGCGCCGCCACGGCCCGCGACGCTGTCGCCGGCCGGGCGCGCCTTCCGGCGCACCGTCCACGAAACGGTCCGCCGGGTGACGACGGACATCGAGGAATTCCGGTTCAACACGGCGATCAGCGCCCTCCACGAGCTCGTCAACGCCATGCATGCGTTCGCCGCCGAGTCGCTGGACCGGACGCCGGGGGGGGAGCGGGCGAGCCTGCTCGGCGAGGCGATCGAGGTCCTGGTCCTGCTCCTCGCTCCGTTCGCGCCGCACCTGGCCGAGGAACTCTGGGCGCAGCTCGGGCACGCGGAGAGCGTGTTCCGCGCGACGTGGCCGTCGGCGGATCCCGGCGCGCTCGAGCGCGAGGCCGTCCAGGTGGTCGTCCAGGTGGACGGCCGCGTCCGCACGCGGCTCCTGGTCCCGCCCGAGATCGAGGACGAGCACCTCCGCCGCGAGGCGCTCGCCGACGCCAAGGTGCGGCCGTGGCTGGCCGCCCGCGAGGTCGACCGCGTGGTGGTCGTTCCCGGGCGCCTGGTGAACATCGTCACGCGGGGCGCGGAGCGCGCCGGATGACCCGCCGCGCCATCCTGCGGGCCGCGGCAGCGCTCGTGCTGGGCGGGTGCGGCTACTCCCTCCGGACGAGCCTCCCGCCGGGGATCCACACGATCCATGTGCCGGTGCTGGCGAACAAGACGCAGGAGCCCGGGATCGAGGACTTCATCACCCAGGCGCTGACCGAGGCGGTGGTCACGAGTGGCCGGGTGCGCATCGCGCGCAACGCCGACGAGGCCGACGCCGCGCTCGAGGGCTCGATAATCGAGTACCGCCTGACCTCGCTGGCGTTCGACCGGAGCGCGAACGTCACGCAGTACCGGCTGGTGCTGGGGCTGTCGCTCACGTTCCGCGACCTCCGCCAGAAGAAGGTGATCTGGAAACAGGACCGGATCGAGGAGCGGGCGGACTTCGCGGTGGCCGGGCAGGTGACCCAGACGCTCGCGCGCGAGGAGGGGGCGGTCCGCCAGGCCGCCGTCGACGTGGCGCGGGCGATCGTCAGCTTCGCCTTCGAGGGGTTCTGACCTGGAGGCCGGCGCCCTCCTGCGCGATGCCGCCGCCGGACGCGTCCCGCCGGTCGCCCTGATCCACGGCCCCGACGCGTTCCTGGTCGACGACCTGGTCGAGCGCCTCACGCGGCTGCTCGTCCCCGACGCCGCGGCGGCCGCCTGGAACCGGGAGGTGCTGCACGCCGACCAGGTCGGGCCGGAGGCCGTCGTCGGCGCCGGGGCCACGCTGTCGCTGTTCGCGAGCGGCCGCCGGCTCGTGCTGGTCCGGGGCCTGGGCGCGCTCCCGGCCAAGGCGGCGGACCGGTGGCGGGACGCGCTCGCCGCGGCGCGCGCGACGCCGGGCGGCTGGCCCGCGGACGACACCACGGTCCTCCTGGTCGCCACCGGGACCGAGCGAGGCGCACCGGCGCTTCGCGTGCTGCCGCCGGCCGACGTGGTCGAGCTCCGACCCCCGACCGGCCGCGCCGTCGCGGGCTGGCTCCGGGAGCGGGCGCGCGCCGGCGCCCTGGACCTCGCGCCAGAGGCGGCGCAGGCGCTGGTCGATCTGGTCGGCGAGGACCTGGGCCGGCTCGCCGCGGAGCTCGAGAAGGCAGCGCTCTACGTCGAGGGGCCCGCCAGGCGTATCGGGGAGGAGGTCGTGCGCGCCCTGGCCGGCGAGACTCGCACCCGTCAGCACTGGGAGCTCACCCAGGCGCTCGAGGAGGGGCGCGCCCCCGACGCGCAGCGGCTCCTCGCCGAGCTGCTCGCGGCCGGCGACGAGCCGCTGCTCCTGCTGGCCTGGCTGGTCGGCTACCTGCGGGACCTCTGGCGCGTCCTGCCCGCCGCCACCGCCGGGAAGGACGCGCGCGAGGGGGCGCGCGCACTCGCGCGCCGGCGGCCGGACTGGGCGGTGGAGCGGCTGATGGCCCGTGCGCAGGCCACCGGGATGGCCGGGATCGCGCGCGGGATCGCCCGCTGCTTTGAGGTCGAGCAGGCCGTCAAGACGGGGATGGGGACCCCCCGCGTCCTGCTGACCTGCCTCGTCGCCGAGCTGGCGGCTTAGCGGGCGGCGACGAGGGCGTTCAGCTGGCGGGTCAGGCGGGACTTCCGGCGGGCCGCGGCGTTCCGGTGAAGCACGCCCTTCGTGACCGCCTTGTCGAGGAGCTGGATGGTCCGGGCAAGCGTCTGGCGCGCCTCGTCCAGCTGCTTCGCCTCGATCGCGGCCCGCGTGCTTCTCACGGCGGTGCGCATGGTCGAGCGCACGGCCGCGTTCCGGACCCGGCGCTTCTCCTGCTGGCGGATCCGCTTGATCGCTGACTTGATGTTGGCCACCGACTCACCTCCCCCGCTCGATCGGCTGCGCCCGTGTCCGGCGGCACCGTCCCCGGGCCATGACGCGAGTCCGGAGCGTACCGTGCACGCGGGAGGCTGTCAAGCTTCGGACGTCGGACGCGTCGCGCGCTGACGCGCGACGGACCCGCGGGCACCGGCGCGGATCGCGCCAGGCACGGGCCGGCGGCCCGCGGGTCGGCGCCTTCTGCGGCGCCGCCGGCGTGCCGCGTCCGTCATCGCGCACGTCAGGGAGCGGCCAGGTGATGACGGTTTCCTGCGGTGCCGGCGGCGTGCACCCGTCGCCGCGCGCTCCCCGCGAGCGCTGCGACGCGTCTCGGTTCCTTGCGCCGTCCCGGCGCGCGTTGCTATACTCCGTCGAGACAGGACCACATGCGGGCCCTGCTGCAGCGAGTGACCGAAGCCTCGGTCGAGGCGGATCGCCAGGTGATCGGCAGCATCGACCGGGGGGTGGTCACCCTGCTCGGGGTCGCCGCCGGTGACGGACCCACGGACGTCCG
Source organism: Candidatus Methylomirabilota bacterium (assembly GCA_035652475.1). GTDB lineage: Bacteria > Methylomirabilota > Methylomirabilia > Rokubacteriales > DASRDR01 > DASRDR01. Next base: position 3,041 of record DASRDR010000204.1, on the reverse strand, counting down.
CTACGTCGCCGAGAAGATCCCCCATCTCCGGATCTTCGAGGACGCCCGGGGCAAGTTCCAGCACTCGCTGCTCGAGACCGGCGGGGCATGCCTGCTGATCTCCCAGTTCACGCTGCTGGCGAACACCCGCCGCGGCCGCCGCCCGGATTTCCTCGGCGCGGCGTCGCCGGCGGATGCGGCGCCGCTGGTGCACGACGTGGCCGAGGCGCTCCGCAAGGCCGGGGTGCCGGTCGTCGAGGGCCGCTTCGGCATGCGCATGCAGGTCCGGCTGACGAACGACGGCCCGGTCACGATCCTGCTCGACTCGCGGGACGCCGGTCCGCGGCCGTGAGGGAGGACGCGACGCCCGCCGCCAGCGCCTGCGTGATCGACGACTTCCTCGAGCGACTCCGGGTGGAGGACGGGAGCTCGCCCCTCACCATCGCCGCGTATCGCCGCGACCTGGGCCGGCTCGCGCGCTTCCTGCGCGGGCGGCGGCGCACGCTCCAGACCGCGAGGCCCGAGGACCTGGTCGATCACCTCCACGCCCTCCGGCACGCCGGACAGGGAGCGCGCAGCCTGGCCCGGGGGCTGGCCGCGATTCGCGGCTGGTACCGCTATGCCCGGACGGCCGGCCTGGTCCGGGAGGACCCCGCGGCCCTGCTGGAGACTCCGCGGCTGCCGCGGCGCCTCCCGCGCGCGCTCTCGCGCGGCGACGCCGCGCTCCTGGTCGAGGCGCCCGCCGGCGACCGTCCGGCGGCCCTCCGCGACCGGGCGGCGCTCGAGCTCCTGTACGGTTCCGGCCTCCGCGCCTCGGAGCTGGTCGGGCTGCGCCCGGGCGACGTCGATCTCGCCAGCCAGCTCCTGGTCTGCCGCGGCAAGCGGGACCGGCAGCGGCTGGTGCCGCTGGGGGACGCGGCCCGGCGGGCGCTCGGGGCGTATCTCGAGCGCGGGCGCCCGGCGCTGGTCGCCCGGCGCCGGGATCCGGGCGCGCTGTTCGTGAACGCCCGGGGCCAGGCGCTCGGCCGCACCGGCCTCTGGCGGGTGGTGCGGGCCCACGCGCGCCGGCTCGGGGTGCGGGGCGCCTTCCCTCACGCCCTCCGGCACTCGTTCGCGAGCCATCTGCTCGAGGGCGGCGCCGACCTCCGCTCCGTGCAGGCGCTCCTCGGGCACGCGGACATCGGGACCACGGAGATCTACACCCATCTGCCGACCGACGCCGTGCGCCGGCTCTACCGTCGCTTCCATCCGCGAGCCTGACGTGCGGGGGCGGGGCGACTCGGACCGGGCGGGACGCCGAGGGCGATGAGGGCGGCCGCGGCGGTGGTCGTGCGTCGAGGCGGATACCCCCAGGTGGAGCCGCGGGCCGCGGGGCTGATGGATGCCGGCGTCACGGTGGTGCCGGCGACGCTCACGGTGGGGGAGGCCCAGCGCGCCGCGGCGCGCCGCTCCGCGGTGGTCGCGGCCCGGGTCGGCCGGAGCTGGGCCGTGGCGGACCGGGAAACCCTGGGACGCGCCCGCCGCCTCGGCCTCGAGGACGCCCCGCTCGGGGCCGTGCTGTGGGATGCGCCCGCCGTGGCGGCGGGGGCCTCCGAGATCGACGTCCGCCGACGCCTGGGCCCCGCGCACCCCTTCGTGCTGGTCGTGGACACGGGAAGCCCGGTGGGCGTCGTCGTCCGAGATCCCGCGTCGCGACGGGCGCTCCCGCTCTCCGCCCGCCAGCGCCTGATGCGGCTGCCCGCCCCGCTGCCGGGCTGGCTCGAGCGGGCCGGCGCGCTGGGGGACGCGGCGCGGGCGCGCGTCGCCGTGGTCGGGGGGCTGGTCCGGGACCTCTTCCGCGACAGGGTCGCCGCATGCGTCGACGTCGACCTGGTGGTCGAGGGGAGCGCGCCGGCCGTGGCCCGGCGGCTCGCGGGCGCGCTGGGCGGGCGCGCGGTGGAACATCCGGCGTTCCTGACGGCCACCGTGGAGCTCCCGGATGGGCGGCGGCTGGACCTGGCGACCGCCCGCCGCGAGCGCTACCGGGCCCCCGGCGCGCTCCCGGACGTCGAGCCGGCCACGCTGGCGGACGACCTCGCGCGCCGGGACTTCGCGCTCAACGCGGTGGCGATCCGGCTCGACGCGGACCGCTGGGGCGAGGTGGTCGACGTGGTGGACGGGCTGGCGGATCTCCGCGCCCGCCGGCTCCGGGTCCTCCATCCCCTCTCGTTCGTGGAGGACCCGACGCGGGTGTTCCGCGCGGCGCGGTTCGCCGCCCGGCTGGGCTGCACGCTCGAGCGGACCACGGCCCGTCTTGCCCGGCACGCGACGGCGCTCCGGGTGTACGACGCGCTGTCCGGCGACCGCCTCCGCGCCGAGCTGCTGCTGGCCCTGGCCGAGCCGGATCCGGTCGCCGTCCTGGTGGGCACGGCCCGGCTCGGCGCCTGGCGGCTCGTCGTGCCGGGCGCCCGGACGGATGGACGGGTCGTTCGCCGCCTCGCCACGGCCCTCCGGGACCGGGCCGGCCTCGCGCCGGAGACGGTGCTCGCCCTCGCGGTCCTCGCGGTCGCGGACGGACCCGCGGCCGCGGAGGCGGGGGCGGCGCGGCTCGCGCTGTCGCCGGGCGCGCGCGCGGCGGTGCGCCGGGCGGGGAGCGCGGCTCCCGGCATCGTGGCCGCGCTGCGCGGCGTCTCGAGCGCGGGCCGCGCGTACGCCTCGCTGGCGGGGACGCCGGAGCTGGATGCGGCCTGGGCGCGCGTCCTCGCCGGCGGCGGCCGGGCGGCCCGGTACCTCGATCGCTACCTCCGCGAGTGGCGCGCGCTGCGGCCGCTCGCGACCGGAGCCGACGTCGGCGCGCTGGGTGTCCCGCCGGGGCCCGCCGTCGGCCGGCTGCTCCGGGAGCTGCTGGCGGCGCAGGCTGCCGGGCGCGTGCGCCGGCGCCCGGACGCGCTCCGGTGGCTCCGGACGGCGATCGGCCGGAAGGCGGCGGAACCGGGCGCGGAGCTCACCCGATCCGGGCAGAGAGGAGGCTGAGCGTGCCGACCAAGTACGTCTTCGTCACCGGCGGGGTGGTCTCGTCGCTC
>DASRDR010000203.1:0-27254 GCA_035652475.1 Candidatus Methylomirabilota bacterium | reverse complement strand
GGTTGATGTTCACGAAGTCGGCCACCTCGGCGTCGTGGGACACCGAGGCGTGGACGTTCACGATCCCGTGGCGGCCAACGCGGACCCGGGTCGTCAGCGTCGCCCCCGGCGCGATGCACGTCCCGTCCCCGACGACGACCTCGGGGCCCAGGTGCGCTCGCGGGTGCTGGAGAACCCACGGGCGGAGCGGCGTGCGGGCCTCCACCTCCGCCACGAACCGCGCTCGGGCGCGGTTGTCCCCGATGGCGGTGATGTACCGGAGGTCGCTGGCGGCCCGCGGCTCACACCAGGCCCGCAACGCCGCGAAGTCGCCGAGGACCCGCGGAGGGCCATCGGTGGAGCGCTTCTTCTCGTCGACGAACCCCGCGAACGCGACGGGGGAACCGGCCGCAGCCAGCTCCCGGATGTACCCGTAGACCTCCCGCCCGTGGCCGCCGGCCCCGATCACCACGATCTCCAGCGCTGCCGTCGACGGCGTCACGCCCGTCCTCGCGGAGTGGACCCGCGGCCCCGCCACCGTCACGCGCCCACGGCCGCCGGGGTCGCGGGACGGCCGGCGGTCATGCGACCCTCCGCTCCGCCTCACGGAGGCCGTCCACGACGTGATCCATCTCGGCTTCCGAGATGCTCGTGAAGAACGGCAGGGTGATGACGCGCCGGGACAAGGCCTCGGTCCGGGGCAGCGGCCGGTCGGCGAAGCGGCGGAAGAACTGCTGCTCGTGCACCGGAGGGTAGAAGTACGCTCGCGTCTCGATCCCGCGAGCGTCCAGGAACGCCAGCACCGCGTCCCGGCGCGCCGCCAGCGGGCCGGTGACCAGCACGGTGAAGTCCTTGAACGTGTGCGTGATCTCCGGCGGCCAGGGGAGCGTCGCGAACCCGGTTCGCTCCCGCACGCGCGCGAGGTAATAGCGGGCCCGGCTCTGTCGCGCCGCGAGGAGGTCGTCCAGCCGCCGCAGGTTGAGGAGGCCCACCAGCGCGTGGAGCTCGCTCATCTTGCCGTTGAGCCCGGGCCACCGGGCCTCGTAATGGGGATCGAGGCCGTAATTGCGCATGCGCCGCAGGCGGGCCAGCAGGTCCCGATCCGCGCTGGCGACCAGCCCGCCTTCCACGCTGACGAGCAGCTTCGTCGCCGACAGCGAGAAGATCTCGGCGGTGCCGAACCCGCCCACGCGCCGGCCGTCGACCGACGAGCCGAAGGCGTGCGCGGCGTCGTACAGGACCGGGATCGGCCGCGAAGCACGGGCGGCCGCCGCCGCAGTCACCTCCCGGATGGCGTCCACCCGGCACGGCAGGCCGTACGTGTGCACCCCGATCACGGCCGCGACGTCGGGGTGCCGGTGGAGGACCGCCTCCAGGTCGGCGGGAGAGAGCGTGAGGTCGTCCTCCACGTCCACGAAGACCGGGACGGCGCCCGCGTAGAGGACGGCCTGCGCCGTGGCGACGAACGTGAAGCTCGGGAGCGCGACCCGGGCGCCGGGCGGGATCCCCAGCGCCTGCAGCGTCAGCAGGAGGCCGGTCGTGTCGGAGGACACCGCCACGACCTCGGTGCCGAGGAGGGCTCCCGCTTCCTTCTCGAACGACTCGGCGACCGGTCCGAAGTTCGTGACGCGCCCGCTGTCGAGGATCGTCCGCAGCGGCCCTTCCAGCTGGTCGAACGGTGGGAGATCCGGTTTGATGAGCGGGACGCGACGGATCATGGGCGGCCTCCGATCAGCTGACGTGAAGGTCCCACGGCACGTTGAGGACGCCCTGGTACCGGTCGTCCGGGTGCGTCACGGGCTCCGTCCCGATAATCAGCTCGGGCACGCACTGCCAGTAGTCGACGAGACCGTGCTCGTCGTGCAGGCTCACGTGCCAGTAGTACACGCCCGGCCGAAGCGGCAGCCCCGGCAACTCGAGCTCGAACGTGCGGAGCCCCGGCTCGAGGACCAGCTGGGACGCCGCGTTCGCCCACATGATCTGACTGTCCGCGTTGTAGAGCGTGATCCCGAAGTGCCCGTGACGGACAGGACGGTTGACCTGCATCAGCACGCGCACGGTCAGCGCGCCCGACTCCAGCAGGAAGTTCGGCTCGTCGGCCCGCGGCTTGACCAACTCCCAGCGCACGAACCGCCCGGTCCCCGAGTACGCCCGGTCGCCGTCGAGAGGCGTAGACGCCTGCATGGCCGCCCGCTCGTAGGCCGCGACGACCTCCACCGTCGTCCCGGCCAGGCGAACCTCGCCCTGGTCGAGCCAGATGCAGCGTTGACACAGGCGGCGCACCTGGTTCATGTGATGGCTGACGAAGAGGATGGTCCGGCCGCCCCTTGCCACCTCGTCCATCTTGCCGAGGCACCTTCGCTGGAACTCGAGATCGCCGACGGCCAGCACCTCGTCGACCAGGAGGATGTCGGGCTCGAGATGGGCCGCCACCGCGAACGCCAGACGCACGTACATGCCGGAGGAGTAGTACTTCACCGGCGTGTCGACGTGCCGGGACACGCCCGCGAAATCGACGATCTGATCGAACTTCCGGTCGATCTCCCGGCGGCGCATCCCGAGGATCGCCCCGTTGAGGTAGACGTTCTCGCGGCCGGTGAGCTCCGGGTGGAATCCGGTGCCGACCTCGAGGAGGCTGCCGATCCGTCCGTGGATCACCGCGTGCCCTTCGGTGGGCTCGGTGATGCGGGACAGGATGCGCAGCAGCGTGCTCTTTCCGGCGCCGTTTCGGCCGATGAGGCCGACGATCTCCCCGGACGCGACCTCGAACGATACGCCGCGGAGCGCCCACACCACGCCCGGCGGGCGCCGCGGCGGGCGCTCCCCCGACGCCGTCCGGGCCGCCCAGCTCAGCATCCTCCGCCCGGCGGCATCCAGCGCCTCCCGGAGCGTCCCGCGGGGCTTCCAGTGATCGAGCGTGTACCGCTTGCCGAGCCCGGTCGCACAAAGGGCGAGCGGCGCCGGGTCGCTGGCCATCACACGAGATCGGCGAACGCCCGCTCGCTGGCCTGGAAGAACAGCAGGCCCCCGGCGAGCAGCGCCACGACCACCAGAGACGACACCAGCATGAGCGCGCCGGGAGCCCCCGTGCTCCCGAAGAGCGCCCACCGGAACCCCTCCACGACGCCGGCCATGGGGTTCAGCGCGTAGAGCACGGTCCACGGCGACGGGATCAGGCTGCTGGGGTACGCCACCGGCGTGATGAACAGCCACAGCTGGGTCAGGAACGGGATCGTGTAGCGCACGTCACGGAAGCGGACGTTCACCACCGCCAGCCACAGGCCCACCGCCAGGGCCGAGGCCACGGCCAGCAGGACGAAGAACGGCACGGCCAGGATCGCAAGCGACGGACGGAGCCCGTAGTAGCTCACCATCGTCAGCAGCACCAGGAAGGCGACGCCGAAGTCGACCAGGCCCGCCAGCACCGCCGAGAACGGGATGAGAACCCGCGGGAAGTACACTTTCGTGACCAGCGCCCCGTTCGAGACGACGCTGTTGGCCGACTGCGTCAGCGTCTGGGCGAACAGCTGCCACGGCAGCAGCCCGGCGAACGCGAACACCGGGTACGGCAAGCCGTCGGAGGGGACGCGGGCCAGGCGGTCGAACAACAGGCTGAACACCACCATCGTGAGGAACGGCTGCACGACCGCCCACGTCCAGCCGAGGACGGTCTGCTTGTAGCGCACCTTGATGTCCCGCAGCATCAGGAACACGAGCAGGTCGCGGTACTCCCAGAGCTCCCGGAAGCTCGGCCGGGGCAGGCCCCGGTGGGCCCGGATCTCGATGGTCGCCGCCCGGGCCCGCGATCGCACGGCGCTGCCCGTCCCGCTCATGCGGGCGCCCCCCTCTCGCCACGGCGGCCCCGGCCCGGAATCGCCGATCCGGGCCCGCCACCTCGGGCCCAGCCTCGGGCCTCGGGCGGCCGCCCGGGGCCGTCGGCCGTGTCCGACGGCGGGCGCGGCCCGGTGACCCGCCGGATCCTGCGGCCCGGCGTCCGGGGACCCCCCGCCGGTTGAAGGAGACCTTGAACGAGAGCGTCGATCCTCGCCATGTACGGGACGCCTCGCGACGGGCTCACCCGCGCCGCGCGCTCTCCGAGCGAGCCGGGACGCGAAGCACCAGCACCGTGCCCCCGCCCTCGCGCGCGGTGAGCATGACCTCGCCGCCGTGCCGGGCGACGACGGACCGGACCACCGACAGCCCGAGCCCCGGCTTGCCCTTCGTCGAGACCAGCGGCTCGAACGCCCGGCGCTGGAGATCCTCGGCGACCCCGGGGCCGGTATCGGCCACGGAGATCAGGGCGTGGCCGTTCTCGGACCGGGCGTGGATCCGGATCAGGCCCCCGTCCGGCACCGCCTCGACCGCGTTCTCGATCGCGTGCGCCAGCGCCGGCAGGAGCGCGTCGCCGGAGTCCACGAACACCGGCTCGGACCCCGCGTCCACCTCGAGGGCGAGGCTCACGCCGCGATCGCGGGCATCGATCTCCCACCGGGCGCGCGCGATCCGGACCGCCCGCCGGACGAGGGCCTGCACCTCGGTCCCCGCGGCGGCCGGCGCCGGCACCGCCGCCGCGCGGAGCTTGACGACCAGTCCGCCGATCTCGCGCGCGGCGAGCTCCCCGAGTTCGCGCCAGGTGCCCGCGTCCCCCGCCGCCGGGCCCGCCGACACCTGCGCCTGCACCAGTCGGTCGGGCAGCGTGGTCTCGACGAGCCGCGCGACCCCCTCGAGGGCCTCGGCGAGGACCAGCCGCTGATGCGTGGTCGACAGCTCCCAGGCAAGCCGCCGCAGCCAGTCGCTCTCGTGGCGCTCCTCGTCGAGCACCGCCATCGCCCGGAACCACGAGGCGGTCGCCTCGCCGAGCCACCGGAAGACCTCGAGTTCCCATGCCGCCGGGTGAATCTCCTCCTGGACGTAGAGGCAGACCACCCCGAGCAGCCGCTCCTCGTCGAGGAGCGGCAGCCCGATGCGGGTCCATGCCTCCCCCGGCGGCACCGCTCCATGGAGCGGATCGAGCGGATCGTCGGCGACCCGCGTCACGTGGACCGGCTCGGCCCGCCGGGACTCCGCGCGCGCCATCGAGAGCAGGACGTGATCCCGGTCGATGGCGGTGTCGGCGAGCTGCCAGGTCGTGACCACCGCGTTGCCATTCACCGGGCGTGTCCGGACCAGCACGCCGCGAACCGGCACCCCCAGCCAGTCCGACACGCGGGCGCCGAGGCACGCCAGCACCTCCTCGTCGTTCCGGGCGGCCAGCATCTGCCAGAGCGTCTTGGTGACCAGCGACATCGCCCGCACCTGCCGCCGGAGCCGCGCCGCCTCCCAGGCCGGCGCGGACGTGGACAGGAACTCCTCCAGGAGCGCCAGCCACCGCTGCTGCTTGTCCGGGGTGAGCGGGGCCCGGGTCGGTGACCGCATCTCGCCGAGCCCGAGCACGCCGACGATCTCGTCGCCGAATGGGATCGGCAGCAGGCAGGCGGACCGCAGGTCCGGGCTGAGCGAGAGGTTCAGCTCGGGCGCCGACAGGGGATTGAGCTCGTCGCTCTCCTGGAGGCACACGGGCTGGCGCCGCTCGAACACGGCGCGGTGCCAGGGCGCCTGGGAGAGGGGCACCCGGGTCCCCACGACCACCGGGCTCGGGAGCTCGCGGGCCGCGTGGACCGCCTTCACCGTCAGCGTGCGGCTCGGCTGGTCGAGCAGCGCGACGCTCGCCACCGTGACCGGGACCCCCCGGACCACCTCCTGCGCCAGCTGCTGTGCCGTCGTCTCGATGCCCCACAGGCCCGCGTGCGGTTCCACGTTGCCTCCCGAGCCTACCGGCGAGGTGAGGTGACTTCGGCGCCCAGGGCCGCCAGGGCCCGCCGCGCGCCATCGTGACCCGGAGAGCGCGCCAGGATCAGGCGATACTGCTCGGCCGCCCGGTCCCTGGCGCCCAGCTGCGCGAGGGCACCCGCGTACTCCACGCGGAGGTCCATCTGCTCCGGGGCGATCTCGAGCGCCCCCTCGTACTTGGCGATCGCATCGGAGCCGCGCCCGAGCTCGCTCAGCACGCGGGCAGCCTGGACGCGGTACGCCACGTTCCGGGGCGAGGCGCGCTCCAGGACCGCAAGCTCCGCGAGCGCCTCTTCTCGCTTCCCGGTCCGCACCAGCGCCAGGGCGAGGTTCCAGCGATGGTCGTTGACGGTCGGGGCATCCTGCACGAGCTGCCGCCGGACGATGAGCGCTTCCGCGTACCGTCCGTGCCGGGTGTAGAACTGCGCCAGCTCGTCCCGGTAATGGTTCCGCGCGTCCGCGTCGCGCTCGGCCAGGCTCACCGCCGACTGGAAGGCGCCGGCCGCCTTGTCCCACTCCTGCAGCCCCTCGTAGATCCCGGCGAGCGCCAGGTACGCCTCGGGATCGCGCGGCGCCAGGATCAGCGCTCGCCGGACCTGGTTCAGCGCCGGCGCGAGCTGCTTGGCCTGCAGGAGCGATTGCCCGAGCGCGAGCCGGACCTGCACCTCGCGCGCCGGGTCGCGCACCAGGCCCAGGGCTTCCTCGTAGGCCCCGGCCGCGGCCACGTACCGGCGCCGGGCCTCGTAGTGCCGGCCGAGCGCGAACCAGACGTCCTCGCGCTGGGGAAGCGACGCCGGCAGTAGCTCGAGCGACGCGCCGGCGGTCTCCAGGCGGTCCACGATCTCGGCCAGGAACGCGGGGTCGAGGGTGAGCGCCCGGCGGAACGCTTGCGCGGCGACCTCGGCGCCCGCCTGACCGCCCCCGTGGGACAGGGCGAAGAACCCCAGGTTGCGGTGACGGTAGGGGTTCATCGGATCCAGCCGCACGCCGTCCCGGAGCTGGGCCAGCCCGCGCGGGATCAGGCTCTCGGTGGCGTCGAGCACGCTCGCGAGGCGCGGATCGAGCGAGATCCGCACCAGTGACGAGCCGCGGATTGCCTGCCGGACCTGCTCCAGCAGGCCGAGGAACCGGCCGAACCGGTCGTGGACCCGCGCCGCGTGGCCGTTCAGCGCCAGGCTGCGGTCGTAGGCGACCAGGGCGGTCGCGAAGTACGGCTGGCTGCCCTGGACCCGCTCGCCGATCGAGCCGGCGAGCCGGCGGCCGTCCGGGCCGATCCCGTACTGCCAGATCCGCACGGCCAGGTCCTCGGCCACCTCCGCGAGGGCGCTGTGGCTTCCCGGATTGCCGGGCTCCAGCCGGACCGCTTCCCCGAGGCGCCCGTAGGCGGCGAGCAGGTCGCGCATGGTGACCGTGCCCGCGCCGCGCGCCCGCGCGCCGGCCAGGACCGCGGCCCGCTGCACCTGCCAGTCGGCCGCCACGGTCCGGGTCACGAGGGACACGACGCCGACCAGCGCCCCCGCGACCGCCAGGCCACCGATCCCCCGCACGGCCGGCGACAGCGGCCGGTCCCACACGGGCAGGTCGACGCCCCCGCCGGTGCCCCGCCGGGTTCGGAGCGCCACCGTGTTCGGGAGCAGCGCCCCGATCGTCACCGCCAGCACCGCGTTGGCGGGCATGTGGAGGCCGAAGTCGAGCACGCTGTGGGCGGCGACGGCCGCCACCGCCCCGAGCCCGCCCAGGGTCAAGCCGCGCACGAACGGGTCGTGGCGGGCCCGCCACCGGGGGAGGACGAACGCGACGAGCCCGAGCAGCGCCCAGCCGGCGACGACCAGTCCGGGGAGCCCCAGCTCCACGGCCAGCTCGAGATAGTCGTTGTGCGCGTGGTCGATCACGAGCTGCGACTGGATCCCCGGCGGACGGTGGAGCGGGAACGCGTCCTCGTAGGTGCCGAGCCCGGTGCCGAGGACCGGGGCATCCCCGACCAGCGCGAGGGTCCGCTCCCAGACGATCAACCGCACATCGGCGAAGGCGTCCCTCCCGGCCCGCGAGAGGCGCTCGTTGATCTGGTCCATGCCGATCCACAGGCCGGCACCGATCAGGGCCACCACGACCGTCATGGCCGGCAGCGCGGTGCGGCGGCCGACGCCCCCCCACAGCCCCACGGCGCACACCGCGAGCAGGCCAACCGCGAGGCCGAGGAACCCGCCGCGGGAGACGGTGAGGCCGATCGCGCTCCCCAGGACCAGCAGGCCACCGACGAGCAGCGCCGCCGAGAGGGCGTGACCGGGCCGGGGCTTCGGATGGCCCTCCGCATCCGGACGCGACCCGGCGGCCGGTCGAAGCAGTAAGCCGAGGGCGAGGAAGAACGTCATCTCGAGGTACAGCGCCTGGTGATTCGGGTTCACGAACGTGCTGATCAGGCGCTCGACCGCGAAGTCGGCGGGGAACCAGGGCACGAGCATGCGGCCACCCCACCGGTTCGCGAGGCCGAGGAGCGCCAGGCCGGTCCCCCAGACGACCTGGATCGTCACCAGCCGGAGCACTCGCGCCCGCGTCGTCAGGTGGTTCGCCAGCACGACCAGCAGCGCGACGTACGCGGCGCAGAGCCGGACGCTCTGGCCGGTCGCGTACGGATCGACCGATCCGCCCGGCCGCAGCTGGGCCAGCGCCAGCGCCAGGCCGGCCAGGGCGGGCCAGAGCAACGGCGTCCGCACGACCCGCGCGCGGCCTCCGACCAGCATGCGCACGCCGGCCAGGGCGACCAGCACCGCGACCGTCCCGACCAGCAGGTTGCTCGCCCAGAGGTCGACCGCCGCGAACGGCAGCGGCACCAGGAGCAGCAGGCCGACGAGGCCGGCTTCGGTCAGCCAGTCGAGCGCGGTGACGATGGCGGCCATCGGAGGGCGGGAGGCGTCAGCGGTCGCGTCCGTAGTAGCGCTGGTAGTACGCCTTCGAGTAGCCGTCCGTCGCCCGGGCGTCGAACTGGTTGACGACGACGCCGAGGATGCGTCCCTGCGCCGCCTCGATCTGGGCCTTGGCCCGCCGCAGCGCGGCGAACGGGATCTTGCCGCTGCCTACCACGAAGATCACGCCGTCCATCATCGACGCCAGCGCCGAGGCGTCGGTGACGGCCAGCACGGGCGGGGAGTCGAGCAGCACCATGTCGTAGCGCTCGACGACCGCGTCGAGGAACTCCCGCATCCGGCGCGACGCCAGGAGCTCGGCGGGATTGGGCGGCGTCGGCCCGCTCGTGACCACGGACAGGTTCGCGATGCCCGTCTTCGTGATCACGGCCTCCAGGAGCGCGTCCCCGGCGAGGTACGAGGTGAGCCCGGGGGTCGCGCGCTGCTTGAAGACCTGGTGGACCACCGGGCGGCGCAGGTCGGCGTCGACCACCAGCACCGAGCGCTCGGCCTGCGCGAGCGTCACCGCCAGGTTCCCCAGGGTCGTCGACTTCCCCTCCCCGGGCGCGGTGCTCGTGACCAGCACGCGGCGCAGTGGCGTGTCCGGGTTGGCGTAGTGGAGATTGGTCCGGAGCACCCGGTACGCCTCCGCCGAGAACGACCGTGGATCCTCCGAGACGATGAGCCGGGGAGCGGGACTGCCTTTCACGCGCTATCCTCCGACGCGCGTCACGATCGGGCGCGCGCTGCGAAGACCGGGATGACCGCGAGCACGGGGATGTCCAGCGCCCGCTCGGCCTGCTCGGGGGTCCGGATCCGGTCGTCCAGATGCTCCAGCACGAATGCCGTCCCGACGCCCAGCGCCAGCCCGAGCACCACCGCGACCGCGAGGTTCCGGACCTTCTGGGGCCGGACCGGCGCCCGCGGCGCCACCGCCGGCTCCACGATCCGCACGTTGTTGGTGTCGAGCCCCTGGATGAGGCTCGTCTCCTTGAGCTTCTTCAGGAGGACCTCGTACAGCTGCTGGTTGGAGTCGGCCTCCCGCTTCAGGATCCCGTACTGGATCTCCTTCTTCGAGAGGTTCTGCGCCTCGGCGCGATACTGGTCGACCGCCTGGAGCATCGCGGCCTCGCGCGCCTTGGTGACGTTGTACTCGCTCTCCATGCTGAGCGCGAGCTTGTCCACCTCCTCCTTCATGCGCCGGCCGACCTCGTCGATCTGGGTCTGCACCTTCACGACTTCGGGGTGCTTCTCCTTGTAGACCTTCAGCAGCTTGGAGCGCTGCACTTCCAGCTCGACCAGCTGCCCCTTGAGCTTCTGGATGAGGGGATTGTTCACGACCATCGGGGAGGACTCGAGCAGCTCCGGCTTCTGGGCCGCCCGCCGCAGCTCGGCGAGGCGCGTCTCCATCTCGAGGCGCTTCGCCTTCGCCTCGATGTACGTGCTGTTGAACTCGGCGAGCTTCTTGACCGTCAGGTTCTGCTTCTCCTCGAGCGACACCAGCCCGGCCTGCTCCCGGTACTGCTGCAGGGCAAGCTCCGACTCGTTCACCTTCGACTTCAGGTCCCGGACCTGGTTCGAGAGCCAGGTCAGCGCGTCGCGGGCGGCGGCGAGCTTGAGCTCCAGGTTCTGCGTCTGATACGAGGTGGCGAGGGCATTGGCCATCTCGGCCGCCAGCTGGGGGTCCGGATCCTCGACGCCGATCTGGACCAGACGCGTGTTCCGGAGCGGTTCGACGGCGATGGCGCCCTGCAGCACGCCGGTCGGATCCGGCACGCGGCCGTAGTCCGGCTTGCGCTCCTTGAGGTTCAGCGAGTCGATCACGCGCTGCAGGACCGGCCGGCTGCGGATGATCTGGACCTGGCTGTTGAAGAACTCGCCGGAGTCCCAGTCGAAGCTCGGCGTCTGCTGGAAGTTGACGATCTGGGTCTCGCGCTCGATGATCACCCGGGCGACCGCCCGATAGATCGGCTGCTCCACGTAGGTCCGCGCCCCGATCACGCCGACGACCAGCACCAGGAACCCCGCGATCACGCCCCAGCGCTTCCGGAGCACCTGCAGGTACTGGCGCAGGGGGATGTCGTCGCCTCGGCCCACACTCGCCATCGACACGCCTCCGATCAGAAGTAGCTCTCCGGCACGACGATGACGTCGTTCGGAGTGAGCGGCAGGTCCTTGTCCTTCCGGCCGCGCTTGATCACCTCGTTCAGGTCGACCACGATGCTCTCCTGCCGGCCGTCCTTGTGGTTTCGGATCACCCGGGTGCGGTTCGCGGCGGCCTTGTCGGTGAATCCGCCGGCCAGCGCGATGCCCTCCAGGACGGTCGCGGCGTGGTCGAGCTGGTACGCGCCGGGCTTCTTGACCTCGCCGAGGACGTAGAAGGTGTTCCCGGCCGGCACCACGACCGTGTCGCCGTCCACCAGGAGGACGTCCCGGGCGCGCGGGTCCGTGCCCGAAAGATCGAGCGGGATCCGCTCCTGCCCGCCGTCCGACCGCTTGCGGAGCAGGGCGCCGCTGCCCGGGTTGGCCCGGTCCGTGAGGCCGCCCGCGACCGTGATCGCCTCGAGGGCGTTGGTGTCCTTCTCCAGGGGATACGAGCCCGGCTTTCGCACCTCGCCCTGGATGAAGAACGACGCCGCCTTCGGCAGGAAGATCGTGTCGCCGTTCTCCAGCAGGAGGTTGTCCGCGTTGTCGCCGTCGAGCAGCTTGCGGAGGCTCACGCGGATCGTGGTGCTGCCCGCGGCGCCCGGGACGACCGGGCCCTCCGGTTTCGGCCCGCGGATCAGCTGGACCTCGCGACCGGCGGCCTTGGCGGGACCGCCCGCCTGGGAGAGGACGTCGATCAATCGCGTCCGGCCCGTCAGGTAGTACGTGCCGGGCTTCTCGGCCTCGCCGAGGACGAACACGCGCTGCGACCGGAACTCCTGGACGGCCACCGAGACCTGCGGATCCACGAGGTAGTCCTTGCCCAGCAGCTGCCGGAGCTCCGTCTCGAGCTCGGTGGTCGTCCGGCCGGCCGCCCGGACGTCGCCGAGGAGCGGGAACGCGATCGTCCCTTCCGCGGAGACGACCGCCGCGCGCGTGAGGTCGTCGTGGCCCCAGACCGTGACCTTGAGGACGTCGTTTGGCCCGATCCGGTACTGCCGCTCCTGGGCCAGCCCCAGAGTCGCCGCCAGGAGCGCGAGCGCCAGCGTCGCGCCGGCGAGATATCGGAGCACTGCGCGGCAGACGGGGCTTGTCATCATCCTCTTCGTTCCGACAAGGGTGGGGGGACGCAGCAATAACCGTGCCGCACGCGCACGGCCCGACGCTCCGCCCGGTAAGCTCGCCTAGAAGTAGCTCTCAGGGACCACGATAACGTCGTTTGCCGTCAGCACGACATCTCGCTCGCGGCCGCCACGCTTCATGACCTCGTTGAGGTCGACCTGGAACGTCTCCTGATGCCCATCCCGGTGCGTGCGAATGACCTTCGTCCGGTTCGGTGCCGCCTTGTCGGTGAAGCCCCCGGCCATGGCCACCGCCTGGATCGCCGTCGTGGCCTGATCGAGCTGATAGGCGCCCGGCTTCTTGACCTCGCCGAGGATGTAGAACGTGTTCCCGGCCGGGACCAGGAGGATATCCCCTTCCTTCAGGACAAATTCCCGGGCCCGCCGGTCGCCGCCGGAGAGATCCAGCAGGGTCACCTGGTCCTCCCCGGATGGCAGTCGCCGGGTCAGCTTGACCAGGCCCTGCGAGGCCTTGTCGGTGAAGCCTCCGGCCTGGGTGATGGCCGCCAGCGCCGTCGTCCCGACGCCCAGCTGGTACGCGCCCGGCTTCCGCACCTCCCCCAGGACGTAGTAGGCGTTGCCGCTCGGGACCAGCAGGGTATCGCCGTCCCGCAGCGACAGGTCGCGCGCCCGCGGATCGCCCCCCGCCAGGTCGAGGACCACGGTCTCCTCGCCGCTTGACGCGCGGCGGATGAGCTTGACCTGGGACGGCGCCGCGCGATCCGTGAACCCGCCCGCGGTCGCGATGGCGCTGTAGGCCGTGGTCGCCCGTCCCAGCTGGTACGCCCCGGGTTTCCGGACCTCGCCGGAGACGAAGTAGGTGGTGCCGCGCGGCACCAGGAGGGTGTCGCCCTCGGCGAGCACGAGCTCCCGTGCGCGCCGATCGCTGCCGGCCAGGTCGACCTCGATCGTCTCCTGCGACCCGTCCTCGCGGCGCCGGAGCACCTTGGCCGCTCCCGGAGCCGCCGCCTCCGTGAAGCCGCCGGCGAGGGTCACGGCTTCGATCGGCGTGGTGTCCTTCTCCAGCGCATAGGCGCCGGGCTTCGTCACCTCGCCCAGGACGAAGATCGACGTGACCTTGGGGAGGAAGACGGTGTCACCGTTCTGCAGGACGACGTTGTCGGCCTGGTCGCCTTCCAGCAGCCGCTTGAGCGGGATCCGGATCGTCGTGCTCCCGGAGCTCCCGGGCGTGCTCGGGCCGTCGCTCCTGGCGCCCCGCACGACCAGGATCTGGCGCCCGGCGGTCTTCCCCGGGCCGCCGGCCTGGGAGAGGAGGTCCACCAGGTGCACCCGGCCGGTCAGCGGGTAGGCTCCGGGCTTCTCGACCTCGCCGAGGACGAACACCCGCTGCGAGCGATACTCCTGGACGGACACGGACAGCTGCGGGTCGACCAGGTAGTCGCGGCCGAGGAGCTCCTTCAGCTGCGCCTCGAGCTGGGCCGGCGTGAGCCCTGCCGCCCGCACCGGGCCGACCAGCGGGAACGGCAGCATGCCGTCCGGCCCGACGGTGGCCGCGCGGGTGAGGTCCTCGTGCCCGAAGACGATGATCCTGAGGACGTCGTCCGGGCCGATCCGGTACTCGGTCTGGGCCGCGGCGGCCCGGCCGCCGCCCCAGCACGCGAGGAGCATCACCGCGACGAGGACCCACGGGCGGCGGGACACGGCGTTCATTGCGTACCCTTCGAGGCGCCGCGCCGCCGGCCGGGGCGGCGCGCCCGAGCCGGCGGCGCCAGAACTGCCTAGTACGTCAGGTGCACGGTCCCGATCACGCGGTTGTTGGCGTAGTCGAAGTCGCGGAAGTTCGAGTCGCGCCTGAGGTACTGGTAGTTGAACTCGAGCGCGAGCCAGCGGCGGATCTGGTAACGCAGCCCGACGCCGGCCTCGTAGAACGTGTCGTCGCGCTTCTTGGTCTCGTCCTCGACCGTGACCACCTCCGGGTACTCGTTGGTCCCGACCACGCCGCGGACGGTGAGGATCAGGACCGGGGTGATGTAGTGCCGCAGCTCGATCCCGCCGTAGTTGGCGACGTAGAAGTTGTTCCCCTCGAACGTCGACTCGATGTTCGCCCGGCCGCCGTACAGCCG
Source organism: Candidatus Methylomirabilota bacterium (assembly GCA_035652475.1). Taxonomy (GTDB): domain Bacteria; phylum Methylomirabilota; class Methylomirabilia; order Rokubacteriales; family DASRDR01; genus DASRDR01. Next base: position 13,193 of record DASRDR010000203.1, on the reverse strand, counting down.
GAGCTGGGAGGGATCGCGGTACTTCCAGACGATCTCGCCCTCGACGACCAGCCCGTCGAAGTCCTTCCGGGCCGGGTTGTCGTAGTCCTTCGTCTCGTACCCGACCTTGACGGTCGCCGACGTCTTCGCGGTCAGGTCGCCCTTGATCCCGACCAGGACGAAGTGGGCGTCCGAGTCGCGGTCCCGGGCGACGCTGTCGATGTCGTACCGGACGATCTGGTACCGGTACTCGGCCAGGACCGAGGTCTTCGGCAGCACGCGGTAGAAGAGCGTCCCCCCGACCGTGTGATCCTTCCGGTCCAGCTCGTCGAACTGGGCGCCGGCATCGTAGTCGACCAGGAAGAAGTTGTAGAACGCCCCGACGCTCCAGCGGTCCGCGAACTGGTACCCGCCCTCGAGCCGGAGGTTGTTCTCGTTCCGGTCCACCCGGGTCGTCAGCTCCGGCACCGGGAACCCGGCGAAGTTCTGGGTCCGCCGGAACTCTTCCTGGAGGCTGAATGTCGCGCCCACCGGCGAGTTGTACTGGGCGGACGCCTGGACCGTGTGCTCGACCGTGTCGAGCTCGCTGTGGTCGGTGTAGCGCAGGACGTCCGCCCGGTAGCCGAGGCGGAGCGCCCAGCGGCGGGCCGGCAGCTCGATGGTGATCCCCGGGCTGATGGTCCAGATGAAGTCGTCCAGCTCGTCCCGGGGCGCCAGCAGGATGTTGTCGTTGTACTCGCCCGACAGGTCGAGCGAGGTCAGGATCCGGAACGGGCCCAGCTCCAGGTTGCCCTGAGCGGCGGCGTCCGGCGCGCCGCCGAGCAGGAGCCAGAGGACCAGCACCCCCCCGAGCGCCGCCAGGCGCACACCCCCCCGTGATCCCCCCATGTCCCCTCCCTCTTCGTGCGAAACGCGCACCAGCGGCCCCCCCGGCCCGGAGATGCGGCGAGCAGCTTAGCACGACGGCGCCCGGCACCGTCGCCAGAAACGGGTCGGCCCCGTCGCCGCCGGGGGGCAACGGGGCCGGATCGGGCGCGGCGCCGCCGGCCGGGTCAGGGCGTGGACGTCCCGAATCCCCGCGGGCCCGTCACGGACGACGGGCTGACCAGCGTGCTCGTCTCGGGACGCGGCCCGGTCACCGGGTTGATCGGGGTCGGGGTGGTGACCACCCCGGACAGGGCCGCCGCCGGGACGCCCTCCAGCACCGTGATGTGCGCCGTCGAGGCGATCCGGATGGAGATCGTCCCCGGATCGTCCACCAGGGCGCGCCCGACGATGTCCGACCGCCCGGGCTCGATGGCGATGCGGCGGCCGGTGGGGAGGGTCACCTCGACCGTCCCCTCCTCGTTCTCGACGAGCACCAGGTACCGCGCGGAGGTCACGACCCGCGCCTCGCCCTGGAGCGTGTGGATGCTCAGGCGGCTGGCGTCCGGCTGGGGCCGCACCTCGGCCGACGAGCCCTCGCCCAGGACGACGTCGAGGGCTCCGAAGGTCTGCTTGACCGGCCCGCGAAGGAGCTGCTTTTCACCACCGTTGCCGGTCGCCGGCTGCGCGGACGCGCCCGGCCCCGCGGCGGCGATGAGCAGGAGTGCGCACGTGGCGACGAGTGCTCTCGTCATCTGTTTCCCCTTCCCGAATGCCCTCGAGTGATGGATGGCTGCGCGAGACGGATCGACAGGACGCGAGCAAGGAGGATGCCAACGCGCGGCGCGGCGCGCGCTCAGCTCCAATCACGCAGGGCGGCGGTGAATGTCCTTGACTCGCCGCTGGCCGGTCTGGCTTCATGGGGGCCCGGGAGGGGGAATTTCTCCGCGGGAACTTTTCCACGACGGCCATGGACCGCCCGCTCGTCCTCATCGTGCAGCCCCAGGAGGGGATCCGGGCCCTCATGACCCGGATGCTGACCTCGTTCGGTTACGCCGTCCGGACGGCCGCGACCGGCGAGGAGGCGATCGACCAGATGGCGGGGGGCGAGCCGCCGGTCGTCCTCCTCGACCTGGACCTTCCGGGCATCTCGGGCCTGGAGACCCTCCGCGCCCTCCGGGCGCTTGCGCCCGCCCCGGAGGTCGTCGTCACCACCCGGGCCGGCACCGTGGATGCCGCCTCGGAGGCCGCCCGGCACGGCGCCTTCGACGTCGTGGTCCAGCCGTTCGACTTCCGGGAGCTGAGCCACGTGCTCCGGACGGCGCACGACGAGGCCATCCGCCGCCGGCAGAACGAGCGGCTCGAGGCCGCCCTCCGGGACCACGATCCCTTCCCGGAGATCGTGGGCAAGAGCACCGGGATGAAGCGCGTGCTCGCGCTCATCCACAAGTCGGCGCCCACCCACTCCCCGGTCCTGATCCAGGGGGAGAGCGGCACCGGCAAGGAGCTGGTCGCCCGGGCGCTCCACGCCCACAGCCCGCGGGCCAAGCAGCCGCTCACGATCATCGACTGCGGCGCCCTGCAGGACACGCTCCTGGAGAGCGAGCTCTTCGGCCACGAGCGGGGCGCGTTCACGGGCGCCCACGGTCTCAAGCACGGCCTGTTCGAGACCGCCAACCAGGGCACGCTGTTCCTCGACGAGGTCGGCGAGATGAGCCCGGCCACCCAGGTCAAGGTCCTGCGCGCACTCCAGTCCGGCGAGTTCCGCCGGCTGGGGTCGAACCGCCACCTCCGGGCCGACATCCGGATCATCGCCGCCACCAACAAGGACCTGCGCGAGGAGGTGCGGACCGGCCGGTTCCGGGAGGATCTCTACTACCGCATCGCGGTGATCGAGATCCACATGCCGCCGCTCCGGGACCGGCGGGAGGACATCCCGGCCCTCGTCGAGCACTTCCTCCACCACAGCCCGTGGGGCGGCCGGCGCCGGCTCCAGATCACCCGGGAGGCCATGGACTACCTCATGGGGTACAACTGGCCGGGGAACATCCGGGAGCTCCGGAACGTCATCGAGCGGCTCTCGGTGCTCTCCGAGAACCAGGTGCTCACGGTCGACGCGCTGCCGCCCGCCATCGTGAACCGGATCACGCCCGAGCGGGTGCCGATCGAGAGCTACCACGACCTCACGCTGGACGATGTCGAGCGCATCCACATCCTCCGCACGCTGGAGCGGCACGGCTGGAACAAGAAGCGGGTCGCGGGGATCCTCGGGATCGACACCAAGACGCTCTACAACAAGCTCCGCCGGTACGGCGTCCCGCTCGGCGGCCGCGGGGCCCCCGCCGAGCGAGCGGCTCCGCCGTGAGCGGCGATGGGACGGGCGTGACGACGGCCTCGGCTCCGGCGACGACCGCCCGGCGCCGCCCGCCGCGCCGGGGGTCCGGGGGCGCCTGACGTGCCGGACCACGTGCTGGTCTGTGACGACGACGTCCAGGTGCGCGAGAGCCTGGTCGAGGCCCTGCGCGCGGAGTCGTTCGACGTCGACACTGCCGACCGGGCGGTCGACGCGATCCAGAAGGTCATGCGCGCCCGCTACCACGCGGTCGTCCTCGACCTCAAGCTACCGGGCCTCGGGGGGCTCGACGCGATCGCGATCCTGCGCCGGTTCGACGAACGCCTGCCGATCATCGTCATGACCGGGCACGCGTCGTACGAGGTCGAGCAGGCGGCGCGGGCGGCCGGGATCTTCTACTACCTGATCAAGCCATTCTCGCTGAGCGAGCTGACCGAGGCCGTGCGGGCGGCGGTGCGCGCGCGCGGAGGAGGCGGGGGCTAGGGGCGGAGCCGCGCCTGCGGCGCCCGCGCGACGTCAGCGGTCGAGCGGCCCGCCCCGACCACGGGGCGCGCCGGGCTGCATGCTCCGGCCGGCACCGTCGAGCAGCGCGCGGATGTGCCCGACCAGCAGGTCGCGGAGCGAGGGATCGTCGGGCTGGTAGACGTCCTCGATCCCGAGCACGCGGATCTTGCTGCCGTGGAGCGGCCACCGGGCGCGGATCACCTCGGCCTGGGCGTCCTCCATCACGCAGACCACGTCCGCCCACTCGAGGTCGCCCCGCGAGATCGCCTTCCCCCCCGGCATCGGCGTGATCCCGGCCGACCGCGCCTCGTGCCGCACCTGCCCGGGCGCCGACCAGGCGAGGATCCGGAACGTCTCCTCGGCGACCCGGCTCCGGCAGATGTTGTGGGTGCAGACGAAGAGGACCCGCACGTGCGGCGCCCCGGACCGGGCTGCTACGCGCCGGCGCCGGACGTCGCCGGCCCGGCCGGGACGGCGGCCGTCCGCCGCTGGTGGAGGAACCGGAAGAACTCGACCCCCTCCCGGACCCGGCGTCGCAGGACGGCCGGGTCGCGCAGCATCCCCCCGACCATCGACACGAGCTTGCGGGGCCGGAAGTAGAACCGGCGATAGAACGCCTCGACCGAGGTGAACATCTCGGCCTGCCCGAGCCCGGGGTAGTTCAGCGCGGCGACCTGCACGCCGTCGCGGTTCACGAGGTCGCCGCTCAGCGGCGGCAGCCAGCCCTGCTCCTGGGCCTGGCGGAACAGCTCGGTCCCGGGATATGGGGCCGCCAGCGACACCTGGATCGTGTCCGGCTCGAGCTCACAGGCGTAGCGGATGGTCTGCTGGATGGTCTCCGGCGTCTCGCCCGGCAGCCCCAGGATGAACGTGCCGTGGATCGTGATCCCGAGCGCCTTGGCGTGCCGGGTGAACTCGCGCGCGACGTCGAGCCGCAGGCCCTTCTTGATGTTGTTGAGGATCTGCTGGTTGCCGGACTCGTACCCCACCAGCAGGAGCCGGAGCCCGTTCTCGCGCATGACCTCGAGCGTGCGGCGGGGCACGTTCGCCTTCGCGTTGCACGACCAGGTGATCCCGAGCCGCCCGAGCCGGCGGGCGATCTCCTCGGCGCGCGGCAGGTCGTCGGTGAACGTGTCGTCGTCGAAGAAGAACTCGCGCACCTGGGGGAAGTGCCGCCGGGCCAGCGCCATCTCCGCCTCGACGCTCGCCGGGCTCCGGACGCGGTAGCGATGCCCCCCCAGCGTTTGCGGCCAGAGGCAGAACGTGCACTTGGACCGGCAGCCCCGGCCGGTGTACAGCGACACGTACGGGTGCATCAGGTACCCGATGAAGTAGTTCTCGACCGTCAGGTCGCGCTTGTACACGTCGACCACGAACGGCAGGGCGTCCATGTCCTCGATGGGCGCCCGGGGCGGGGTGACGCGGACCCGGTCGCCGTCCCGGTAGGCGATCCCGGTGACGTCGCCGAGCGGGCGCCCGGCGGCGATCTCGGCGCACGCGTAGTCGAACTCGCCGACCGCCACCCAGTCCACCGCCGCCGCGGCCCGGAGCGACGCCTGCGGCAGGACGGCGACGTGGGCCCCGACCATCCCGATCAGGAGACGGGGGTTCTCGGCCTTCAGGCGTTCCGCGACCCGGAGATCGTTCCCGAACGACGGCGTGCTCGTGTGGAGCACCGCCAGCTCGTACTGCCGCGCCAGCGGCGCCACCTGCTCGACGCCCAGACCGTCCGGCGGCGCGTCGACCAGCTTGCTCCCGGGGACCAGCGCGGCGGGCTGGGCGAGCCAGGTGGGGTACCAGAACGATCGGATCTCGCGCCGAGCCTGGTACCGCGCCCCGGCCCCGCCGTCGAAGCCCTCGTACGACGGCGGATGGAGGAACAGCGTCCGGAGTCCCGTCGCACGCTCAGGCACGGGGGGAACTCCCCTCCCCGGCCATCACGGCAGCGGGCCCGCGCGCACTCAGGCACCCCAGCGCGAGCAGCCCCAGCCCGGCGTACGTGAGCTCCCGGATTCGCCGGACGACGCCGACGGTGAGCCCGCGGGCGGGGTTCAGGCCGAGCGCCGCGAAGAGCACCACCTTGCCGCCTTCCTGCGTCCCGAGCTTCGCAGGCACGAAGAAGAGGATACCATCGATGAGGACCGACCCCGTCTCGACCGCGATCGCCGTCAGCCAGTCGACGCGCCCGCCGACCCAGGCCAGGATGAGGTAGATTTCCGCCGCCCCCACCGCCCAGCCGGCGACGAAGCACGCGACCGAGGCCGACGCGCGCCAGGAACCCAGGCGGCCGAGCGCCGCGTCGAGCTCGCGCCCCGGCTGGGCCCACGCCGTCGGCAGGATGCGCCCGAGCCGGATCCCGCGGAGCACGTCGCCGAGGGTCGCCCAGACGCCCCGACCGAGGACCCAGAGAAACGCGGCGCCCACGGCGACCGCCCCCGCGCCGGTCGCGAGGTACCCGAGCCACGAGGCGGTGGCCGTGAAGCGCGGCAGCACCAGCGCGAGCCCGAGGAGCACGAACAGCGCCTGGGCCACGCTCTGGCCGATCTTGGCCACGCTCACCGACGCCCAGCGGACTCCGAGCGGGACCTGACGGCCCAGCAAGCGGACGCGCAGCAGCTCGCCGCCGACCGTCGCCGACGGCGTCAGGTAGTTCACGCCGTCGCCCGCGAGCCGGGCCGCCAGCAGCCGGCGGGCGCTGACGGTGCGCTCGCCGGCCGGGAAGGCCAGCGCCCAGCCGCACGTGTTGCACGCGACGTTGGCCGTCTCGACCAGGAGCACCACGGCGAGCCCCCACCCGATGAGCCGGAGGTCCCGCGCCAGCCCGTCGACGCCGATCCGCCACAGCGTCAGGCCCAGGATCGCGCCTCCGAGGAGCAGGCACGCGAGCTCGACCCGGCGCCGGCCGAGCCGGCTCACGGCGAGGCGGCGGCGTCGCGCGCCGCGGGGGCCACCAGCCGGTAACCGAGCAGCGCCACCGCGAAGACCCACGACCCGACCGCGGCGGCGTACAGGAACCACTCGAGGTGCCCCAGGAGCGCCAGCACCAGCAGGAGGTACGTGTAGTCGCGGCTCGCCAGCTTCTCCGCGACGTCGGCGATCGCCGTGTCGCCCCCGCTCGAGCCGCCGCCCCCCCAGTGGAGGTCGCCCTGGCGAAGGGCGGGCCGGACGAACAGCACGTGCATCACGAGCATCGCGGCCCCGACGCCCCCGACCAGCGCCAGCGCCGCCCGACCGCCGCCCGGCGGCAGCCCCTGCCGGAGCAACCCGGTCGCGAGCCCGCCGAACACGGCGAGGTGCACCACGTAGTCCCCGACGACGTCCAGCCGGGCGCCGGCCGGGCTCTGCTCGAGCCGCGCGCGCGCGACCTCCCCGTCGACGCAGTCGAGGACGATGGAGGCGAGGAGGCAGAGCACCCCGGCGACGCGGGTCGCGTAGGAGGTCGTCGCCAGCCCGGCGGCGCCGACGAGGCCGGCCGCCACGCTCAGGAGCGTCACCCCGGACGGCGTGAGCGGCGTCCGGAGGAACAGCCGCGTCACGGGTCGGGACAGGCGGCGATCGATCAGGGCGGCGAGATAGCTGTCGCGGCGCTCCGTCCGGCGGGCGAGCGCCCCGAGAAGGCGGGCTTCGAGCGCGCCCGGCGACCCCGCCCCGGCCAGCGAGAGGACGAGGCCCTCCCCGGCCTCGAGCGACGGCGCCTCGTGGCCCCGGGACTCCGGCCCCGGCGCGCGGGCCTCGGCGGCGCGAGCGGTCGCCCCTGCCGGCGGGGCCACGCCCGCCGCGGCGGCGCGCAGGCACGGGACGAGCTCGGCCGGGAGACAGTGCCAGGCCACGGCGCGACCCGACGCGTCCTCGAACCTGGTCGCCGGGACGGCGGCCGTCAGCGCCCGGGCCCCGGCGGCGTCCACCAGGACGTCGCCGCGGAGCACCAGCGCCGGACCGCGCTCGCCCGCGCGGTCGGCGAAGCGGGCCGCATCGTCGGGCGTCGCGAGCCAGGTCACGGCGACCCCGCGCCGCTCGAGGGGGCCCCGGAGCCACGCCGGGCGATCCGGCGCGAGCACCGCGACGGCCTCCACCCCCGCCGCGTCGAGGACGAGCGCGGCCCGGGCCGCCAGCGGGAGGCCGGCCACCACGGTCTCGCTTCCCGGCAGGGTGGCCACCACCACCGCGCGCGCGATCGCCACTCGTCTCCTCCAAGCGAATGGACTTCAATCACTCCGGCCTGCGACGACAGCCGGTGACAGCTTACCAGACGGGCGTCGCGGGCCGGGGCGCCGCGTCGCGACCGTCGAGTGGAGCGCCGGCCGCTCGCGACCGAGGCGCGGGGACGGCCGCGGCGGCGCCCGCCGCTCCCGGCCCGTCAGCCCGCGCGACGGAGATGGCGAAACAGCTCCTCCGCGCGCGCCGCGACCAGCCCGGGACCGTCCCGCTCGGACCAGTCGTAGATCCCGCGCCCGCTGCCGAGCCCCCGATGGCCGGCCCGCACCAGGTCGCCCATGGCGGTCGGCGGCGCCGACGAGGCGTCCAGGTCGGGGAACAGGAACGTGGCGAACGCGTGGAAGGTGTCCAGCCCCCCGAGATCCGCGGATTCCAGGGGACCCGTGATCGCCAGCCGGCGCCCGAAGCTCGCCGTCACGGCCTGGTCGATCGCCTCGGCGCTGGCGACCCCCGACGCCCACAGGGCCAGCGCCTCCCGCAGCAGCGCGAACTGGAGCCGATTGCCGAGGAAGCCGTCGATCTCGCGGTCGAGCACCACCGGCCGCTTCCCGACCTCCCGCAGCACGCCCACGATCCACGGCACGACGGCCGGCGCGGTCTCCGGCGCCGGACACACCTCGACCAGCGGGATGAGCTGCGGCGGGTTCCAGAAATGGGCCGCGACCACCCGCTCCCGCCGCCGCACCCGGTCCACCAGCCGGCTCACCGGCTGCCCGCTGGAGGAGGCAAGCACGCAGGGGGGCGGGCACGCGCGGTCGAGCCGCTCGAAGACCGCGTGCTTGAGCGCCTGGTCCTCCGGGACCGCCTCGATGACGAGGTCGGCGCCCGCCGCCTCGTCCAGCGACGTGGAGACGCGGATCCGGCGCCCGATCTCGTCGATGTGGCCGGCGCCGAGCAGGCCGTGCGCGACGAAGCGCTCCAGGCTCTCGCGGATCCGGCCCAGGGCGCGCTCGAGGCTCGGGGCGCTCCGTCCGATGAGCCTGACGTCCCGGCCCGCCGCCGCGAAGACCTGCGCCACGCCGTGTCCGATGAGCCCGTTCCCGATGACCGCGATCGTGTCACAGCGGCCCGGCAGCTCCATCTCTCGTCCCCCTGTGTCGGTGCGTCGGGTATGGCCGCCGGTGCGGCGCGGCCCCGCCACGCTCACGCCCCCGCGCCGGCGAGGTGCCCGTCCGAGAGGGCGAGCACGCGATCGGCGACGCGCGCCAGCTCGAGGCTGTGCGTCACCAGGAGGACCGCGCGGCCGCCGCTCCGGGCCCGGCGCAGCTCCTCCACGATCACCCGGGCGTTGTCGGCGTCGAGGTTGCCGGTGGGCTCGTCGGCCAGCAGGACGTCGGGCCCGTTCAGCATCGCCCGGCAGAACGCCACGCGCTGCTGCTCCCCGCCGGAGAGGGCCGGCGGGAAGTGGTCCGCCCGCTCGAGCACGCCCAGGCGCTCGAAGAGGGCCCGGGCGATCGGAACCGCCGCCGCCCGGGGGCGTCCGGCGTAGCGGGCGGCCAGGAGGACGTTCTCCCAGGCGGTGAGCTCCGGGATCAGGTTGAAGGCCTGGAAGACGAATCCCAGGTGCCGGCCACGGAAGCGCGCCAGGGCCCGGCGACCCGCGCCGCTCAGGCGCTCGTCCCGGAACCAGAGCTCGCCCGCATCCGCCCGGTCCAGGCACCCCAGCAGGTTCAGCAGGGTGGATTTCCCGGACCCCGACCGGCCCACGACCGCGACCAGCTCGCCTCCGGCGAGCGCGAGGTCGACCCCCCGCAGGACGTCGACGACCGCGCCGTCGGGACCACGGAAGCACTTGCGGAGCCCGGTGACGCGCAGCAGCGCCTCGCCGGACACGGCTCAGGCACCTCGCCGGATCGCCTCGGCGGGCGGGACGCGCAGGATCCGCGCCGTCGCGTAGACCGCGGCGACCGCGCCGAGGACGACGGCGAACCCCAGCGCGAACGCGATCAGCCGGCCGGAGAAGAGGAAGAGCTGCTGGCCGGCGGCCGCCGCCCGCCGGTCGACCGCCCCCCCGGCCACCAGCGCCAGGGCGATCCCCAGGCCCCCGCCGGCGAGGCTCACCGCCAGGCTCTCCCGCAGCACCTCCGCCAGCAGCTGCCCGTCGGTCGCCCCCAGCGCTTGCTTGATGCCGAAGTCCCGGATCCGCTCGAAGGTGGCCGCGGCCACCGTGTTCGAGAGCGACAGGCCGCCGATCAGGAGCCCGATGCCCCCGACGCCGGCCATGAGCCAGGAGAAGAACGCGGTCGAGGCCTCCAGCCGCCGCGCGACCTCTCCGGGCGCGGCGACGTTCACGTCGGGCACCTCGCGCCGGATCCGCGCCGCCAGCGCGTCCGGGTCGACGCCCGGGGCCCAGCCGACGGCCGCCCCGGTGTTGAGGTCGTCCGGCGCGAGCCCGCCGGGCGTCTCGAACAGGCGGCGGAGCAGCGGGTCGAGCTCGAGCCAGAGCTCCCGCGCGTCCTGGATCGACACGATCGCGAAGCGGTCCGGCGCGGTGAGGAGGCGCTCGAGCACGCCCACCACCACGAAGTCGCGGGCGGCGATCCGGAGCGACTGGCCCACCCGGAGCCGCCGGGCGGCCGCGAAGTCGGCGCCCAGGACCACGCGCCCGCGGTCGTCAGGGACCAGGAAGCGGCCCGCCGCCACCGGGAAGCTCGGGTAGCTGCGGTTCGGGGTCGGGACGCGCAGGTCGACGCCCAGCACCAGCTCCTGGTTGACCGAGAAGAGCTCGGAGGTCCCGGGGTCGAAGGGCAGCATGACCTGGGCCTGGACGAGCGCGACCCCCGGCACCCGCCGGACCGCCTCGAGCGTGCGCTCCGGGAGGAGGCCGCCCGCCGTGAAGCCGGCCCCGCGCCCGATCCCGGCGCCGGCGACGGAGATCTGCCCGAGCACGAACCGATGCCCCCCCTCGATGAAGCGGCTGATCCGGTCCGCGAGCGCGCCGAGCGCCACCAGGCCGGCCATCCCGACGGCGATGCCCGCGATCGCGAAGCCGTAGCCGCGCGGCACGACGCGGCCGCGGCGGCGGCCGGGAGCGCTCAACGCCGTCACCGGGACAAGTGCGGCGAGCGGCGGCCGGCCCGGGCGCGGCCGCCCGGCCCCGGCCCGGTCCGCGTCACGGCGACGCCCCGAGCCGCGCCCGCCCGCGATAGCGCGCGGGTACCGCCGGGGCCGCCGCCCGCCGGGCCTGGGCGCGGACGAGGAACCACGCGATCCGGGTCGTGTCCGCCAGGCTGCGGAACCGGCTCCGGCGTCCCGCGGGATAGAGGCGGCGCACGGGCACCGACAGCACGCGGTAGCCGCCCTGGGCGGCGCGCACCAGCGCCTCCGTCTCCAGCACGAACCCCTCCTCGTGGAGGGCGACCGCCCGCAGGAACGCCGCAGGATAGACCCGGAACCCGCACTGGCTGTCCCTGACCGGGACCGAGAGCAGCCGGGCGAGCATCCGGTCCGAGGCGCGCACCGCGAGCCGGCGGGCGAGCGGCATCGGGTCGCCCGCGGACCCGGCGAGACGATCGCCCACGATCAGCGCGTCGGGCGCCGCCGCGGACGCCCGGAGCAGGCGCGGCAGGTCGGCCGGGTCGTGCTGCGCGTCGCCGTCGAGCGTGACGACGGCCGGCGCGCCACGCCGCAGGGCAGCCGCGAAGCCGGTGCGGAGAGCGGCCCCCTTGCCGCGCCGCCGCGCATGGCGGATGACCTCCGCGCCCGCGGCGAGCGCCGCCGCGCCGCTCCCGTCGGTGGAGCCGTCGTCGACCACGATCACCGCGCAGCGCGATCGCACGCGGCGCACGAGGTCCCCGAGCGTCGCGGCCTCGTTGAACGCCGGCACGACCGCCCACGGGCCGCCCGAGGGCGTCACGCCGCGGGCCGGCCGCCGGGCGCCCGGGCCCGGAGGAGCAGCGCCACCTCGGTGCCGCCCCGGGCCAGGCCGTGGACCAGCGCCGTACGCGGCGGCGCCGGGGCCGCGCGGGGCCCGGAACCGACGAACCGGAGGCCGGGCCGGATCGGCCGCTCGAGGCCGCGCAGCGGCGGGACGGTGCGCCCGGCCAGGGCGAGCGCCGCCGCGCCGGCCCGGAGCGCGCCGAGCCCGGCGTGCTCGCCCGCCAGCGGGGTCAGCGCGGTCAGCCAGGCGCCGGCCAGACGCGGCCCCAGGGCGCCGGCGAGGAGATCCAGCTCGCAGGCGTCGAGCGCCGGCACGCCCGAGCCGGTCAAGCAGGCGAGGTCGACGCCGGCCTCCGGGAGCCCGGCCGCGGCCGCCGCGCGGTGGATCACCGCCGGCTCCCGCCCGCGCGCGAGCGGCACGCCCCCCGGCCGGGCCGGGAGATTGCCCCAGGCGACCCCCGAGATCTCGGCGTAGATCCGGGCGCCGCGCTCCACCGCGGCCGGCTCGGCCTCCAGCACGAGGAAGGTCGCGCCCTCGCCCAGCACCGTTCCGTTCGCGTCGCGGTCGAACGGCCGGCACCCCTCGGGCCCGCCCCCGTGCGGCGAGATCGCGCGCAACCCGGCCAGCTCGCGGTAGAGCGTCGCCGACAGCTCGTCCGCGCCGCCGACCAGGACGGCGGTGGCGCGGCCGGCGCGGACCAGGGCCGCCCCCCGCGCCACGGCGAGCTCGCCGGCGGCCCCGGCGTCGTTCATCGTCAGCATCGGGCCGCGCGTCCCCACGGCGATCGCCACGTGCGCCGCCATCGCGTTCATCACGGTGCTCGGGAACACGAGCGGGGACAGGCCGAGCGGACCCCGGGCGAGGAACCCGCCCGCGAAGGCCTCGGAGGACCGGAGGTCGCCCCACGACGACCCGAGAACCAGCCCGAAGGCGCCCGGCTCGACGGGCTCGAGCGCCGCGTCGGCCACCGCGAGGCGAGCGGCGACCACCGCGAGCTGGCTGACCCGCGGCAGGCGCCGGGCCTCGTCGCCGGGGAGATAGGCGTCCAGGCTTCCGACCTCGCCGGCCAGGCGGCTGCCGCACCCGTCGGCGGAGAATGCCCGGACCGGCCCGATCCCCGGGACGCCGGCCGCGAGGGCGCGGCCGGTGCGGGCGCCGTCGCCGATCCCGAGCGCGCTGACGCTTCCGATCCCGGTCACCACGACCGAGGGCGCGCCGCCGGCGTTCGCGTCGCCGCCCGGCCGCGCGCTGCCGGTCCCGGGCCGCGACCCGGCGCGGTCGGTCACCGGCCCTCGAGGCCGCGGGGGTCGGCGGCGCGGCGGAAGAGGAGGCTCAGGTTCTGGCCGCCGAACCCGAACGAGTTCGACAGCGCCCACTCGACGGCCGCCCGGCGCGCCA
>DASRDR010000202.1:0-13471 GCA_035652475.1 Candidatus Methylomirabilota bacterium | reverse complement strand
TCGGCAGGTTGACCTTGTTGATGATCGGCGCCCCGGCCAGCGTCGTCCCGGAGCAGAAGTGGCCGATGAGGACCACGTTCTTGGGGTCGTCGGCGATCTTGGTCGCGACCGTGCCGGCCTGCTTGGGGTCGCACGCGTCGTCCTCGGCGACGACGGTGAGCTTCTTGCCGAGCACCCCGCCCTTCGCGTTCCACTCGTCGAACGCGAGCTTGATTCCCTTCAGATAGCCCTGGCCCAGCTGGGCGACGTCGCCCGTGAGCGGACCGGCCCATGCGATCTGGATCGTCTGCGCCTGCTGGGCCGGCGCGGGCGCGGCGAGCAGCAGCGCGAGTGAGAGGACGGCCAGGGTCCCGAGGACCCGCGAGGCGTTGCGGCGCATGTGCTCTCTCCCTTCGGCTCTGAGGTGTCGGGATCCGGGGGCGCCCCCGGGCGGCGCGCCTGTCCGCGGGCACGAGGGTCGCGAGCGGATGGTCTCCTCCTTCGACGCTCTGCCTGGTTGGTGCCGCGATTCTACGGCGGCCCGAAACGGGGGGTCAAGGGCTCGGGCCCTGCGTGCTCGGACCCCGCGCGCACCGTGATACGATCGCTGACCGGCCGGCCCGCCGCCGGCCGGGAGGCATCGAGGATGGCGCAGCAGCGCGACGTGGTGGTCGTCGGCGCCGGGATCGCCGGCCTGACCGCCGGCTGGACCCTGCGGGATCGGGACGTCCTCGTCCTCGAGGCGGCCGCCCGGGTCGGTGGCCGGATGCGCTCCGAGCCCCGCGGTCCCTACTGGCTGAACCTCGGCGCGCACCTGTTCGGCGGGCCGGGCTCGCTGCTCGACCGGCTGGTCCGGGAGATGGGGCTCGAGACGCGGCCGATCCCCGGGAACCGGATGGCGCTCGCCTCGCGGGGGCGGCTCCTCGCGCGCGGGCGGCCGGAGACGTACCCGTTCCGCCTGCCCCTCTCCTGGCCGGCCCGGCTCGCGTTCGTGCGGGCGGGTCTCCGGCTGCGGGCGGCCGCCCAGGGCTACCTCCGGGCGGCGCGGCCGCGCCCTGGGGAATCGCCGGCCCAGACCCGGGCGCGCGTGCTGGCGTACCGGGACGACCACACGTTCGCCGACCTGCTGGGCCCGCTGCCGCCCGAGGTGGACGCGATCTTCCGCGCGGTCGCCCAGCGGGTCACCGCGGAGCCGGAGCAGATCTCCGGCGGGTGCGGCGCGGCGCTGTTCGCGCTCGTGTGGGGCGGCGACCAGACGCTGGCGCGGAACCTGATCGGCGGCTCGGAGCTCCTCCCCCAGGCGCTCGCGCGCCGGCTGGGCCCACGGGTGGTCACCGGCGCCGCGGTGCGGGAGGTCGTGTCGACGTCGGACGGCGTCCGGGTCCGGTTCGTCGCGCGCGGGGCCGCGGACGAGGTGACGGCGCGGGCGGCGATCGTCGCCACCCCGGCCTACGTCACCCGCGAGATCGTGCGCGAGCTGCCGGCCGACACCGCCGACGCGCTGGGCCGGATCCCCTACGGGCCGTTCGTCTGCGGGGCGTTCCTCACCGACGAGCCCGGGCCCGTGCCGTGGGACGGCCTCTACGCGGTCGCGGTGGCCGAGGGCGCGTTCAACATGCTCTTCAATCACGCCAACCCGCTGCGCGCGCCCGGCAAGCGGGAGCCCGGCGGAAGCCTCATGGTCTACGGCGGCGGCGACCGCGGCCGTCGCCTGCTGGCGATGGACGACGCCGGGATCCGGGCGGCGCTCCTCCGCGACCTCCACGCGCTGTTCCCGGCCACCCGCGGCCTCGTGCGGGAGGTGGTCGTGCAGCGCTGGGAGCGGGCGATCCCCTACGCGCCGCCCGGCCGGGCGCGGCTCCAGCCGGCGCTGGAGCGCCCGCTCGGGCGCATCCGGCTGGCCGGCGACTACCTCGAGTTCCCCGAGATGGAGGCCGCCGCGGTCACCGGGCTCGAGGCGGCCCACGCCGTGGAGCGGACCGGGTAAGATCAGGGGAGAGGTCGCAACGCTCGTCGCCCCGGCCGGGGCGACGTCCCCGGGGGGACGCTCCATGCCCGAATCTCCGATCGGTCGGTCCGTGCGCCGCGTGGACGGCGGCGAGAAGGTCACCGGGGTCACCCGGTTCGCCGGGGACCTCCAGCTGCCGCGGATGGCTCACGCGCGGCTGGTGCTGAGCCCGCATCCCCACGCGCGCATCGTCCGCGTGGACGGAGCCCGGGCCGCCGCGCTGCCCGGCGTGCTGGGGGTGTTCGCCGGGGACGACCTGAAGCTGGCCCGGCCGGATCCCACCGCGCGCACCAAGGCGCCGCTCGCGATCGACCGCGCGCTGTTCGTCGGGCACCCGGTGGCCGCGGTCGTCGCCGAGACGGCCGCGATCGCCGAGGATGCCGCCGCCCTCGTCACCGTGGAGTACGAGCTCCTGCCGTCGGCGCTCGATCCCGTGGCGGCGATGGCGAAGACGGCGCCGAGGGTCCGGGCGGGCGGGGGCGCCAGCGGCGAGGAGGAGCTCGCCATGCACGGCGCCGCGACCGGCGGGGAGCGCCTCCGGGAGGACGTCGGCCCGAACGTCGTCACCACCCAGCGCTTCCACCGCGGCGACCCCGCGCGCGGCTTCGCGGAGGCCGACGTCGTCGTCGCGCGGCGGTTCTCGACCCCGATGGTGCACCAGGGCTACCTCGAGCCGCGGGCGGTGGTCGCGGACGTCGATCCGGTGGGCGCCCTCACGATCTGGACCGCGACCCAGGCGCTCTTCTTCACGCGCTCCGAGGTCTGCGAGGCGCTCGGCCTCCCCGAGCACCAGGTCCGGATCGTCGCGACGCCGCTCGGTGGAGGATTCGGCGGCAAGTTCGTCCTCCTGGAGCCGCTGGCCGGCGCGCTCGCGCTCAGGCTCCGGCGCCCGATCTCGATCGTCATGACCCGGACGGAGGAGTTCCTGGCCACCACCCCGGCGCCGGCGTCGCTCATCGAGCTCCGGCTCGGGGCGACGCGGGACGGCCGCCTCACCGCGCTGGAGGGCCGGGCGGTCTTCGACGCCGGGGCGTTCGCGGGCGCGCCGCTCGGGATCGCGCTGCTCCTCATCGGGAGCTACTACCAGGTGCCGCACCTCGAGCTCCGCGGGTACGAGGTGCTCACCCACAAGCCGGGGAACGGCGCCTACCGGGCCCCGGGCGCGGTCCAGGCGACCTTCGCGATCGAGTCGGTCATGGACGAGCTGGCCCACGCGCTCGGCCTGGACCCGATCGAGTTCCGGCTCCGCAACGCCTCGCGTCCGGGCGACCCCATGGTGAGCGGCCAGCCGTGGCCCTCGATGGGGCTGGTGGAGTGCCTGGAGCGACTCCGGGACGAGCGCGCGCGCGTCGTGCCGCCGGGCGGGAAGGCCGCCAACGGCCGGGTCCGGCGCGGCGCGGCGGTCGCGGTCGGCGGCTGGATGGGCGGCATCGAGCCCGCCAGCGCCGCGTGCCGCCTCGACCGCGACGGCACGCTGAGCGTCCTGGTCGGCACCGTCGACATGAGCGGGACGAACACCGCACTGGCGCAGATCGCCGCCGCGGCGTTCGGGATTCCCCTGGAGGACGTCCGGGTCGTCAACGGCGACAGCGACACCGCGCCGTACGCGGGCGCCAGCGGCGGCAGCAAGATCACGTACACGGTGGGGCTGGCGGTCGAGCGGGCCGCCCGCGACGCCCGCCGGCAGCTGCTCGCGATCGCGGCCGACCGCCTCGAGGCCGCGATCGAGGACCTGGAGATCGTGGACCGGGCGGTGCGCGTTCGGGGCGTGCCGGGGCGCTCGGTGAGCCTGGCCGAGCTGGCCCGGGCGAGCATGCAGTTCGGGGCCCGGTACGAGCCGGTCTTCGGCCGGGGCGCGAGCGCGACGGTGGCGCGGTCGCCGGCGTTCGCGGCCCACCTGGCCGAGGTCCTGGTCGACACCGAGACCGGCCACGTCCAGGTCACGCGGCACGTCACGGTGCAGGACGTCGGGCGGGCGATCAACCCGGCGGCGGTCCAGGGACAGATCCAGGGCGGGGTCGCGCAGGGCATCGGCTGGGCCCTCCTCGAGCGGATGCCCTACGACGCCGAGGGGCAGCTCCTGGCGGCGACGCTCATGGACTACCCCCTGCCGCAGAGCGACCAGGTGCCGCCGATCGACGCCGTGCTGGTCGAGGTGCCGTCGGCGCACGGGCCGTTCGGCGCCAAGGGCGTCGGGGAGCCGCCGGTGGTCGCCGTCCCGGCGGCGATCGCCAACGCCGTCGCCGCCGCGACCGGGAAGCGCCTCACGGAGCTGCCGATCACCGGCGAGGCGGTGGTGCGCGCCCTCCGGACGCCGTGAGCGCGATGGCGCTCCGGCTCGGCCTGGTCACGGACGTCCACCACGGCCCCGACACGCCGGTCCGCCCCGGGCACGTCGCGCTCGGACTGCTGGCCGAGTTCGCGGCGACGATGCGCCAGCGGTTCCGTCCGGCCGCCCTCCTGGACCTGGGCGACCGGATCAACGATCGGGAGGCCGCCGAGGACGCCCGGCGGATCGCCGAGGTCCTGCAGGCGCTCGGCGCGGCGCGGGTTCCGGTCCTGGCGCTCCACGGCAACCACGACGTCGTCAACCTGGACGTCCCGACCGTCACCGGCCTGCTCGGGCGGTCGGCGCCGTGGGAATCCGTGGCCGTGGGCGGCGCGCACCTGGTGCTGCTCAACACGCAGGACCCGATGATGCCCGGCGGGGGCGGCTCCCTGTCCTCGGCCCAGCTCGACTGGCTGGAGGAGGACCTCGCGCGGGCGACCGGCCCGGTGCTGGTCTTCAGCCATCACCCCCTCGACGAGCAGGACACCGCGGCGCACTGGTACTTCCCGACCCACCCCGGCTGCGCGCTGGCGGAGGGCCGGGCCCGGGCCCGGGAGATCCTCGCCCGCTCGGGGAAGGTCCGCGGCGTGTTCAGCGGTCACATGCACTGGAACCACGTCCAGGTGCTGGACGGGATCCCCTACGTCACCGTCGGCTCGCTGGTGGAGGTGCGCCTCACCGGGGGGCGGCCGGCCGGGAGCTTCGCCGAGATCACGCTCGAGCGGAGCGGGCGACTGGCGGTCGAGGTGCGCGGCGCGCTGCCGTTCCGCTACGTCACGCCCCGCTGACCCGCGCGCGGCCCGCCCGGCGCTCGCGCTGGAGGACGGACTCATGGGGACGAGATGGGCGGTGCTGCCGCTCCGGGTCGTCCTGGGCGTGGTGTTCCTCGCCCACGGCGTCCAGAAGCTCGCCGAGTCGGGCCTTGCCGGGACGGCCGGGTTCCTCGGGGCCCTGGGGATCCCGCTCCCGACCGTCGCGGCCGCCGTGGTGATCGCGGTGGAGGCGCTGGGCGGGGCGGCGCTGCTCCTCGGCGCGGCGACGCGCGTCGCGGCGGCGCTGCTCGCGATCGACATGCTGGGCGCGCTCTTCACGGTGCACCTCGGGCAGGGCTTCTTCCTCCCGCGCGGCGTCGAGTTCGTGCTGACGCTCCTCGCGGGCTCGCTGACGCTGGCCGGGCTCGGGGCCGGGCCGCTGTCCGTCGACGCGGCGCTGAGGCGGCGGTCCGGCTGAGCGCCCGACGGCGGGCCGGCGGAGCGCGGCGGCCCGCCGCCGGGGCTCCCGCGGCCTAGAACTGGAGCTTGTCGCCGGGATTGATGGGGAAGACCTGGGTGGTCGTCTGACCGAGGGCCTGCTGGTACTCCGCCGGCGTCCCGCGGAGCACCGGGAAGGTCCCGTAGTGGAACGGGATCGCGGCGCGCGGCTTCAGGATCTCCCGGGTCGCGTAGGCGGCGTCCCGCGGGTCCATCACGTACCACCCGCCGATCGGGATCATGATCACGTCGGGCTTGTAGTAGTCGGCGATGAGCCGCATGTCGCCGAACAGGCCCGTGTCCCCCATGTGGTAGATCTTGAGCCCGCTCTCCACCTCGACGATGAAGCCGCACGGCTCTCCGCCCGGGTACGTCGTGCTCTTCTTCGTCGCGGGATCGACGACGGTGACCTCGGAGGAGTGCTCCGCCCGGACCTGGGTGATCGTGATCTGCGACCCCGCCGGCTGGATGTGCCCGCCCTTGCCGAAGCCCATCGCCTTCTCGGGCTTGACCCACCCCAGGTCGACCAGGGTCGCCAGGAGTCCGGCCGGCCCGAGCACCGGCGCGGCGGTCCGCTCCGCGAGCTCCTTGACGTCGCCGACGTGGTCGCGGTGGCCGTGGGTCACGAGGATCAGGTCGATCTTGCCGAGCGCGTCGAGGTTCTTGTACGCCGGCGGGGTCTTCGGGTTGCCGGTCAGGAACGGGTCGATCAGGATCACCTTGCCGCTGGGCGTGGTGATCTTCGTCGCCGACTGGCCCAGCCACTGGATCTCGGTCTTCGCGGGCTGGGCCCCGACCGGGTCGGCCGCCATCGCCCAGGTGAGCGCGCCCGCCGCCAGCTTCAGGAAGTCCCGTCGCTCGATCTCCATGTTCCGCCTCCTTTCGACGAGTGGGTCCCCAGTCTAGTACCGGCCCGGACCCTCGCGAACGGGCCCCGGACGGGCGCCGGCGCGCCGGGCCGCTCCGTGCCGGGGACGCGCCGGACGTGCTCCGGCACCGCCGTTCATGTGACAATTCCGGCCGCGATGGGCTCGGCACGACGGGGCGCAGGCGGTGGGCGGCCCCGGGCGCCCGGCCTCCGGAGGGTTGCCGGGACCCGGGCGGAGGTCGCGGCGCGCTCGCGAGCGGGCGCCCGGGCCTCGGCGCGGATCGCGCTGATGGTGCTCCTGGCGCTCGTCCTCGGAGAGATGCTGGCGACCGCCGGCAACCCCGGCTCCGAGCCGCCGCCCCGGGTGGACATCTACTACATCTGGCGCGACGGGGTGCGACTGGCTCACGGGGAGAACCCCTACGAGCCGGCGGCGGACGAGCCCCTCACGAAGCACCCCTCCTACCTGCCGCTCTTCTACCTGCTCGTGGCGGCCACCCAGTGGGCCGGGCTGCACGACTACGCGGCCTGGATGATGGTGTGGCACCCGCTCCTCAGGGGCGTCCACCTCGCGATCGGCATCCTCCTGGCCGTGGCGCTGTGGCGCGCCGGGTACCCGGTGCTGGGCGTCTTCGCCGCGCTGTTCTGGGGGGCGAACCGCTGGAGCCTGTACGCGATGCGGGCCGGGCAGATCGACGAGATCGCCCTCCTCCTGCTGCTGGGGTCGCTGCGGGCCTTTCCCGGGCGGCGCCGGACGAGCCTCGTCCTCTTCGGGGCCTCCCTGGCCGTGAAGCACGTCGCGGCGCTCGCCGGCCCGCTCTACCTGATCTGGACGTGGCGCGCGTCGCCGGCCCGGAGCGCCCGGGCTCGGCTCCTCGCCGTGGCGGCCGCGGTCGGGTGGATCGCCCTCCTCCCGGCGGCGGTCTCGTTGCCGTTCGTCGCCTGGGACGCCGGCGCCTTCGCGCGGTCCGTGCTCTTCTCGGTCGTCCGCGACGCCGACAGCCACGTGCGCGCGCCGGCCGTCGCGACGATGGCCGGACTGGGCGGCGTCGTGGCGCGCCTGCCGATGCTCGGCCTGACCGCGCTGGTGCTGGCCGCGGCCGCTCGCGGGGAGATCGGCCGGTACCTGTCGGTCCTGCTGGTCCTCGCGGTCTTCACGGACTTCAGCCCGGTCCTGTTCTTCCAGTACCTGGCCTGGCTGGTCCCGCTCCTGGTCCTCGCGGCCTGCGACCGGCCGAGGGCCTGCGGGGCCGCCCGGGAGGCGTGATCGGGACGCCTCCGCGGGCGGCCGCCAGGATCACCAGATCCGGCGGCCGGGGCGGCCGGAGCGGCGCTCCGCGGGATCGCCCTTGCGACGGCCACCGCGACGGGGCACACTGGCCGCCGGTCGCGGCGATGCCGGTGCGGGCGCGCCCGCCGCCCGCGCGTCGCGGGTCGCGCGGACACCAGGGTCGATCGGTCGGAGGAGGAGCATGAGCCCGAACGGGAAGGTCGCGATCGTCACCGGGGCGGGGAGCGGCATCGGCAGGGCCGTGGCGCTCGCGCTGCTCCGCGACGGCTACGCCGTCGCCCTCGCCGGGCGCCGCAAGGACGCGCTGGCCGGCACCGTGACCGAGGCCAGGGACGCCGCCGCGCGGGCGCTCGCGGTGCCGACCGACGTGAGCGACCCGGTGTCGGTGCGGGCGCTCTTCGCGGCGACGCGGGAGCGGTTCGGCCGGCTGGACCTCCTGTTCAACAACGCCGGCACGAACGCCCCGGGCATCCTGCTGGAGGAGCTGACCGTCGACCAGTGGCGGGCCGTCGTCGACGTGAACCTGACCGGGGCGTTCCTGTGCACGCAGGAGGCGTTCCGGCTGATGAAGGCCCAGAGCCCGCGCGGCGGGCGGATCATCAACAACGGGTCGATCTCCGCCCACGCCCCGCGGCCGAACTCGGCACCGTACACCGCGACCAAGCACGCGATCACCGGGCTCACCAAGTCGACCGCGCTCGACGGCCGGAAGTACGACATCGCCTGCGGCCAGATCGACATCGGGAACGCCCTCACCGAGATGGCGGCCCGCATGGCGAAGGGCGTCCCGCAGGCCGACGGGCGCGTGGCGGTCGAGCCGCTGATGGACGTGCAGCACGTGGCCGACGCGGTCCTCATGATGGCGAGGCTCCCCCTGGACGCGAACGTCCAGTTCCTCACCATCATGGCGACCAAGATGCCGTTCATCGGGCGCGGCTGACCGGACGGCGACGCGGGCGGCCGCCGGCCCCGGCGCCGCTCGGCCTCCGGCACGGACCGGTCCGCGTGCCGGCGTCGTGGCCGGCGACGGGCCCGCCTTGCCTCGAGGGCGCCGGCGGGTGAGGGACCCGGCCCGACCTCCGGAAAATCACCCGGGCCGCGCGCGTCGTCGTGGTAAGAGTGGCCCGACCTCCATGGGACAGCTGCCGGGCGAGCGCCGGACGCGAGTGCTGCTGGTCGCCGTCGTCGTCGCGTACGTCGGCGGGCTGGCCGGCCTTGCCGCCGCCGGCCTCTACAGCCCCGTCTTCAAGACGCTCGTCGTCCCCGCGTTGCTCCTGGTCGCCCTCCTGTCGAACCGGCTCGTGGCGTTCCTCGAGGACTGGGTGGTGTTCCTGGCCGGGCTGGTCCTGTTCGACGCCCTCCGGGCCTGGGTGTACGCGACCGTCAACGTGCTCGAGCTGCCGCTCTACCTCGGGTACGTGGTGCGTCTGGAGCAGGCGCTCTTCGGGGGGGCTACCCTGCCGACGCGGCTCCAGGCGGCGTGGCTGGCCGCGAGACCGGTCGGGGTGCAGGAGCGGCTGCTGGTCCTGGTCCACGCGTCGCACTTCGTGGGGTTCCTCCTGTTCGGGCTCGTACTGTGGCTCTGCCGGCGGCCGGCGTTCGCCCGGTTCGCGGCGGCGTTGCTGCTGATCATGTACCTCGGGCTGGTCGGGTACCTGGTCGTGCCGACGGTGCCCCCGTGGATGGCGGCCGACCTCCACGTGATCCCTCCCATCCGGCGCGTGCTCGACGACGTGTACAACGTGACGCTCCCGAGCCTGCGCCGGGCCTTCGACACGAACCCGATCGCGGCGATGCCGTCGCTGCACGCCGCGTTTCCAGCGCTGTGCGCGCTGGTCGCGTTCCACCACTTCGGCCGGTGGGGGTGGCTCCTGACAGCCTATCTCGGCCTGGTCTCGCTGGCCGTCGTGTACCTGGGCGAGCACTACTTCCTGGACGTGGTGGCCGGGGTCCTCCTCTCGGCCGCCGTGTTCTGGCTCGTCTACCGGACCGACCTCGCGGCCCGGCTTGCGCGCGTGCGGCTAGCCCAACTTCCGCAGTAAGGCGACCGACCCCGGCCAGTTCCGGGGTCGGCTCGCTCGTAACTGCGCGTGTTGTCGTGCACACGATGATCGCGAGCGCGTGTAGTGCCGACCAAGTTCGTTGACTTCGCCTCGGCCACGAGTGCATATGCGAGGGAGATGTACCTGCGCCATACGACGCGCGTGAAGGACGGCAAGGCGCACACCTACTGGCGGCTGGTCCGCTCGGTGCGCGTGGGGCGCAAGGTGATCCAGCAGACCGTCGCCCAGCTCGGAGAGCTGGATGCCGAGGGCCGGGCGCGGGCGAAGGCCCTGGCGCGCGCGATCACCGGCGAGCGGGAGCAGACCGATCTCTTCACGCCGGGCGAGCCGCCGCCCGCACCGGTCCGGGTTCGACTCGATCGCATCCGCGTGGAGCGCGGACGGACCTTTGGCAATGTCTGGCTGGGCTGGACGCTCTGGCGGGCCCTGCGCCTGGACGAGGTATGCGAGCGCCTGCTGCCGGCGGGTCGGGAAGAGGTGTCCTGGGCGACCATGGCCGCCGTCCTGGTCCTGGCCCGGCTGTGCGAGCCCTCCAGCGAGCTCCATATCGCCGAGGACTGGTATCGCCGGACCGCCCTGGAAGATCTGCTGGCGCTGCCGGCCCCGCTGGTCAACGACGATCGCTGCTATCGCGCCCTTGATCAGTTGCTGCCGCACAAGACGGCCCTCGAGCAGCACCTGGTCGCGCGGCTGGGGGAACTCTTCGCCCTCGACTATGATCTGCTGCTCTACGATGTGACGAGCACGTACTTCGAAGGGCAGGCGGCGCGCAATCCCCTGGCGCGCCGCGGCCACAGTCGCGATCACCGACCGGATTGCCCCCAGGTCTGCGTGGCGCTGGTGGTCACCCGCGAGGGCCTGCCGCTGGGCTACGAGCTCTTCGCTGGCAACCGCACCGATGTGACCACGGTCCGCGAGATCGTCGAGACCATGGAGACGCGCTATGGAGTGGCCCAGCGGATCTGGGTCATGGACCGTGGCATGACGAGTGCGGCGAATCTCGCCTGGTTGCGCCAGACGGGCCGTCGCTACCTGGTCGGCACGCCCAAGAGTGAGCTTCACCACTGGGACCGCCAGCTCGCGGAGACGCGTGACTGGCACGAGGTCCGCGACGGCATCGAAGCCAAGCAGTGCGTCGGCCCCGACGGGCTGGAAACCTTCGTCCTGGTCCGGTCGCGGGACCGGCGCGAGAAGGAGCAGGCCATCCATGCCCGCTTCAGCCAGCGCATCGACGCGGGCTTGACGCGGCTCGCGCGGCGGCTCACCCACGCCCGCCGTCCGGTGGAGCGCGGC
Organism: Candidatus Methylomirabilota bacterium; assembly: GCA_035652475.1. Taxonomy (GTDB): domain Bacteria; phylum Methylomirabilota; class Methylomirabilia; order Rokubacteriales; family DASRDR01; genus DASRDR01. The sequence continues at coordinate 2,390 of DASRDR010000202.1, read as the reverse complement.
CCCGTAGAGCGGCAACTGGGCCGCCTCCTCACGCACAACGCCCGCGCCGCGGGTCGCTACGCGATCACGCTCACCGTAGACTCGAGCGTGCCGGCCGGCGCGCGCCTGACCTGGACGATCCGCCCCGAGTGGGAAGACTGGGCTCGCTGGAGTGAAGGCTGCTACGTCCTCCGCTCGAACATCCAGGACTGGAGTCCCGAGGACCTCTGGCGCACCTACATCCAGTTGACCGAGGCCGAGGCCGCCTTCCGGATTCACAAGAGCGACCTGTCCATCCGCCCCATCTGGCATCAGCGCGAGGATCGCGTGCGCGCGCATATCCTCGTCTGCTTCCTCGCCTACGTGCTCTGGAAGACCCTGGAGCAATGGCAGAGCCGGGCGGGCTTGGGCCATAGCCCCCGCACGGTCCTCGAAGAACTCGGCCGCATCCAGAGCACCGACGTCATCCTCCCGACCGTGGATGGCCGTGACCTCCGCCTCCGGTGCGTCGTCCGCCCGGAGCCGGCCCAAGCGCACCTCCTGGCCCGACTCGGCCTCGACCTGCCCGAGCGGCTGCGCATCCGTCCACCGCTCCTCCTGACCGCCGAAATGTAGTGCCGACTTTTTTGCTAAGTGCGCGATTTTCCGTCCTCACCCCCCCTGAACTGCGGAAGTTGGGCTAGGCGGGGAGCGCGAGTCCCGGGCGACCGGCCGCCCCGCTCGCGAGGCGCGTGGCGGTCGCGGTCCTCCTCCTGGCGGCCGAGGCCGTCGGCCAGTCGGTGCTGCGCGTGACTCGCCCGTTCGCGCTGAGCGAGGCGTTCGTCCGGCGGGAGCTCGTCGGGCGGAGCGATCTCGCCTCGCTCGAGCTGGGGGTCGCCGCCTTCCGCGCCCAGCGCTACGCCGAGGCGCGGGACGCGCTGACGCGGGCGATCGGGGAAGTGCGGGAGCCGCGCCTCATCGCGCGAGCGCACGAGCTGCTGGCGCTCGCCGACTTCAAGCTCGGCGCCGCCGCGGACGGCGAGCGCGTGCTGGTCGAGCTGGTCGCGCGGCAACCGAACGACCCGGCCGGCGTCTACTGGCTCACCCGCCGGCGCTACGTGGGCGGCCGCCTCTCTCCGGAGAAGGTCCGGGCGGTGATCGGCCGCCTCGCCGCCCACCCGGACCACGAGCGGGCCGAGCCCTACGCACGGGCCCTCGCCGCGCTCCTGGCCGGCCAGGGGGACGCGGCCCCCGCCCGCTGAACGCGATCCGGCGCAGGTCCGCGGCGCTGCCGACCGACGCTGAGGCGCCCCGTTCGCCGGGCACCCCGGGCACGAGGCTCACGCCTTCCGCCGCGGGCCGGCAGCGGGGACGGGGACCCGGGGCGCGCCGGAGATCGCCTCGCCGGGGGGCCCGGCGGCCCGTCGGGCGCCGCGATGGCGCGCGGTGGCCGCGCGTCCCGGGCACTCAGGCGTCCAGGAGATCGAGGACCGGCGCGAAGGCCTCCAGGCTCTCGACCGTGTTCGGCTCGAGCCAGAGCTGCACGTGCGAGATGCCGGCCCGCGCGTAGGCGCGGAGCTCGGCGGCGAGCGCCTCGGGTGGGCCGGCGAGCGGCGGGAATTGCCAGTGCGCGGGCAGCGGGGGCCCGTCTTGCCGCCCGGGCGCCATGTCGACGAACACGGCCGCGGTCCGGCCGAGCGTCGCCGGGTCCCGGCCGGCCGCACGGCAGGCGGCGTCGACCTCCGCCCGGAGCGGCGCCACCCCGCTCGCGCGATTCTTCGTGTGCGTGAAGTACGCGTTCCAGAGATCCGCGAACCGGGCCGCGAGGCCGAGCATCCGGGCCCCGATCGAGCCGATCAGGATCGGGGGGCCCTCCCGGCGCGGGCCGCGGGGGCGGAGCTCGCAGTCGCGCGCCTGGTAGAAGCGCCCGGCGAAGTCGATGGCGCCGTGCCGCAGGAGGCCGTGGACGATCCGGAGGCCCTCCTCGAACCGCGATACCCGGTGGTCGAAGGGGAACCCGAACGCCCGGTACTCCGGCTCGTGCCACCCCGCGCCGAGCCCGAGGATCAGGCGCCCGCCGGAGATCTCGTCGATCGTGTCGGCCATCTTGGCGAGGAGGGCGGGGCTGCGGAAGGACATGCAGGAGACGAGGGGGCCGAGCTCGACCCGGGAGGTCACCGCGGCGACGGCGGTCAGGAGCGCCCAGCCCTCCCACACGCCCTGGGGTTCCTGCCCGTCGCGGCGGAACACGAGGTGGTCCTCGATCCAGACGGAGTCGAACCCGACCGCCTCCGCCGTCCGGGCCATCGCGCGGATGTCCGCCCAGCGCGGCGTGCCCGGCCGGCCCTTGTCCTGGGCGACCGGGAGCTCGACCCCGACCTTCAGCGGCCGCCGCCGCGTCACGGGGCTCCTCCCGCCGCGGCCGCCGGCCC
>DASRDR010000201.1:0-6611 GCA_035652475.1 Candidatus Methylomirabilota bacterium | reverse complement strand
GGGGCCGCACCGCCGCCGAGGCCAAGCGGGTCATCACCGACCATCTGGCGCGGTACGGGCAGGGCGGGAGCGCCGCGTACCGCGGCTCGCGCCGGTACCACAACAGCTTCATCGTGGCCGATCCGGCGGAGGCGTGGGTGCTCGAGACGTCGGGGCGACACTGGGTGGCCCGCCGGGTGCGCGACCGGGCCGCGATCTCGAACCTGGCGACGATCGGCGACGACTGGGACGAGCGCTCGCCCGGGATCGAGGCGCACGCCGCCGCCCGGGGCTGGTGGCGCCCGGCGCCCGGCCGGCGGTTCGACTTCCGGGCGGCGTTCGAGGACCCGGAGCCGCGGTTCCGCGCCGAGGGGCGGTACGCGGCGAGCTGCCGGTTCCTCGCCGCGCCGGGGCCGTGCGGCGTCGCCGACCTCATGCGCCACCTGCGCGACCACCACGACGGCGGCACGGTGCACCGGCCGGGCCGGAAGGACGGGGACCCGCTGGGCTGGTCGGTCTGCATGCACCCGGATCCCGGGGTCGGCGCGACCGCAGCCGGGATGGTCGCGGAGCTGCCCCGGGCGGGCGCCGGCGAGGTGGTGGCGTGGTGCGCGCTCGGGACGCCGTGCACGAGCGTGTTCCTGCCCTACGCGGTGCCGCTCCCGGAGCCGCTGCCGCCGGCCGTCGCGGCCGGGTCCGGGGAGCCGGACGAGGGCTCGGCCTGGTGGCGGATGAAGGCGCTCGGCGACGCCGTCCTGGCGAACCCCGCGGCGCGGACCCCGCCGGTGCAGGCGGCGTGGGGCGCGTGGGAGGCGGAGCTCCGGGCCCAGGTCGCCCGCGATCGCCGGGAAGCCGGCCGGCACCTGGGCGACCGCGCGGCCCGGATGCTGGCCGAGCAGCGACGATGGCTCGCGGCCCTGACGGGGAAAGGGGAGGCGTGATGCGACGACGAGCGTTCCTGACCGGGAGCCTGGCCGCGGCGACCGCCATCGGCGCGGGCCCGGCGCGGGCGCAGGCGCCCCGCCCGGGCGGCGTGCTGCGGGTGGCGATCATCGGCGAGCCGCCGTCGCTCGACGCCCACTGGACGACGGCCACCCTCACGTACGACGTGACGTCGCACCTCTACGAGCCGCTCTACACGCTCGACGACCGGTACGCGGCGATCCCGCTCCTCGCCGAGGGCCACACGGTCGCCGACGGCGGCAAGCTCTACACGATCCGCCTCCGGCGCGGCGTCCCGTTCCACAACGGCAAGGAGCTCTCGGCCGAGGACGTCGTCGCGTCCCTGGGCCGGTGGGGCCGGCTCGCCAGCGTCGGGAAGCTCCTGTTCAAGTCGGTCCAGGGGATCCAGGCCCGCGACCGCTACACGGTCGAGCTCCGGCTCTCCTCGCCGTCGGGGATCGTGATCTCCGCCCTCGCCAACGCGAGCCAGTTCGCGGCGATCTACCCGAAGGAGGTCGTCGAGGCGGCCGGCGACGGGCAGATCAAGGACTTCATCGGGACCGGCCCGTTCCGGTTCGTCGAGCGGATCCCGGACCGGCACGTCCGCATGGCGCGCTTCGACCGCTATGCCGCCCGGAGCGAGGCCCCGACCGGCTACGGCGGCAAGCGCACCGCGTACGTCGACGAGATCCAGTTCATCCCCGTCCCGGACGTGGCGACGCGGGCGGCCGGCGTCGAGTCCGGCGAGTACCACTTCAGCGACTGGATCGCCCCCGATTCCTACGAACGGCTGGCCGGCAACGCCCGGCTCGACGTCATGATCGTCAAGCCCAACGAGTGGATCACCGGCGTCTTCAACAAGAAGACCGGCCCCTTCACGAACCGGACCCTGCGCCAGGCGGTCGTGGCCGCCCTCGACATGGAGCCGATCATGCGGGCGGCGGTCGGCCGGCCGGAGTTCTACCGGCTCGACCCGAGCATCCAGTTCCGCGAGCAGGTCTGGTGGACGGACGTCGGCAAGGACGTCTACAACCGGCCCGATCGGGCCCGGGCGCGGCGGCTCATGCAGGAGGCCGGCTACCGGGGCCAGCCGCTCCGCTGGATGTGCACCCAGTTCTACGACTGGATGTACAAGTCCGCCGTCGCCGCCAAGCAGCAGCTGGAGGACGTCGGGTTCACCATCGACCTCCAGGTTCTCGAGTGGGCGACGGTCGTCCAGCGGCGGAGCGATCCCCGGCACTACGAGCTCTTCACGACCGGGATCGGGTTCGCCGCCGACCCCGCGTTCCAGGTGATCCTGAGCTGCGACTGGCCCGGCTGGACGTGCGACCCGACCCTCGACGGGCTGATGGCGCGGCTGGTCGCCGAGACGGACACCGCGAAGCGGATGGCCGTCTGGCGCGAGATCCAGGGCTGGTTCTGGCAGGAGGTCCCGGTCATCAAGTTCGGCGACTTCTTCACGCTCCGGATCAAGCAGAAGGGCGTCGGCGGGTACGCGAACCGCTACCGCCCGTTCTTCTGGAACGTGTGGCTGGCCGGGCGGTGAGGCGGCCGCGCCCCCGGTTCCGGGCCTGCCGGCGCCGCTCGCTCCGGTCGCGCGCGGCCTCTCGGCGGTGAGGCGGCCGCGCGCCCGCGCCCTCCGCGGCCTCTGTTCGACGGAGGGACGCCGGATCGACGGATCGCGCCTCGCCGCGGCGTGACGGCGCGCGCATCGCCGCGTGCGACGCGGCCGGTCCCGCACGCGCCCCGAAGGGGAGGCGCCGGGGGTTTCCCGGTCAGCTGACCGAGGGCGACGGGCGGGCGCCCCCCCCCGCGCCGCCGATTCCCGGTATCCTGCGGGTAGAGGGCCATGCCGACGCGACGAGCCTCCCGGGCAGCGGCCGCCCCCGATCTGCCGGACCTGAGCCGCTACGGGCGGCTGGCCGAGTACAACCGGAAGCGGCGGTTCGGGGTCACGCCGGAGCCGCGCGGCGCGATGGGCCGGCCGGCGCCCGGCCGGCCGCTCGAGTTCGTCGTCCAGAAGCACCGGGCGGGGCATCTCCACTACGACTTCCGTCTCGAGCACCGGGGCGTGATGCTCTCGTGGGCGGTCCCCAAGGGGCCGTCCCTCGACCCGGCCGTCAAGCGGCTCGCCATGGAGACCGAGCCGCACCCGATCGACTACAACCAGTTCGAGGGCGTGATCCCCGAGGGCGAGTACGGCGGGGGCACGGTCATGATCTGGGACCGCGGCGTGTGGGCGCCCGCGGGGGCGGCGGGACTGGGCGACGCGGCCGAGGTCGACCGGCAGCTCCAGCGCGGCGAGCTGAAGTTCGTGCTGCTCGGGGAGAAGCTCGCCGGGTCGTGGGTGCTCGTGCGGACCCGGGGCTCGCGGCAGTGGCTCCTGATCAAGCACCGGGACGAGTACGCCAGCGCGGAGGACGTCACGGTCACCCGGCCGCGGTCGGTGGTCTCGGGGCGGACCCTCGCCGAGATCGCCCGGGCCGCCGGCGCGAGCCCGCGACAGCTCGAGCAGGCGGCCGCGGCCGATCCGCCGCCGGAGGCGCAGGCCGCGAGCGCGGTGGCGCGACCGGGCGGGCGGCGCGCACCCGGCACCGCCCGGTCGCGCCCCGCCGCCGCTCCGCGCGCCGCCGACCGGCCGGCACGGCCCGTCCCGGCCCGCACGCGGCGGCCCGCGACGGCGAAGCCCGTCCCGGCCCGGCCGCGGCGCCCCCCGTCCCGCTGAGCGGCGAGCACGCGCGGCCGGACACGCTGAAGCGACCCCGGAGGCGTGCCCAGACGCACCACGGCGACAGGGGCGTCTCCGGTGGAATGGGATGCGGGCGGCGGATCACCTCTCCGTCGCCGCCGGCAAGAGTGGCGGCGCGGCGTCAGCGCGGCCGCGCCCCGGCGGCTCCGCCCGGGCGGGCTCCGGCGCCGGCCTGCCAGGCCCGCACGATCTCCTCCGCCCGCGTCACGATGGTGAGCCGGCGGAGGAACGCCATCGCCTCGTGGTGATACTCCTTCTGCATCGGCCCGACCAGCTCCTCCGGCACCACCACGAAGAATCCGAGGTTGATCGCGTGCCAGGCCGTCGGGAGGATCCCCACCTCGGTCGCGATGCCGGTGTGGATGATCGTGCGGACGCGGTGGAGCCGGAGCAGGTACTCGAGCGGGGTCCCGATGAAGGCGTCCACCCGGTACTTGTCGATCACGATCTCGCCGGGGCGGGGCTTCAGCTCCTCCACCGTCTGGCATCCCCAGGTGCCCAGCAGCGACGACTCCATCGTCCACCGGCGGGCGGGGTCGCTGAGCACCGCGTGGTTGTCGCGGATCCGGGGGTCGGGGAACGTCGCGAACCCCGGCAGGTTCGTGTACTGCGTGTACATCACGCGCACCCGGTGCCGGCGGGCGGTGTCCAGGAACGCGGCGATCGGCGGCACGATGCCGGTCACGTCGATCCGGCGTCCGGCCTTGGCGAACACGCCGTCGGGGCCGGTGTTGTCGTTCTGGATGTCGTGCATGATCACCACCGTGTGGGCGGGATCGACGATCTCCGGCAGCGTCTCCGGGATCTCGCGACCGTGCCAGGTCAGCATCGCTGGTCCTTTCTGGTGGAGGATGAGTGAGGCTCCGCGGGGCTCCCGGGCGCCGGGGTCAGCCCCCGGCCGGCGGCAGCCGGGGCACGACCTGCTCGACGAACGCGCGCAGCACGTCCGCCACGCTCCGCCCCGGGACCGCGTGCGCCCGGATGGTGATCGAGGTGATCTCCGGCCCGAGCGCCGCGGCCAGGCGCTCGGCGACGGCCTCGGCCGGGCCCGCCAGGACGGTCCGGTCGAGCACCGCGTCGGGGAGGCGGGCCGCGGCCTCGTCGAGGCGGCTCGTGTCCTTGGCGGCGGCGATGGCGGTGAACGCCTCCGGCATGCGCACGTCCAGGTGCTCCAGGAACTCCCAGTGGGGGTATCCGGCGATGAGCCGCGCCGCCACCCGGCGTCGCATCACGGCGCGCGCGGCCGCCTCGTCCCGGTCGATGCAGACCTCCGGCCGGAGCGCCACGTCGAGGGCGGCGAGCGTCCGCCCGGCACGGGCGGCGCCCTCGCGGAGCTGCCCGAGGTAGAAGCCGACGGCGGCGGGGACGAGCGTGTTGGCGAGCAGCACCCCGTCGGCGACCTCGCCGGCGAGCCGCATGACCTGGGCGCCGTGGGTGGCGAAGTAGATCGGGATCGCCTTCCGGAGCGGCGCGAACTGGAGGCGGCCGTCCTGGAGGGCGATCACCTTGCCCTGGAGGGTGACCCGCTCGCCGGCCAGGAGCCGCCGCACCACGTCGACCGTCTCCCGGAGCGCGGCGACCGGGAGCCTCGCCGTGATCCCGAGCTCCCGGAAGCCGGTGCCGCCGACGCCCAGGCCCAGGAGGGTCCGCCCTCCGGCCAGCTCGTCGAGCGTGGCCATCGTGGCCGCCGTCGCCCCGGGGTGGCGCGAGTACGGGTCGGTCACGCCGGGACCCAGCTCGATGCGCTTCGTGCTCATCGCGAGCGCGGCCAGGCCCACGAAGCACTCGCGGAACAGCCGGACGTCGGTGTACCAGAGCTGGTCGTACCCGAGCGCCTCGACCAGCTGGCCCAGGCGGACCAGCTCGGCGGCCGGGTACTCGGCGTTCAGGAGGACGCCGAGGCGTCGCGATCGGGTCATGAGGCTCCTCCGCGGGGCGCGCCCGGGCGCCGGTCACCGGCCCCGCCGCGGCGGCGGCGGCCGGTGCCGGGACGCGCCCCGGGCCGGCCGTCCGGCGCCGCGCGGGCCCCCCGCGCGCGCGTCAGTGGGCGAGCTTCTGGGCGGCCGTCCGCAGCCGGGCGGCGGCCTCCGGGCCCTTGATGGCGGACACGTCCGTCGCGCCACCCGCGATGGCGAACACGTTCACCGCCGGCTCGCCGGTCGCCTTGAGCGTGTACTGGTACCCGGGCGGCAGGAAGATCTGCTCGCCCTCGCGGATCGTCGCCTCGCCGGAGTCGCCCCGGCCGTCGTCCCACGCGACCCGGATGCTCCCCTTGGCGACGTAGAACGACTCCTCGGCTTTCCCCTGCCACTTCATGTCGGCCATGTCCGGCGCGTGGTGGCACACGCCCATCCGGAGCATCTGGCTGCCGACGGTCTCCTGGCAGACGTTGTAGACGGTGTTCATGCCCGTCGCGAGCTCGAGCGGCGGGATCGCGGCCTTCCCGATCCGGACGACCTTGCTCATCGTGCCTCCCCGGCCTTCAGGCCTTCGCGGGCTGCCGGTCGGGCCCGAGGAGCCCGCCGATCGCCCAGTTCTCCCGCTTCACCTCTTCGATGATCACGTGCACGCCCTGCGGCGTGTTCCCGGTGACGCGGGCCACCACGTCGGTGACTTCCTTGACGAGCTGCCGCTTCTGCTCGAGCGACCGCCCGTCGTACATCGCGATGCGGACGACTGGCATGCCGGCCTCCTTTGGTGTTCGGGGTTCGTCGGGCGCGGGCTCCGGCCCCCCGCGCCGCTCGGGCGCCGGGCCGGCGCCCACTCCGCCGCGCGGGGGCCAGGACGACCCACGACCCGGGCGCGTCCCCCGGCGGCAGCGCGCGCCGGGCCGGAGGACGCCGCCGCGGCTCCGGCGGGGGCGCCGGCCCGGCCGGCGGCCGGCGCCGCTCCGTTCTGCCGCTCGCCCGGGGCGGCCCCGGCGGCGTCGGCCCCGGCCGTG